>NZ_JOGP01000023.1:0-124261 GCF_000719505.1 Streptomyces sp. NRRL B-3229 | reverse complement strand
GATGATGCTGGAGACGCAGTGGGGCGAGAGCTACCTGCGGCTGAAGTCGTTCACCTCCGCGGGCGGCATCGCCAACGTGTCGATCCAGGACCACGAGGCCGGGATCCTCTTCCAGCGGCCCTTCCCGGTCCTCGCCGACGGCTCTCCGCTGCACTTCGAGAACGCCCACGAGTTCCTCAACGAACCGGGTGAGTTCTACGTCGACACCGCCGCGCAGACCGTCTACTACAAGCCCCGCCCCGGCGAGGACATGTCCACGGCCACCGTGCAGGCCCCCACGCTGCCCACGCTCCTCGACATCAAGGGCACGAGCCTCGACAGTCCCGCCCACGACCTGCGCTTCTCCGGGATCACCTTCACCCGGACCACCTGGATGGAAGCGACGAACAACGGCTACCTCAACGCCCAGGGCGGCAACTACAACCTCTCGGCCAACAACTCCAACCAGCAGTATGTAGGCCGTCCGCCGGCCGGGGTCCAGGCCGCGGACGCCGACCGCGTCACCTTCACCGGCAACACCTTCACGCAGATGGGCGCCAGCGCCCTGGACCTGTCCCACGGCGTGCACGACAGCACGGTGACCGGCAACCTCATATCCGACATCGCCGGCAACGGCATCATGGTCGGCAAGTTCTCCGACCCGACCGTGGAGTACCACACCGTCTACAACCCGCCCGCCTCACCCGCAGGTGAGGACGCCCGGGAGGTGGTCAAGAACGTCACCGTCAAGAACAACCTGATCACCCGGATCGGCGAGGACTAGCTACAACCGGATCGGCAACGTGATGAACCGGCTGTGCGACTCGGCCGCCATCTACCACCTGTCCAACGACCCGGGCACCGTCATCAACGGCAACTACATCCACGACGTGCAGCGTTCGCCTGCCGCTTGCGGCTCGGCCGTGGCCGGCCTCTACACGGACGAGGGGTCGGACAACATGACCCTGTCGAACAACGTGCTGTCGCACACGGACGGATTCATCAACCAGAACCGCAACGGCTCCAACGTCACGCTCACCAACAACACCACGTCCGGTGACTCGGTGATCAAGGCCTCCGGGCTGGAGTCCGCCTACCAGGGGCTGGCAGCCAAGATCAACCTCGCCTACAACAAGCCGGCATCCTCGTCGTCGGTCTACGGTTCCGGGACGCCTGCCGCGAACGGCAACGACAACAGCAGCTCCACCGGCTGGTCGCCGACCGGGAGCGACACCTCGGCCTGGTGGCAGGCCGACCTCGGCCAGGCCTACCGGCTCGGCCAGTTCTCCCTGACGACGCGACAGGACCTCGACCAGCCCGAGACGCGAAGCCGGTTCGAGATCCGCGGCTCCAACGACCCTTCCTTCGCCACCTACACCGTGCTGGGACGCCAGGGCGCCACCACCCTGCCGCTCGCCTCGACACTCACGGGCACCATCGACGCGCGCCAGAAGTTCCGCTACGTGCGGGTCGCCAAGACCGACGGCGCCTACTTCTTCATCGCCGACTTCAGCGTGCAGCAGGCCGGCGGTGCGCTGGAGGACGCGACCGGCACGCCGAACGTCAACCCGACGACGTACTACACCATCAAGAACGTCAACAGCGGACAGCTGGCGGACGTCTACCAGGCCTCCACCGCCGACGGCGGGAGCGTCGTCCAGTGGCCGGCCAACAGCGGCACCAACCAGCAGTGGACCATCGTCCAGGTCAGCGGCCAGCTCTACAAGATCGTCAACAGGAACAGCGGCAAGGCCCTCGACATCAACGGCGCGACGCACTACCGAGGGACCAACCTCCAGCAGTACACCTACAACGGCGGCAGCAACCAGCTGTGGTACTTCGAGCCGACCAGCGGCGGATATCTCATCCGCAACTTCGAGACCAAGCAGGTCCTCGAGGTCAGCGCCGGCTCGACGGCCAACGGGGCCGCCATCGCCCAGTGGATGGCACTGAACCAGTCGAACCAGGCGTGGACCATCCAGTGACCGAGTGAATCGAAGGGCACCGAACGCCCGGCGGCCGCCCCGTTCACGGGGCGGCCGCCGAGTGGTTCATGTGGGGTGTCAGTCCACGTTCACGATCTTCCACAGCTGGCTGTCGGCGCCGATGTCCGCCGACTGGACGAGCTGAGTGCCTCCGGAGGACACGCTGAGCAGGTCGTTGCTCTTCACGTTCCTGATCTTGTAGTAGCCGTTTCCGGTCGAGGTCAGGGTCCAGCGCTGGTTCGCGACGTCGGTGTCGGACGACTGGACGATGTTCGCGCCGTCCGTGGTCACGCCACCGCTGACGTCCATCACCAGGGCGCTGTTCCGGCTGACGATCTGGTAGCTGCCGTCACCCACCGGGCTGAAGATCCAGTTCTGGTTGACGGCTCCGCTGTCGGTCCACTGGATGACGTTGGCTCCCGCGGACGTCGATCCGCCCGACACGTCGACCGCCTTGGCACTGCCCTTGTTGACGATCTTGTAGTTGGCGTTCGTCGCGGGGAACCCGAGGGAGGCGAACGCGTCGACCGCGCAGACGGTGCCGGAGGAGGCGGCGCTCTTCGTGCCGGTGCACACCACCCTGATCGTGTGGGGGCCTGCGGCGAGGTCCGTCTTCTCGAACAGCGGCACCTGCTTGGTCACCGTCGAGGCGTAGGCGTCGATGCCCGCCTGGGCGAGGGTGCCGTCGAGGTAGACGTCGACCTTGCCCATGTTCGGCTGCGTCATGCTCAGGTAGCGCACGCCCGAGCCGGTGAACGAGAACGCGGCGTAGTTGCCCGCCGTGCTCGTGAACTTCTCGGACCCGTTCATGTCCTTGGTGTCGTTCCAGTTCGACCAGGTGCCGGAGTAGGTCACCCCGGCCGCCTTGTCGTCGACGTGGTTCCAGCGCTGCCGTACGAGCGCCTTCGAGGCGGCGGAGGAGTTCCCCTGGGCGTCGAGGACGTAGAGGCGGTAGTCACCGGCCGCCTGCGGGATGTTGATGCTGCTCGCCGTGCCGCTCGCGATGGTCATGGTGGGACCGGCGGTGAACGTCGTCGTACCGGAGGGAGCCAGCCAGAGCGTCTTCGTCGGGTCTCCCGGGCTGCGCACCGGAAGGGTCACGTCTCCCTTGCCGGTGAAGACGCTGGTGGGCAGCGCGTAGTCCTGAGCGGTCGTATGGGCGGCGGGGACGAGGTCCTTGTAGGCGTCCTCCAGGCCCGCCTTCACGGCGATGCCGTAGGCCTGCGAAGGCCACACGTTGTCGCGGTACACCCGCACGTTGTCGATGGTGCTGCTGGTGACGCTCTTGCTGAAGATCGTGTTGCGCGGGCCGTAGGTGTTGGTGACGGTCAGGTCGTGCTGCCGTCCCCAGGTGCCGGTGTTCATGACCCACATGACGTTCGGGTCCACGTCGAGGACGTTGTCGTGCTCGTTGATGTACGCGGACCCCTCGTCGGGGTGGATCCCGTACCGGTGGCCGGCCGGCTCACCCTGGATGAAGTTGTCGCTGATCTCGGTGCCCGGCTGGCTGCCGAGCGTGTAGATGGGAGCGGAGTCCCCGAGCAGCTGCATGGTGTCGAGGAGTTCGTTGTACTTGACGGTGTTGTTCCTCGCCGTCGTGGTCGGCGACCCGGGATGGATGACGTTGGAGTTCTGCGTACCGTCGAAGTTGTCCCATCCCCAGCCGAGCGTGATGCCCGCCCACGGGGACTTCTCGATCCGGTTGTGCTCCAGGTCCAGGGTGTCGACGAAGTACGCCGAGACAGGGCTGGAGCCCTGGAACAGCACCGCGCTGTCGTAGAGGTAGTTGTCCGTGACGGTGATGTTCTTGCAGACGCCCTCGACGTTCGCCGGGTACTTCTCGTGGGGGTCGTTCGGGTCGGGGTCCGCGTTTCCGATGTACACGTGCTGGGGGTGCCCCACGGTGAGGGCCGATCCGGCGATGTCATGGGTGTAATTGCCGGTCACCTGGGAGTTCGTCACGTCGTTGGCCAGGGTGATCCCGTCGGCGCCGGTGTGCTGCACCGTGTTGCGTTGCACGGTGATCCCGTCGGCGCTCTCGATCCGGACGGCCGCGGGTGGCAGGTCGACGTTGCGGTACGAGTAGGCGTGGAAGTTCTGCGTCGTGTACACGTTCGCGCTCGCGTTGCCCTGCTGGCCCTGCCGGAACACGGAACCCGCCACATCGGTGAGGTTCCAGTCGGAGTCCTGGACCGTGAGACCGGACAAGGTGATGTTCTTCGCGTGGCCGGTCGTGGACGTGCCGGCGATCTTGATGATGGTGGGCACGTTGTGCGGCGCGAAGACCTGAGCGGTCGTCATGTCGTCCGAGGCGGCCTTGTAGTAGTAGACCGTGTGGGTGGACTTGTCGAAGTAGAACTCGCCCGGCTGGTCCAGGAACTCGTACGCGTTCATGAACGTCTGGGTGCCGGTGGCCTGGAAGTTGGCGTTGTACGCGGCCTGGGCTATCGCGGCGCCCGGCTCCTGGAGCCGGGCCACGCGGTTGGCGCCGTCCGAGCTCGTGGTGATCCGGCTGACGCCCACGATGGCCGTGGTCCAGGTCGTCGCCGTCCTGATCTCGACGTCGTCCTGGTCGGAGGCGACGGCGGGCAGGTCGGAGAGGCTGTACTTGATCTGGTCGCACGTCGTCTTCGGCGAGTCCCAGGCCCAGGAAGGCGTGGGGGACGGGAAGCTGTAATTCGCGTAGCAGCCGGCCGAGTTGATCGTCTTGGAGGCCATCTGGGCGCGCTTGCCGTTGACGTAGAGCGCGCGGAGCTTGTTGTCGCGGTTGAGAGTGGCCTTCCAGATGTTCCCGCTCTGCTGGGTCCAGCCGGTCACCGGGACACCGCCGTCCAGGACCGGCTTCTCGCCGGGGTAGGCGGCGTACACGATCTTGTGCCCGTTCGTGCCCGAGTCGGCCGAGGTGAAGCTGATGGTGCTGCTCACCGGGTAGGTGCCGCCCCGGAGGAGGACGTCGATGTCTCCGGTCATGTTGCCGTTGACCGTGCGCACGACGTCCCGCGCGTGTTGCAGGGTCCTGAACGGCGCCGAGATCGTACCGGCGTCGGCGTCGTCGCCGTTGGGGGCGACGTAATAGGTGGCCTGGGTCGCGGCCGAGGCAGGGGCCGATGTGGTGAGGGAGGTCAGCACGGTGGCCGAGAGCGCCATCGTGAGGGCTGCCGGGAGGAGGCGCAGGCCGCGGGAGGCGGAGGGTCTGCCCCTCTTCGGGGTGCGGGTGGCGGGGGACGTGGACATGGCGGCTCCAGAAGGTGTGCTCGGACGACGGCGTGGTGCTGTCGTGCCGATCAGGAACGGCGGGGGTACCGCTCCTCGTTCGTGGTGGGCACGTCGGTCCTGATCAGCCCCTGCGCGCGCAGCTCGTCCCAGAGGCCGCCGGGGATGGGCCGAGCGTGCAGTTCGACGTTGCGCCGGACCTGTTCCGCGGTGCGCATGCCCAGGGTGACGTTGACGACGGCGGGGTGGGCGAAGGGAAAGGCGATGGCGGCGGCCGGAAGGGTGGTGCCGTGGCGCTCGCAGACCTCGGCGATGGCCAGGGCCCGCCGTACGAGGTCGGTCGGGGCGTCCTGGTAGTCGTACTTCATGCCCTCGGCGGGCCGGTCCTCGGAGAGCAGACCGGAGTTGAAGACGCCGACCGCGACCACGCTCTTGCCGTGGGCCTGCGCGGCGGGCAGGACGTCGTCGAGCGCGGACTGGTCGAGCAGGGTGTAGCGCCCGGCCAGCATCACCACGTCGGCGGCGGTCTCGCGCAGGAAACGGGCGAGCATGGCGGACTGGTTCATCCCGGCGCCGATCGCCCCGATCACGCCCTGGTCGCGGAGTTCGGCGAGCGCGGGCATGGCCTCGTCGGCGGCCTGCTGCCAGTGGTCGTCGGGGTCGTGGAGGTAGACGATGTCGATGCGGTCCAGTCCGGTGCGTTCCAGCGTCTCCTCCAGGGAGCGGAGTACGCCGTCGCGGCTGAAGTCCCACTGGCGGCGAAGGTCGTCCCGTACGACGAACCCCTCGTCGTCGACGCCCCGCGGGTCCTCGTTGGGGACCAGGAGGCGGCCCACCTTGGAGGAGACGACGTACTCGTGGCGTGGGCGGTCGCGAAGGGCGGCACCGAGCCGGCGTTCGGAGAGGCCGAGGCCGTAGTGCGGTGCGGTGTCGAAGCAGCGGATACCGGCGTCCCAGGCGGCGTCGATCGCGGCCGCCGCGGCCTGGGGGGCGGTGACCCGGTACAGGTTGCCGATCACCGCGGCGCCGAAGCCGAGCTCGGTGACGCCGACCGGCGTGTGCGAGATCTTCCGGTGGTGCATGACGTGCTCCTGGGACGGGGGTGGGGACGCCGGTCAGCGTCGGACGTGGGCCGAGCCGCCGTCGACGAGCGCCTCGACCTCGGAGAGAGTGGCCATGGAGACATCGCCGGGAGTGGTCATGACGAGGGCACCGTGGGCGGTGCCGTAGGCGAGGGCGCGTTCCAGGGAGTGGCTGGCGAGCAGGCCGTGGATCAGTCCGGCGGCGAAGCCGTCGCCGGAGCCGATGCGGTCCAGGACGTGCAGGCCGGGCATACGCGGACCGGCGATGCAGCCCGTCTCGGCCGACCATGCGGCCGAGCTCCAGTCGTTCACACCCGCCGAGGGCACCTCGCGCAGAGTCGTCGCGAGCACACCGGCACCGGGCAGCAGCTCGGCCACCGCGGCGAGCGCGTCGGGAACCTCGTCGGCCGTGAACCGTACGGCGCCCGGATGCTCGCCCGCGAGGCCGAGGGCCCCCACCACGACGTCGGCGTGCCGGGCCAGCCGCAGGTCGACCTCGCGGGCTCCCTCCGGCCCGCCGCGGTCGGCCCACAGGCTGGGCCGGTAGTTCGGGTCGTAGGAGACGGTCAGGCCGTGCCGGCGCGCGGCCGCCATCGCCTCGTCGGCCACGTCGGCCGTGGTCTCCGACAGGCCCGCGAAGATCCCGCCGGTGTGGAACCAGCGGGCCCCGCCCGAGAACACCGCGTCCCAGTCCACATCGCCCTTGCGGAGCTGGGAGACGGCGGTGCGGGCGCGGTCGCTGACACCGAGCGCGCCGCGGATGCCGTAGCCGCGCTCGACGAAGTTGAGACCGTTGCGGGCGGTGCGGCCGATGCCGTCGTCGGGGATCCAGCAGATCCTGGAGGCGTCCACCCCGCCCTGGAGGATCAGGTCCTCGACGAGGCGTCCGACCGCGTTGTCGGCCAGGGCGGTGACGACGGCGGTGCGCAGTCCGAAGCAGCGGCGCAGGCCGCGCACGACGTTGTACTCGCCGCCGCCCTCCCACACCTGGAAGCTGCGGGCGGTACGGATGCGGCCCTCACCGGGGTCGAGGCGCAGCATGACCTCGCCGAGGGCGATCACGTCGGTCATGGCACGCTCCGCTCCACGGCCTCGGCGGTCAGCCGGCGGATCTCCTCGTAGTCGCCGCTCGCGAGGAGGGCGGGGGTGGCCATCCAGCTGCCGCCCACGGCCAGGACCGCCGGTTCGGACAGATAGCCGGGCAGCGCGGCGGCGTCGATCCCGCCGGTCGGCATGAACCGCACCCCGGGGAAGGGCGCGGCGAGCGCCCGCAGCATCGCCCGGCCCCCGAGCGGCTCGGCGGGGAACAGCTTGACCGTGTCGATGCCCGCCCTGACCGCGCGCATCAGCTCGGTGGCCGTCGCCACGCCCGGCGCGATCGGCACGCCCAACGCCCTTGCCGCGTCGAGGACTTGGTCGTCGAGGCCGGGCGAGACGAGGAAGCGCGCGCCGGCCGCCACGGCCCGTTCCGCCTGCTCGGCGGTCAGCACCGTGCCGGCGCCGACGACCAGACCGCCCTCGGCGGCCATCGCCTTCACGACCTGCTCGGCGTCCGGGGTGCGGAAGGTGACCTCCGCGCAGCGGGCACCCCCTGCCGCCAGGGCGCGGGCCAGCGGCGCGGCCGTGCGGGGGTCGGGCACGGTCAGGACCGGCACGATCCGCGCCTCGGCGAGCAGCTCGGCGAGGGGGGCGGTCATCGGCCCAGCCATCCGCCGTCGACCGGGAGAACGGTGCCGTGGACGTAGGCGGCGGCATCGGAGGCCAGGAACACGGTGGCACCCGCGAGGTCGTCGGCGCTGCCCCAGCGTGCGGCCGGGATGCGGTCCAGGATCGCCTTGCTGCGCACGGGGTCGTCCTGGAGGGCCTGGGTGTTGTCGGTGGCGATGTAACCGGGCGCGAGGGCGTTGACGTTGACGCCGTGCGGCGCCCACTCGTTGGCCAGCGCCTTGGTCAGGCCCGCGATGCCGTGCTTGGCGGCGGTGTAGCCGGGGACGGTGATGCCGCCCTGGAAGCTGAGCAGGGATGCGGTGAAGATGACCTTGCCCCGGCCGCGCGCCACCATCGACGCACCGACCGCGCGGGCCAGCGCGAACTGGGCGCTCAGGTTGACCTGGAGGACCAGGTCCCAGTCCGCGTCCGGGTGTTCGGCGGCGGGGGCCCGGCGGATGGTGCCCGCGTTGTTGACCAGGATGTCCACCGGCCGCTCCCGGCCCGCGAGGTCCGCGCCCAGGGCCCGGACCGCCTGGGGGTCGGCGAAGTCGGTGCGGATCGCCTCGAAGGTGCGGCCGGCGGCGGTGACGTCCTTCTCCACCGCGCTGCCGGACTCCTCCAGCGAGGCGCTCACCCCGATGACGTCCGCGCCGGCCTCGGCGAGCGCGCGGGCCATGGCCCGGCCGATACCGCGCCGGGCGCCGGTGACGACGGCGAGCCGTCCGCTGAGGTCGAAGGCGTTCATACGGCGGCCTCCCGGGCCTCGTCGGTGCAGTCCACCAGGATCTTCATCACGTTGCCGCCGCCCTCCAGCGCCTCGAAGGCGGCCGGTGCCTGGGTGAGCGGGACGACCTTGCTGATCAGCCGGTCCGCGGGGATCGTGCCGTCGGCCACCAGGGTCACCGCCCGCTCGAAGTCGGAGCGCTCGTACAACCGGGCGCCGACGAGGGTGAGTTCGCGCCAGAAGAAGCGGTGCAGGTTCACCTCCCGGGGCCGGGAGTGGATCGCGACCAGGCACAGCCGGCCGCGCACACCGAGCACGTCGACGGCGGTGTCCACGCCGCCTTGCGCGCCGGACACCTCGAAGGCGACGTCCGCTCCCGCGTCCCCGGTCCACTCCCGCACGAGTGCGGCCAGGTCCTCGGCGGCCGGGTCCCATACGGTGAGGCCCAACTCCTCGGCGAGCAGCTTCCGGTGGGCGCTCAGCTCCACCACCCGCACGTCCCCGCCGGCGGCTTGGGCGACCAGGGCGATCAGGACGCCGACCGGGCCGCCGCCGACCACGACGACCCGCTCGCCCTCGCGCACCCCGGCCCGGCCGACGTCGTGCACCGCGACCGCGGTGGGCTCCACGAGGGCGGCCCGGTCCAGCGGCAGGGAGTCCGGCAGCCGTATGAGCGTGGCGGCGGGGACGGTCCAGCGCTGCTGCATGGCGCCGGGGGAGTCGATGCCGATGAAGTCCAGGTGCTGGCAGATGTGCTGATGGCCGTTGCGGCAGGCAGGGCAGGTGTCGTCCCAGCGCAGCGGCATCACGGTGACCGCGTCACCGGGGGCCCAGTCCTCGACGTCCGGGCCCACCCGCACGATCCGTCCGGACATCTCGTGTCCGAGGACGGCGGGCGCGGTGACCCGGGCGTCCATGTCGCCGTGGAAGATGTGCAGGTCGGTGCCGCAGATGCCGACGAAGGCGGGGGCCAGCTCCACCTCACCGGGGCCCGGTGCCGCGCTGGGGGCGGGGGCCGTGTCCAGGGTGCGGGCGGACAGATAGCGGGCGGCAAGTGTCATGGGGGTCAGGGTCCCTTCGGCGCGGACGGCACCCACGGATGCCGACTGGCTCGGCATCCGGGGCGGTGGGTCCGGCGCTGGTTCGTGCGGGTTCGGGAGGGGAGCGGAGGGATCAGGCCGCAGGGGCCGTGGTGTCGCTCTCCGCGGCCGCCGCGGCGAGGCCGTAGAACGTGCTCGCGGTGCCGGCGAGGAGCGCCTGGACGTCGTCGGCGTTCCAGCCGGTGAGAAGTTCGTCCACGGTGGCGGCCCAACGGTTCCAGCCCCCGGCGAGGTTGGCGACCGGCCAGTCCGAGCCGAACATCAGCCGCTCCGGGCCGAAGGCGGAGACCAGGACGTCCCAGGCGGGGCGGATGTCGGCGGTTGTCCAGTGGGTGTGGTCGGCCTCGGTGACCAGACCGGAGACCTTGCACACCACGTGCGGGTGTGCGGCCAGCCGTCGGATCCCGCGTTCCCAGGCGGTGAGGTCCTGCCCGACGAGGTCCGGCTTGCCCGCGTGGTCGAGGACCTGGGGCAGGTCGGGGAAGCGTTCCGCGAGCCGGATCGCCTGGTCGAGCTGGTGGTCGCGCACGAGGACGTCGTAGCGCAGTCCGCGGTCCCGGGCCGTCCTCAACCCGCGTTCCACGTCGGGGCGTTGCAGCCAGTTCGGGTCCGTCTCGCCCTGGACGAGGTGCCGCAGGGAGCGCAGGTGTCCGCCGCCCGGCCCGGCTCGCAGCTTGTCGAGTACGTCACCGACGGCCGGTGACGTGAGGTCGGCCCAGCCGACCACGGCCTGGACCAGGGGCTCCCGCTCGGCGAGCGCGAGCAGGTCCTCGGTCTCGGCGACCTCCGCGACGCACTGGACGACGACCGTGCCGTGCAGTCGCCGGCCCGCGATGGGCCGGGTGGCGGAGGAGCGCAGGTCCTCGGGGTTGAAGGTGCGGCGGATCGACGCCACGCCGGGGTCGTCCAGCCACGGCTGGGGACGGTGGTCGAGGTCCCACAGGTGGTGGTGGGCGTCGATGAGCACGGGTGCGTTCACGAGGTGATCCAAGTGGGGTCGGACTGGTGCGGGCCGGGTCAGGCGGTGGCGTCGTCGGCGGGCGGGCTGAGGTGCCATACCTCGGGGAGCTCGGTCCACTGCCGTCCCTCGCCCCGGTCGGGGAAGGGTTCCTGGCACGGATCGGTGTGCTTCCACCAGCGCTGGGTCTCGGGGTCGGCCTCGATGGACGCCATGTCCGCCTCGAAGTCGTCGCCGATGTACTCCATGTACGCGAACAGCACGTCACCGTGGAGGTAGATGCTGTAGTTGCGGATGTTCGCGCGGAGCAGGGCGGCCTCGACGCCGGGCCATACCGCCGAGTGCAGCCGGAGGTACTCCTCGCGGTGCTCGGGGCGGAGCCTGATGGTCTGGGCGATGCGCTTCATGCCGATTCCCCTGTCGTGTCGTCGGAGCGGGACCTGTCGAACGGTGTGCGGTAGCTGGGTGTGCGGGTGCGCAACCCCAGTCGCAGGGTCAGCCGGATACGGGTGGAAGCGGGCAGCCGGACCGTCAGGTACGGGCCGTCGCAAGGGGCCTCGGCCTCGGAGACCACCGGCTCGGAGTGGCCGTAGTCGTACATGTCGCCGATCCAGCCGTCGTCCGTGCACGTCGTGTACCGGACGTCGGTGATGGTGTGCTCGGCGAACGCGCCCGCCTGGACGATGACCGTGCGGTCGGTCTCGGGGGCCAGGTTGACCAGCTCGACGGTGGTCGCCTCGGGGTCGATGGAGGTGACCAGCGCGGCGACGTCGGCGGGCAGGCCTGCGCGGCGGGCTTCGGCGTCGTGGTAGCGCAGCCGCGCCTGCTGGAGACCGCCCTGGTACAGCACCTGCGGGCCGCCCCAGGTCAGTTGCACCAGGGCCTCGGTGACCACCGGGTTGCACAGCTGCCACACATGGATGTCGGCCTCGGGCACGTCCAGGTCGCGGTAGCGGTCGATGCGCCGCAGCCGGTGCCGTATCTGCGCCTGGGCGGTGGCGAGGATGCGCTCGGGGTAGTCGGGGTCGTCGCCGGCGAGGAAGGCGAACCACGCCTTCTCGTGCCCGGAGTCCTCCTTGGACCGGAACGGCCGCACGGTGCGCCAGTCGATCGCGTCCGCTTCGCGCAGTCCCTCCAGCCGGGCGCGGTCGGCCTGGGAGGAGGTGTGGTGCCACAGGGCCACCGGTACGGGGGGCGTGGCCGGGTTGTAGTCGAACCAGCCGGAGTCGTTGTGGCGGAACGGCAGGTGGAGGGTGGGCGTGTGCCGGTCCGGACCGAGTTCGACAGCCCACTTGGAGGGCAGGCTGGAGTCGGCCTCCGTGTGGGGCATGACCTTGGCCTGGGCGATGAGGGTGTCGAGGGAGGTCGCGACCATGGAGAGGTAGTCGTCGTCGCCGGTGACCGTGGCCGCCGCGAGCGCCCCCACGCAGGCCGCGTGGCCGAGGCTGTGCCAGCCGTGGGGCCAGGACCAGCCGTAGTGGCCGCCGTACCAGCGCCCGTCCAGCAGGCTGCCGACGACCCCGTCCGGGCCGACGTTGTCCGGGATCAGGCCGCCGTTCTCGCGGGTGCGCTCGCGCCAGGCGTCCACGTACTCGACGATCCAGTCCCGGTAGCGCTCCTCGCCGGACAGGATCCAGGCGTTGAGGACCAGACCGGCCGCGGCCAGGTTCATCGTGGTGTCGCCGACGCCCATCCGGTCGCGCATCTGGTCGCCGAGCCGCGGGTCCGCCGAGAGGGGGTACGGACCGTCCTGGGCCTCGGGCAGCCATTCGAGCGGGTAGCCGTAGGTCTCGGCCTCCTTCAGCAGCCACGGGTACACGTCACCGTCGAACAGGCCGGTGCGCTCGGGGTCGCTGCCGTTGTGGGGGCGGGTGATGATGCGGTGCCCGGGGTCGTAGTTGCCCTTGGCGGGGTCGACGTACAGCTCGGCGAAGCGCAGGGCGCGCTCACGCCACCGGTCGGGGGCAGCCATGCACAGGAAGTAGAGCAGGAGCAGGCTCTCGCCCTGGTGGAACCAGTCGTAGCCGCGCTCGTACTCGTCGCGCAGCATGTCCAGTTCGGTCAGCTGCCTGGTGACGCCCTCCCAGTGCTTCTCGCTGGCGGGCAGCAGGTCGTCGGCGCCGCCGAGGAGGTACAGCTGGGGCCAGTTGAAGAAGACCTCGTAGAAGTCGTCCACGCCGTCGCGGGTGGTCAGCGGGCCGGTGTAGTTCAGGCGTCCGTCGGGGCCGGTGAAGTCGCGGGCGAAGCGGCGCCAGGCGTGGTCGAGGAGGTCGAACAGCGAGCGCTGTGCGATGGCCCAGCCGGGTGGTTCGAGCAGCGGGACTCCGGCCGTGACGTCGGGTTGGGGCCGGTCGGAGGCCGGGGTCTCTGCGCCGGATGCGTGGGGGTCGGGGCTGTAGGGCATGAGAGCTGTTACTCCTTGGTGGCGCCGGCGAGCATTCCGCTGACCAGGAAGCGCTGGGCGAACAGGAACACGACGAGTACCGGTGTGATGGCCACCAGCGTCGCCAGTGCCAACTGCGGGCGTTCGATCGCGAGGGCGCCGACGGTCGGGTTGAACGACGGCACGTTGCTGAGGAGGCTGCCGACGCCCACCTGGACGGGCATCTGGTCGCTCTCGGGGAGCATCACGTAGGGCAGGAAGTAGTTCGTCCAATTGGCGACGAAGCTGAAGAACCCGACGAGCGCGATGACGGGGGTGGCCAGCGGCAGGGCCACATGACGGAACACACCGAACTCGGAGCAGCCGTCCATCCGCGCCGCGGCCAGCAGGTCCTTGGGCACGGCGGTGGTGAAGTAGATGTACGTCAGGTACACCCCGAACGGGTAGAACGAGTACGGCAGGATGATCGACCACATCGTGCCGATCAGATGCACCGCGTTGATCTCCAGGAAGAGCGGCACCACCAGCGTGGCGTTCGGCATCAGCATCACGACCAGGGTCGCGATCAGCAGCGTGTGCCGGCCGCGGAACTCGGTCATCGCCAGCGCGTAACCGGCCGGAATGGCCAGGCAGAGCGTGATGACCAGGGAGATCGCGGCGTAGACGGCGGAGTTGCGCAGCCACACCAGGATCGCGTCGTCCTGGAAGGCGGTGAGCGCGTGCCAGTTGGCCTTCAGCGCGTGCCAGGACCCGAAGGACAGCGGGTTGTCGTGGACGAGCTGCTGGTCGGTCTTGGTCGCCGCGAGCAGCAGCCACAGCACCGGCAGGACGAAGAACACCACGAAGACGGTGAGCACCGAGCCCGCCAGCAGCCGGGAGGCCACCTTCCGCGGGGGCCGGCGGCGCTGCTGCCGTTCCCCGTGCCGGGTTCGGCTCGTCGACTTCGCGGCCTGAGCGGTGGGAGGGGGAGTGGGCCGGGTCTCAGTCGGCATCGAAGAACCCCGATCGTGCGACGAAGACACCGGCGACCGACACGCTGACGACCAGGAGCTCCACCGAGACCGCGGCCGCGCCGTTGATGTTGTTCATCTGGAAGGCGAAGTCGTACGTCAGCTGGTTGAGCGAGTAGTCGCGGCCGGCCACGCCCGTGCTGGCGAGGGAGAGCAGCTGCGGCTCGACGAAGAGCTGCGCGCCGCCCGCGAAGGCCAGGATCACCATGTAGACGATCCACTTGCGGAGCATGGGGATCTGCACCCGCCAGGCGGTCTGCCAGCCGTTCGCGCCGTCGATGCGCGCGGCTTCCATGACGTCCTTGGGGATGTTGTTGAGCGCGCCGTACATGACGACGATCCAGCCGCCCGCGCCGGTCCAGAACGCGATGATCGTGAACAGCAGCGCCAGGTTTCCGGGGGCGATGACCTCGCCGAAGGTGTGGAAGCCCAGCGTCTCCAGCAGGGAGCTGACCGGGCTGACGGTCGGGTCGAGCATGAACAGCCACACCAGGACGCTCGCGGCGCCGGCGAGAGCGCCTGGGATGTAGTAGAGGAAGCGCAGTGCCTGACTGAGCGGTCCGGAGGACAGCTTGTGCAGGAGCAGCGCCAGGACCACCACGAACACCACGAGGGACAGCAGCCAGAAGACCAGGTACAGGGCCACATGGCCCAGCGAGTCGACGAAACGGAAGTCCTGCGCCGTGGTGACGAAGTTGGAGAGGCCGGTGAAGGCGCCTCCGGCGTCGGTGAACGCGAAGTAGATCGCGTAACAGGTCGGAAGGACGCCGAAGGCGATCAGCAGCAGCACATAGCCGGCGACGAATGCCACGCCGGCCCGGCTCTGCCGGGAGGTGCCGCGAGGGCGCCCCCGGACAGAGCCGGCCGAGGAGTGCGTGACGGTCACTTGGCGACCTTGTAGCCGTCGGCCTGGGCGTACTTGACGATCGAGTCCTGCCAGGCGGGCAGCAGCGACTCGATGGTCTTGCCCTGCGTGATGCCGGGCTTGACGGTGGCGGCCCAGATGGCCTCCTGGCTGAACTGGCCCGAGCCCCAGTCGGACCACACCTGCGAGGAGGCGTCCTTGAGGGCCGTGAGGTCACTGGCGTAGTACCCGGAGGCGGCCTGCGCCTTCAGCCAGTTCTCGGCCGCCGGCGCGTAGGCCGGGAAGCCGGGGGCCTTCTCGCCCTGGTAGGCGTTGTCGGTGGTGACCCACTTCAGGAAGTCGGTGGCCGCCTTGAGGTGGCTGGAGTGCTTGGACAGCAGCCAGGTGCCGCCGCCGACGTTGCCGGTGGAGGGGGAGGTGTCGCCCTGCCACTGCGGGATGGGCGCCACCGCTATCTGCTTGGACGGGGTCTTGAGGCCGTCCTTGAACACCGCGCCGCCGTACCACGCCGGGCCGGGCATGAGCAGGACCTTGTCGGCCTCGTTCTTGGCGAAGTCGGTGCTGAAGACACCGCTGACCGACATCGACTTGTTCTTGATCAGTACGTCCAGCAGTTTGGCCATCTTGGTGCAGGCCTCGCTGGTGGTGTTGACGGAGACGGCCTTGGGGCCGGTGATGTGGTTGGCGCCGCACTTGCTCGCCCACAGGTAGATCTCGGGGGTGAAGGAGTCACCCGCATCGCCCACGAGGTAGCCGGGGTGCTCCTTGGCGACCTTCTCGCCGAGCGCCTGGTACTCCTCCCAGGTCGTGGGGACGGTGTAGCCGAACTTCTTCAGCAGCGGTGCGTTGTACCAGAGCACCGCCTGGGAGAGGTCGTTGCGCAGGCAGTACAGCGTGCCGTCGACCGTGCAGACGTCGTTGGCGCCCTTGGCGAACCCGCTGAGGGTCGCGTCCGGGACGAGGCCCTTGTTCAGCGGAGCCGCGAAGCCCGCGTCGACGGCCCAGCTGGCCTCGTTGTTCTGGGAGCTGAAGACGACGTCCGGCCAGCCCTTGCCGGTGCGGTTGAACAACTGGACCTTCGTCTGGAGGTAGTTGGACCCGTTGGCGTCGCCGTCGTAGCTGACGATGTTCAGCTTCACGTTCGGGTGCGACGCCTGGTACTGCTTCGCCGCGTCCATGCGGGTCGCGTCCACCCAGACGGTCAACGCCCCGTCGTTCTGGGCGGCCTGGGCGAATCCGTCCTTGTTGGTCGTGCCGCTGGTGCCACCGCCGCCACAGGCGGTGACGGTGAGGAGCACGGTGGCGGCACAGCCGGCCAGCAACGCGGCTCGTCTCCCGCTGGCCCCTGTCTCCCGGGCGGCCGAAGGCTTGTAGACGGACATGAGCGACTCCACTGGGTGTCCATGAGGGCTTCTGACGGCTCTGGCGTTACCGCCGCGGATGAAATTAGCCGCCATATCAGATGTCCCGTCAAGGGGTGTGTCGTTCTTTTTTCGACGTTTGGCGGGCATGGCACGTTGACCTTTGAGGGCCATAAAACCAGTTAAAAGGCCCTGTAAGCGGTCAAAAGCTTCACGGATTCATGATCGAGCTTCAGCTAAATGAGTACGACTTATTGAAGCCTGGGGTACGATGAGCGCGGCTCCAGGGCCGATCAGTCACCCTCGTCGCAGTCACCCGGAGGCAGGACACATGAAAGACACGCCCGCCGTGGCAGCGGTGGTGAACGGATCGGAGGAGCGGCGCGACTACCGGCCCGGCTACGAGATCGTGGCGGAGCGGATCCTCGAGTTCATCGCCGAGTCCCGCCTGGTGCCCGGTGACCGCATGCCCACGGAGAACGACCTGGCCCAGCAGCTCGACACCAGCCGGGCGGTGGTCCGGGAGGCCGTGAAGATCCTCTCGGCGCTCGGTCGGGTGCGGGCGCACAAGGGGCGCGGTCTGTTCGTCGCGGACGACGACGGCATGCTGATCACCAGTCGCTGGGGCGGCTTCTTCCGGCCCGTGGACCTCGATCACGTGCTCATGCTGTTCGAGTTCCGCCGGGTCCAGGAGATGGCCGCCGCCCGGCTCGCGGCCACCCGTGCCACGCCCGCCGAACTGCGCACCATCGAGGTCGCCATGCAGCAGTGCCGGCACGGGTACGTCCACGGTGAGGTCGACGTCTTCAACCAGGGGGACGACGAGTTCCACGCGGCGGTGGCCACGGCCTCGCACAACACCTTCCTCGGCAGCGCGGTGCGCGACGCCCGCCGCCTCCAGCGCCAGTCCAGCGCGATCGGCATACACAACACGTTCAACGAGGGCACCGCTTCCGCGGTCGAGGAACACGAGGCGATCTACCGCGCCATCCGCGACGGCCGGCCGGACGAGGCCGCCCAGGCGACGGCCGTACACCTCGACCGGACGCTGGAGGACTACCGACGGGAGATCCAGCGGCGCCTGTTCGGCTGATGTCCGGCGCCGGCTGTCCGGGGGCCCTGAACAGTGCCGAAGGGGCCCGCCGCACGTGCGGCAGACCCCATCGAACTCCGGTCACAGTGTGACGAGTTGCCAGTCCTGGTTGGCGCCGCCGGTGACGGGCCACTGGATGACGGCGGCGCGGTCGTCGGTCGATCCGCCCGTGACGTCGGCGCACCAGCCGGTGCGGACGTTGACGAGCCGGTGGTAACCGCCGGTCGCCGACGGGGCCAGCTTCCACCACTGGCTGTCGGCACCGTTGTCCGGCTGCTGGACCAGCGTCGAGCCCTGGGTGCCGTCCGCGCTCTGGAGGACCTTGCCGCTCTTGACGTTGCGCAGCCGGAAGGAGCCGTCGGAGTCGGGCAGGAGGGTCCACTGCTGGTTGGTCCCGCCGGTCCAGGGCCACTGGATGAGCCCGGCGCCGTCGGCGGTCGAGGCGTCGGCGACGTCCAGCACCTTGCCGCTCTTGCGGTTCACCAGCTTGAAGGTGCCGAGGTCCGCACTGAAGGGTCGGTCGTAGACCTCCAGGCTGCGGATGGACGCCCAGACCGACGTGGGCAAACCCGTCACCGTGACGCGTACGTAGCGCGCCTGCGCCTGGAAGGCCGCCGTCTGCACCTGACTCGTACTCGTCGTGGTGGTGTTGTCGACGAGGACGGTCCAGGCGCTGTTGTCGGTGGAACCCTCGATCCGGTAGCGGTAGTTGGCCTTGTCGAGCTCCCACGCGATGCGGGCGCCGGTCAGCGAGCGGGTGGAGCCCAGGTCGACCTTGAGCCAGTGGCCGGTGCCGCCGTCGTTCGCGCACCAGCGGGTGGAGGTGGACCCGTCGACCGCCTTGGCCGCCGTGTTGCCCTTGGACGCCTCCTCGCTGTCGGCGGTCACGGTTCTGCCGGCCGCGATGTCGGCGGGCTGGACGCTGCGGTCGAGGACGACACCGACGACGCTGTCCTGGGGGTGGGTCGTGCGGTCGATGCCGGTGACGGTGACACGGCCGTCGCTCCCGGTGGAGTAGGACAGGTTCGCGCCGGAGCGCACGTCGAAGACCCGGGTCACCTGGGCATCGCCGACGGACGGGGTGGTGAAGGACGAGCCGCTGTAGCCGGGCAGCAGGTGGACGTAGAAGGTGCTGCCCTTGTACGTGAAGCCGTACTGGCCGTCGACGGGGTTCCAGGGTCCGCCGCGGGTGCCGTAGACGGACTGGCCGCAGGCGCTCATGAAGGCGCCGATCTGCCGCAGCAGCCCGGCCTGGTCGGCGGAGACCGTGCCGTGCCGGTCCGGGCCGACGTTGACCATCGCGGTGATGTTGCGGATCCAGCAGTTGACCAGGATGTTCATGGCGGTGCCGTAGCTCATGACGGGGACGGAGGGCTTGTAGCCCCAGGCGCCGCCGACGGTGAACACCTTCTCCACGAGCCTGCCCGTACGGATCGCCCCGGTCGGGACCGAGGGTCCCTCGTCGCTGTCGTAGTCGCCCGCCCAGCCCGAGCGTGAGGTGGCGACGATGTCGGGCTGGTGCTTGCGGACCATGCCCATCAGTCCCAGGGGTCTGCCGGCGGCGTCCGTCTCGCCGTAGGTGGCGTCCACCGGCCACTGGTTGGCGGTGTCCCGGAACTGGCCGGGCTCCCAGAAGAACGCCCCGTCGGCATCGCTGCCCTGCTCGGCGACCCAGCCGCCGTCCCACCACAGGTCGTCGATGACGCCGTACTGGGTGACCAGTTCCTTGACCGACTCGTACACCTCGGTCTTCATGATCCGGGCGTTCTCCTTGTGCGCCGGATCGGTGGTGTAACCCCAGGGATTGCTCGCGCAGTTGGTGCCGGTGACGTCGTAGTAGCCGGGATAGCGCCAGTCGATGGGGGAGTAGTACAGACCGACCCTGAGCCCGGCCGCCCGCACCGCCGCCACGTAGTCCTTGACGAAGTCACGGCTGAGCGGGGCCTGTCCGGAGCTCCAGGCGTTGGGGTGGTTCAGCGGCCACAGCGCGAAGCCGTCGTGGTGGCGGGTGGTCAGGGTCGTGTACCGCGCACCGAAGTCCTTGGCCAACTGCGCCCAGGCCGCCGGGTCGTAGGCGTCCGCGGTGAACTGCTCGCTCGTGGCGTCGGTGACGTACTTCCGGTAGTTCGCAGGCGTCACGGGCGCGTTGTGCATGTACCACTCGCCCTGGGCCGGACCCGAGTACACGCCCCAGTGGATGAACATGCCCAGCTTGGCGTCCTGAAGCCACTGGATCTTGGAGTCGGGTTGCTGTTCGAGGCCGAGGTCGACCTTGGGGATCCGTAACGGCGGGAGCGGCAGGGGAGAGCCGGCCGCAGCCGCGTAGGCGGGAGCGGACGCCGCGACGGGTCCGACCACGGCGGCCGCCGTCATGGCTGCCATACCGGCCAGAACTGATCTGCGGGAGAAGGAGTCCGGCACCGTGAGTTCTCCTGTTCGGACATGAGGAAGCAGGGCTCAGGGACGATCATCGGGCCCGTGGCGAGACGGCTCGATCGGTGTCTGCGGGGCTCTGGGGGAAGTGCTTTGGTCTTGTCGCTGCACCGACAGACATAGGATGGATTAAGGGGTCTGTAGGTGCCTCTTGTCCAGCCTCGCGCGAGAAGTTTCTGAGAAATGCCCGGAGTCCCGCACCGAGATCTACCGAGCCGTGGCCAGAGGTTGGATGTCTGGAAGCGTACGAGGGGGATCGTTGCTGGGAGAAGGGTCCGGCTCGACCCGTTGACGCGCCCCCGGTCGGGTCCTACCGTGCTCCAGCGGAAACCAACACCTTCAGACATTTATCCAAGCAGTGGGAAGAAAGGCATGTCACCATGCTGCGTCGTGCCTGCTTGCTCTTGTCGGCCATGTTCCTCGGCGCGCTCGGGCTCCTGCCCCTGAGCGCGCCCGCGCAGGCCGCCCCGCTCACCGTGACCAACGGAACCCAGTTCACCGACACCACGGGAGCCGTCGTCCACGCCCACGGAGGAGGCGTGATCAAGGTCAACGGCTACTACTACTGGTTCGGGGAGAATCGCAATCCGGACAACTCCTTCAAGGCCGTCTCGGTGTACCGCTCGACGGACCTCAAGAACTGGGAGTTCCGCAACAACGCGCTGACGCAGAGCAGCGCCCCGGAACTGGCCTCCGCCAACATCGAGCGGCCCAAGGTGATCTACAACAGCACCACCGGCAAGTTCGTCATGTGGATGCACAAGGAGACCGCCACCGACTACAACCAGGCCCGCGCGGCCGTAGCGGTCTCGGACACGGTCGACGGAACCTACACCTACCAGGGCAGCTTCCGCCCGCTCGGCGAGATGTCCCGCGACGACACCCTGTTCAAGGATGACGACGGCACGGCCTACTTCGTCTCCGCCGCGAACAACAACGCCGACCTGCACATATACAGGCTGACCGCCGACTACACGGGCATCGACAGCCTGGTCGCCAACCCGTGGCCGGGCGCCTTCCGTGAGGCACCGGCCCTGTTCAAGCGGGGCGGCGTCTACTTCATGCTCAGCTCCACCACCAGCGGATGGAACCCCAACCAGCAGCGCTACGCCACCGCCACCAGCCTCGCCGGCCCCTGGACGGCCATGACGGACGTCGGCGACGCCACGGCCTACGGCTCCCAGACCACCTACGTCCTGCCCGTGCAGGGCACGTCGGGCACCTCGTACCTGTACATGGGCGACCGCTGGGGCAACTCCTTCGGCGGGACCGTGAACGACTCTCGGTACGTGTGGCTCCCGCTGACGTTCCCCACCAGCAGGACGATGGACCTGCCGTGGTATCCGCAGATCGCCGTCGACACCGCCGCGGGCACGGTCACCGGTGTCGGGGGCGGCCCCTACACCACCTTCGTCGCCCGGCACAGCGGCAGGTGCCTCGACGTCAAGGACAACTCCGCAGCCGACAGCTACGACGTCGTGCAGTACGACTGCAACGGCGGCCTCAACCAGCAGTGGCGGTTCAAGGACGCCGGGGGCGGCTATGTCCAGGTGATCGCCGAGCACAGCGGAAAGTGCCTGGACATCGCCAACAACGCCACGACCGACGGCGCCTTCGTGCAGCAGTACCACTGCACCGGCGGCAGCAACCAGCAGTGGCTCCCGCAGGACCAGGGCAACGGCTACCACCGCCTCGTCGCCCGCAGCAGCGGCAAGTGCCTGGACGTGTCCAACGGTTCCACCGCCAACGGCACCCGCCTCATCCAGTGGACGTGCAGCACCACCGCCACCAACCAGCAGTTCCAGCAGCGCACGGTCTGACCGTCCGGCCGCAGTTGTCGGCGTGATCCAGATCACGGGCCCCGAGTGCAGCGTGCACCGGGGCCCGTTGCCTT
The DNA here is from genome assembly GCF_000719505.1 of Streptomyces sp. NRRL B-3229. Classification (NCBI taxonomy): domain Bacteria; kingdom Bacillati; phylum Actinomycetota; class Actinomycetes; order Kitasatosporales; family Streptomycetaceae; genus Streptomyces; species Streptomyces sp. NRRL B-3229. The sequence continues at coordinate 102,471 of NZ_JOGP01000023.1, read as the reverse complement.
TCTCAAGGTGTAGGCAACCAGGGGAAAGCAGGGACAGTGCGGATGGAGCAGGCTCGGGCCCGTGAGTTCGACGCATTCGTCGCGGCCCGCTGGTCGACGCTGATCCACCTCGCCCGGCTGCTCGTCGGCGGCGACCGCCACCGGGCTGAGGACCTGGTCCAGGAGTCCCTGGTCAAGCTGTGGTTCGTGTGGCCCAAGGTCGCGGACGAGGCTCCGGAGCCCTACGTCCGCAAGGTGATGGTGCGTGCGGCCGCCCGCGCAGGTCAGCGGCGCTGGTGGGGCGAGCGCCCCGTCGAGCAGTTGCCCGAGACGGCGATGGCCACGGATGTCTCCGCGGACGTGGCGGAGCGGTCCCGGCTGGAGGCGGCACTGGCTCAACTGCCGCCGAAGCAGCGTGTGGCGGTGGTGTTGCGCTACTACCAGGACCTTCCCGAGGGCCAGGTCGCTGAAGTGCTCGGATGCCCGGTGGGGACGGCTCGGTCCCACGCCGCCCGGGGAGTCGCGCGACTGCGCGGGCTCCTGGCCGACGTCATCGAGCCGGTCCAGTGAAGGAGGGCCCCATGGATCACTTCGAGCGCGAACTGGCGCGGATGATGCGCGACGGTGAGGTGCCCACGCCCTTCGAGGCGAGGCACGGGGAGCGGCTCCGGGCCGGGGTGCGCCACCGCCGCCGGATCAGGGCCGCACGCAGGGCCGCGGGTTCCGTCCTGGCCGTCGCCGGGCTCTGCCTCGGGCTGTTCCTGCTGCCCCAGGCGCCTTCCCAGGTGGAACCCGCGGATCACGACCCGGTCCCCACCGTCACCACCACACCGTGGACGTCCTCCCCGCCCGGCACCCCCGACACCACGCCGAGCGGCCCCTCCGCGCCGACCGCCACGACCGGCGCCCCCACGCACACCAGCAGTGACACGGTGACCACGACACCGCCCACGGCGCCGGACACGACGGGAGCCGCGACCGGGACGACGTCCTCCTCGACCTCGCCCCCGCCCTCCGCGGGCTCCACCTCGCCCCCGCCCACGGGGACGGCGACCTGGCAGAGCGACTCTCCGTCGGTCTCGACCTCGCTCGTCACGCCGTAACCCCCGAGCGCCCCGTTCCGCCCCGAGTGTCTTCAGCATGCCCTGACCAAGCGCGCAAAAGAGGATCAACCATGAGAAAAACCGGGCCACTTCCCGTGCGGGAACAGAGCCGTCTCCCGCACCGCACACCGGTGCCGACACACCACCCGGAGCCGGTCCTGGACGTGGTCGTGCCGGTGTTCAACGAAGAGGCGGACCTGGAACCGAGCGTGCGAAGGCTTCACGCGCATCTGCGCGAGACGTTTCCCTACCCCTTCCGCATCACGGTCGCCGACAACGCCAGCACCGACCGGACCCCGCAGACGGCGGCCCGGCTGGCGGAGGAGTTTCCCGAGGTCGCATGGCTGAGACTGGCCGACAAGGGCCGCGGCCGGGCCCTGAGCCACGCCTGGTCGCTGTCGACGGCGCCCGTCCTCGCGTACATGGACGTGGATCTGTCCACCGACCTCACGGCGCTGCTGCCGCTGGTGGCCCCGCTGATCTCGGGACACTCCGACATCGCCATCGGCACCCGCCTGGCACCGGGCTCCCGGGTGGTACGCGGCCCCAAGAGGGAGATCACCTCCCGCTGCTACAACGCCCTGCTGCGCTCCACCCTCTCCGTGGGCTTCTCGGACGCCCAGTGCGGATTCAAGGCGGTACGCCGTGACGTGGCCGAACGGCTGCTGCCGCTGGTGCAGGACTCCGGGTGGTTCTTCGACACCGAGCTGCTGGTCATCGCCGAGCGGGCCGGGCTGCGCATCCACGAGGTGCCGGTCGACTGGGTCGACGACCCCGACAGCCGGGTCGACCTCCTCGCCACCGCGCTGGCCGATCTGCGCGGCATCGTCAGGGTCGGTGGAGCACTCCGGCGCGGCGCCTTCCGGCCGGCGGCCGCACTGGGGCGGGCCACGACCGAGGCGACCCACGGCCCGGTGCGCCAACTCGTGCGCTTCGCCGCCGTGGGAGTGGTCAGCACCCTCGCGAACCTGCTGCTGTACTCGGCGTTGCGCCCCCTCACCGGACCCCAGTCGGCGAACGCCCTCGCGCTGCTGCTGTGCGCCGTCGCCAACACGGCCGCCAACCGGCACTTCACCTTCGGACTTTCGGGCCGCGGCCACGCCGCACGACACCAGGGCCGGGGTCTGGTGGTCTTCCTGATCGGGCTGGCCCTGACCGCCGGATCCCTCGCCGTGCTGCACCACGCGGCGCCCACGGCCACGCACCGCATCGAACTCCTCGTCCTCCTCGCCGCCAACCTGGGCGCGACCCTGCTGCGGTTCCTGCTGTTCCGGACGTGGGTGTTCCGCACATGAACCGGACCGTCACCCCCACGACCGCCGCCGGGCCGGGGACCTGGAACGCGACGCTCTCGCCACCACCCGCCCCCGGTCGGCCCCGCACCTCAGGCCCCCTGCACCGGCTGCGCCGCGCCATCGCGCACCACGGGCCCGTCCTGCTCATGTACGGCACGTTGAAGCTCGTCGGCTTCGGCGCCTTCATGTATCTGCTGCACGCCACCGGGGACTACCGAAGGAAGAACCCGCGCTTCGGCGGAGGCGCCCGTCCTTGGGACGTCCTGGCCACCTGGGACGGCTGGTGGTACCAGCAGATCGCCGAGCACGGCTACCACCCGGCGCTCGTCCCGGTCCCCGGAGCCACGGGGCTGATCACCCTCGAAGGGAACTCGGCTGCGTTCTTCCCTCTCTACCCGGCCCTGATGCGGGCTGCCTCAGAGTTGACCGGTCTCGGCTCGTACGGCGCCGGCCTGCTGGTCTCGATCGTCGCGTCCTTCGTCGCCGCACTCGGGATCTACGCCGTGACCGAGCGGTTCGGTGGCCGGGGGGCCGGGCTGGCCGCCGCCGGTCTCTGGGCCGTCTGGCCCGGTTCCGGAGTGGAGTGGGCGGTCTACTCCGACTCCCTCTACGTCGCCCTGGCCGTCTGGGCCTGCCATGCCGTCATGAGCCGCCACTGGCTCACCGCCGGGCTGCTGACCTGCGCCGCCGGACTCAACAGACCCACCGCCGCGGCACTGATCGCGGCGGTCGCCCTCGCCGCCCTGCTCGCACTGCACCGCCGCGAGGACGGCGTCCGGCGTCCACTCGCCGCGATGCTCCTCGCCCCGCTCGGTCTGCTCGCCTACCTCGGCTGGGTCGGCCACCGGATGGGCGACTACGGCGGCTGGTTCCGGCTCCAGTCCGGCGCCTGGGCGCACGAATGGGATTTCGGCCGGCAGACCCTGGACGTCCTCACCTCGGTCCCGGTGGGGCGCTCGGACTACCTCTTCCCCTGGCCCTTCGCGGACATGATCGGCGTCGGGGTCGTTCTGCTCGCGCTGGCCCTGCTCCCGCTGCTGTTCCGGATCCGGCCTCCGGTCGTCCTGTCGGTCCACACCGTCCTGACCCTCGTCCTCGTCCTGGGCAGCCAGCAGATCTTCGGCAACGTCTCGCGCTATCTGCTCCCGCTCTTCCCCCTGCTCATCCCGCCGGCCCTCGCGCTGCGCCGCCTCGGCCCGGCTCACCGGTTCGCGCTGCTTGCCACGGCGGCCCTGGCCTCCGGGTCGTATGCGGGCTACGCCCTCTTCGAACTGGGCGTGCCGTAAGGGCACTTCGGTCGGACGGTCGGTCCGGACGGCACGGAAGCCCTCGGTACCGGCCATGCCTGAGCGGGGACCGGTTCCGAGGGCCTCGGGAAGACTCAGTACGCGACCGTGAACCGAGCCTTGCGGTGGGCCGGCGTGTCGATCTCGTCGACGAAGGCGATGGCGTAGTCGGCGCCGGATATGGAGGACTTGCCGTCGGCGTCCGCGAGCAGCACGTCACCGCCGAGCCGGAAGGAACCGGTGCGCTCGCCGGGGGCCCAGGCGCCGAACTCGGCGGCGGGGCTGACGTAGAACCAGTCCGCGTCGGTGTCGGTGGCCCGCAGCGACTCCAGTACGTCGGCGTGGGTGGACGCCTCGGGCTTGTAGGCGTCCGGGAAGTCAGGGGTGTCGAGCAGGCGCGGCCCGCCCTCGGCCACGTGCAGGCTGCCCGCGCCGCCGACCACGCCGATCCGGGCACCGCCCTCCGCGGCCGCCTTGAGCAGCGACGGGACGAGCGGCAGCAGGAAGGGCTCGCCGTCCGCGCTGCCGTGGACCGCGATCACCAGCACATCGGACTTGGCGGCCAGATCACGCACCAGTGACTCGTCGTCCACAGAGCCCGCGAGCGCAGTGATTCCGGGGCGGGCCTCGGCGGAGCCGGTGCGGTTGACCGCGATGACCTCGTGGCCGCGACGCAGGGCCTCGTCGGTGATGTGCCCGCCGGCGTAACCGGTGGCGCCGAAGACGGTGATGATCGCCATGGGGGGACTCCAAGTATTCGTTGCTGCGACACTTACGAATAAGAACTGTAACAGCCGTAGTAGCGAATTAGTGCAAAGGCCGTACCATGAAGGCATGGCACAGCCCACGAACACCCAGTTCGCGGTCGGGGTCCACCTGCTGACCCTGCTGGCGGGCACCCCCGGCCAGTGGCGGGACTCGCAGTCCCTCGCCCGGAGTCCCGCGACCAACGCCGCGCACGCCCGCCGCATCCTCGGCCAGCTGCGCGAAGCCGGGCTGGTCCGCTCGCACCCGGGACCGCGCGGGGGCTGGATACTCGACCGCGACCCCGCCGCGATCGACCTCGGCACGGTCTGGCTCGCGCTCAACGGCGAGGACCCGGTCCTCGGCGTGCACGTCCCGCAGCCCGACTGCGGGGTCGGCCAGCGGGTGCACCGCAACCTCATCGAGCTGGACCGCCGGGCGCGCAGGGCACTGCTGGCCGAACTCGCCCGCACCACCGTCGCCGAGGTCCTGCACGAGGAGACCGTCGCGGTCGCATCCGGCAGCTGACCCCACGCACGGACCGCTTGCCGGGAGCCGGGACCCGTGACGGGCCCCCGCTCCCGCCGCGTCAGCCGTTCAGCGGTGCCACCGTGACCCGGTCGATGTCCGGTGCGTAGGCGGAGGCGTTGGCGAAGGTGATGGTGTTGGTGCCGGCCCGGAGGGTCACCGGAACCGGCAGGTACCAGTAGTTGGACCAGCTGTAGCTGTTGCGGAACATGACCCGCTGGGTGCTGTCCCCGACTGTGATGTCGGCCGCCCGGGAGACGACGTTGGTGTTGTAGTTCCCGGACCCGGCGAGCTGGTTGTTGGCGTAGCGGACGCTCATCACGTACCGCCCGGCCTTCGCGGCCTTCACCTGGAGGGTGAGGGTGTTGCCAGGTGCGTTGCCGATGTTCCCGACGTACTTGCCGCCTGAGGTCCAGGAGTTGGACGCGACGGCAGCGGCTCCGGCGAGGGTGCCGTCCTCCGCCTCGTAGGCGGTCACACCGTCGGTGCCGGGCGCGCCCGTCACCTTCAGGTCGCTGATGCTGAGCCTGCCGGAACCCGGGACCGCCGCGGTCACACGGTTGTTGCCGGCCGTGAGGTACAGGCGCAGGGTCGTGCCGGACGCCTGGCCCTTCGCCGGGAGCAGCGTGGCGGCGGTGGCGCCGTCCAGGCTCAGAGTGGCGTTGCCGGTCGCCGAGTAGTCGGCGCGCACCGTGTAGTAGCCGTCCGCCGGCACGTCGACGTCGAAGACAGCCTTGTCGCCCTTGTCCAGCACCAGCGCGCCGCCGCCACTCGTGCCCGAGTCGCGGTAGTCGTACGACGGGGTGCCGCTGACGTCGGCGTACGTCGCCGGGTACACGGCCTGCGGGGTGACCGAGGCGGTGAGGTCGATCTTGTCGAGGGTCACCTCGCTGGTGCCCTTGGCCAGGGTGAGGGTGTGGGTGCCGGCGGTCAGAGTGACCGGGGTCCGCACGATCGAGCGGTACGTCCAGTTGAGCGTGGACCCGTAGGTGAGGATGACCGGCGGGCCCCCGTCCACCGTGAGGGTCTGCGTGGAGGGGGTGCCGGACTGGTTGCCGTAGAAGACGTCGAGGTCGTACGTGCCCGTCTTCGGGACGTCGACCGTGAAGGCGACCTTGCTGGTCGGCTGGTTGAGGCTGCCGACGTCCTCGGTGCCCGAGGTGGCGAAGCCGTACGGGTTGGACCGCGAACCCTGCGCGTACACCGTGCCCGCGGTGATCGCCGCGTTCTCCGCCTCGTACGACGCCGACCAGGGCGGGCCCGCCGCGGCGGGCGTGCCCTTGCCGGCCGGGTTGACGGTGACGCGGTAGGCGGCCATCGGGTCGAGTCCGGTGAGCGGCACAGTCACGGCGCCGTCCTGGGAGACGGTGGCGCTGGTGCGCGCGACCACGCCCGGCGTGGCGGCCGCGCCCTCGTAACCGCTCCAACCGACGCGCTCCACGGTCACGTTGACCCTGCGGCCGAAGGAGGACGGTATGTGCCGGAGCACGGTGTCGACGTTCCCGGAGGTGCCGCCCAGCAGGACCTGGGCCTGCTTGCGGCCGGTGTCCAGGGACCCGATGCCCTGGAGGGTGTCGGTGGTGTCGGCCTGCGGCGGGGTCACCCGGACGGTCTGTCCGGTCAGGCCCGCGTACCAACGCAGCAGCCACCAGGTGCCGTTGGGGATGTTGGTCTGGACGGCGTTGTCGTTGAGGTTGCCCGCGATGTTCCAGTACGCCTGGTCGGCGTAGACCTTGTTGCGCTCGAACAGTGACAGCCACTGGATCATTTGGCCCGGCACGGACTGGTCGCGCCGGTTGGCGAACTCGTTGATGCTGACCGGCAGTTCGGGGATGCCGGAGTTCTTCTCCAGGGTCCGGTAGGCGGCGAGGGTGGTCTGGAAGCTGGACAGGGACCCGGGGTCGAGCTCGTGCCAGGTGGTGATGTCCGGTACGACGTCGTTGGCCTTGGCCCAGGGATAGAAGTCGTTCATGAGGCGCGTGTCGTAGTGCGTCTCGTTGGGCCCGGCGATCCTGGCGTCCGGGATGATCGACCGGATCTTCTTGTGGACGGTCGCCCAGTCGCTCTCGAACCTGTCGCGGGCCTTGGTGTAGGTCGCGGTGTCGGAACTGCCCAGACCGCCGTACCAGTTCCCGTCGGGCTCGTTGAACGGCACCCACACGAAATCGTCGGCGTCGGGGCGGGCGGCGACCTTGCGGACCATGGTGTCGACCTTGGCCAGGTAGTCGTCCAGGCCGAGGTTCTCGTAGGGCCACTGGGCGTAGTAGTCCTGCATGTAGACGTACACGTCGCCGCCGCCGCTGCGGTCGTAGGCCGGCTTGACCGTCAGCGCGTCCCCGTTGGGGTGCTGGAGACCGTCGGGGGCCTTCTGCACGATGGTGGTCATGTGCAGGGGGTCGAGCAGGTTGTCGCCGGGGACGCCGTCGTCACTGAGGCCGTAGAGCGTGCCGTTCGCGCCGTGCATCACCGGTCCGGTCATCTTCCCCAGATCGACGGTGAGTCGGGGTGTCGCCGCCTCGGCGACCGGGGCGGTCAGTGCCATGCCGGCCAGCGCGGCGGCGACGGCGGACACCGCGACCAGGCGCCGCGTGAGTCGTGGACTGCGTTCGGTTCTGCGCATGGGAGTCCTCCGCCTCCCGCGTCGTTGCGGGAGGATCGTGGATGGAGACGCGGGTGGGGTGTAAGGCGGATCTGGGAGTGGATCGGGGGCGGTGCTACTTGACGGCCCCGCTGGTGATGCCGGAGACGACGCGTCGCTGGGCGACGACGAAGACGGCCACCATCGGCAGGCTCATCATCACGACGTAGGCGAAGATGAGGTGCCAGTTGTTGAGGTACAGCTGGGCGTTGGCGACCTGGTAGAGGTTGAGCGGCAGCGTGGCCCTGTCCCCTCCGCCGAGCACGAAGAAGGCGTAGAAGATGTCGCTCCAGGCGAAGAGCATCACCATGATCGTCGCGGTGGCGATGACCGGTCGCAGCAGCGGCAGGATGACCTGGAAGAAGACCCTCGCCGGACCGGCCCCGTCCATGCGGGCGGCCTCCTCCAGCTCCTCGGGGAGGTTGCGGATGAAGCCCGTCATGAAGAAGATCGACGTGGACAGGTACATCCCGGTGTAGACCGCGATCATTCCCAACTGGGTCCCCGCGAGGCCGAGTTGTCGCAGCTCCATCACGATGGTGATCACCGCGGGCGGCAGCAGCAGACCGCTGATGCTCAGCGCGTACAGCGTGCCGGCCAGCCGTCCCCTGCGTCGGGCGAACACCCAGGCGGCGCCCGCGCCCAGCAGCAGCACGAGGACCACGGAGGGGACGACGACCAGCAGGCTGTTGACGAAGCCCTGGATCATCTTGCCCTGGTCGAAGGACTGCTGGTAGTTCTCGGCGGCCTGTACGTGGTGCGGCAGCGACAGGTTCGGCTTGATCGCCTCGGCCTGCGGCTTCACGGAGGTCACCGCGACGAGCCAGAGCGGGATGCCGATGGTGACGGCCGCGATGACGAGCACAGCGGCGGGCCGCACCCAGCGCAACCGGCCGGGCCGCGCCGGAGCGGGGACGGGAAGTGCGGTCACTGGTTGTCCTCCCTGCGGCGCAGACCGACGATGACCGGTACGGCCAGGACGACGACGATGAGGAACAGCACCAGGCTCATCGCCGAGGCCTGCGCGTACAGGCCCTGTCCGAAGACCCGGAACATGTAGATGTTGAAGACCTCGGTCTCGCTGCCCGGCCCGCCGGCGGTGGTGGCCTGCACGATGTCGAAGGTGTTCATCGAACCGATCAGGGCGGTGGTCACGTTGAACGTGACCGCCGGTGCAAGGAGCGGGAAGCGGATCGACCGGAAGGTGCGCCAGGCGCCGGCGCCGTCGATGCGGGCCGCCTCCAGTACGTCACCCGGCATGCTCTTCAGGCCCGCAAGGTAGATCAGCATGGCCAGGCCCATCCACTTCCAGCCGTGGATGAGGGTCACCACGACCAGGGTCCAGGTGGTGGAGCCCAGCCAGGGCGTGTCCACCGGATGGCCCGCCAGCGAGGACAGCACGCTGTTCAGCGCCCCGTCCTGCGCGAGAAGGGCCCGGAAGAGGTAGCCGACCGCGAGGGCCGAGATCAGCACCGGGAGGAAGAACATCGCCCGGAAGAACCGGTTGAAGCGGGTGTCGCGTTCCAGCAGCAGGGCGAGGGCGAGCCCGAAGCCGTTCTGGAAGAGCGCGACCAGGACCGCGTACTCCACGGTGATGCGGATGTCCCGCAGCATCGAGCCGTCCTGGAGGATGCTGCGGATGTTGGACAGGCCCGCGAACTCGATGTCCGAGTGGAACGCCGACCAGTTGGTGAACGGGTAGACGAAGTTCAGCAGGTTCGGCAGCAGGAAGAACACGCCGAACACGGCGAGCGCGGGCACCGCGAACCACCACGGCTGGTCGGACCTGGTCCGCGGCCGGCGAGGCGGGCTGTGCGGGGTGGAACCGTGCGCCTGCTTGCGGGAGTTGGCATCGGTGACGCCGACGGTGGCTGTGTCCGCCACGTCTCACCTCCGGTGAGGGGCCCGGGCCGGTCCCTGTGAGCGGCCCGGGACGAGCGGTCAGAACCCGGCGACGCCGCGCGCCTTGAGGACCTGGGTGAACTGGTCCTCGGCGGCCTGGGCGACCTGCTCCGGCGTCTTCTTGCCGTAGATCATGTCGGCCAGCGCGAGGTGCATGTCGGGCGCGGTGAGGGCCTTGACCTGGAACACGCCGGTCGCCGACGACAGCGCCTCGGCCTGGGCGAGGGCGGTCTGCGGCAGGCCGTCGGGATTGGGCACGGACGGCTCCACCGAGACGACCTTGTTGGCCTTGATGTAGGCCGGGTAGTCCTCGCCGAGCCAGAAGGACAGGAACTGCCGGGCGGCGTTCTGCCGCTTGGCGTCACCGGTGCTGAAGGCGACCACGCCGTTGGTCTGGTCGGGGGAGTACAGCGCCTGGTCGGAGCTGTTGGAGACGGGGAACCAGCCCAGCTTCCGGTCCATCTCCGCGGTGGAGGAGGTGGCCTGGATCTCGCTCTGCAACGAGGTGACGTTGACGGCCATCGCGGCGCTGCCGTCCAGAAGCGCCTTGCCCTGGTCCACGAAGGTCGCGGTCTTGTAGTTCGCCTGCGCGAGGCCCCCGTCCAGCACCTGCGACTTGTACTTCTTGATCGCGTTCACGATCACCGGGTCGGTCCACTTGGCCTGGTTCTTGTTGAGCTTGTCCCAGAAGCCCTGCGGCAGGTCGGTCATCTGGAGCTGCACCTGCCACTGGAGAGGCCACTTGTCGCCGCCGACCTCGAAGAACGGGGCGACGCCCGCCTTCGCCTTGATGGTCCCGGCCGTGGCGAGGAGGTCGTCGTAACTGGTCGGCATCTTGGTCACGCCGGCCTTCTTGAAGACGTCCTTGTTGTAGTAGACGCCGAGGGTCGCCGGGCTGGTGACGATCGCCGCGTAGCGGTGGCCACCGACCTGCCCGAGGCCCTGCTCCGTCTTGCCGAGCTTGCCGACCCAGTCCTCCTTGTCCAGCTGGAGCAGGTTCTTCTCCGGCTGGACGAACGGCAGCGTGCTGCCCGTGGGCTGCCAGAACATCAGGTCGGGCTTGTCGCCGGAGGCGAGCTTGGTCGGGACGTTCGACTCGTAGGGGTCCGGGATCACCTGGGTGGTCACGGTGGCCCCGGTCGCCTTCTGGAAGGCGTCGATGACCTGCTTCGGCTCGGCGACGCTGTTCTGCGCCACCCACATGGTCAGGTGGACGCCCTTGAGATCGGCCGTGGCGTCGACCGACCCGGTCGGGGCGGCGCCGGTGCCACCTGCGGTGCTGTCGCTGCACGCGGTGGCGGCCAGGCCGAGCGCGCACGCGACGGCGAGGGCGGAGGCGACTCTCTTCATGGATCTGTCCTTAGGCACGCGAGGGTGGGCAGAGCTGTGCTGTGGAACCTGGCTGTGCTGTGGAACATGGCTGTGCGGTTGAAGATGGCTGTGCTGTGGAACGTGGGGGACGGCCGGATCGGAGCGGGGCGTGGGGGCGGCCCGGGGTCATGCTGTTCTTCGTTCCGAGCTCTCGCGCGGTACGAGCTCGGGTGCGAAGAGGGTGAGTTCGGGCGGCCGGTAGTCCGACTCCACCTGGGTGCGCAGGAGTTGGAAGGCGGCCCGCCCCAGACCCCGGAAGTCCATGAGGACCGTGGTGGGCGCGGGAGCGACGAACCCCGAGTGAGGGGCGTCGTCGAACCCGATGTCACTGACGTCTCCCGGTACGGCGCGGCCGGCGTGGTGCAGGGCGCGCAGGACGCCCAGCGCCAGGTCGTCGTTGCCGCAGAGGATCACCGTGACGCCGGGGTCCCGGGCCAGTTCACGTCCCGCCTCGTGGCCGGCCGGGGCGTCCCAGCCCTCGCCGATCGCGGGCGGGGGAGTGACACCGGCCGACGCCAGGGCCTGGCGCCGGCCCTCGGCGCGGGGTGCCATGGACGCGCGGGAGCCGGTGGGTGCAGGGATCGCCACGTAGGGCACGGTCCGGTGTCCGAGGCCGAGCAGATGCCGGGTGGCGGCCCGAGCGGCCGCGCGGTCGTCGGCCCACACCGCCGGCCGGCGGGGCGGCGGTGCCTCCACGGCCGAGGTGCAGGGCACGTCGGCCGGTACGCGAGCGAGGGCTGCCGCTCCGAGCCGGTCGAACCCGATGACGACGATCCCGCCGCCGGTCGCGGTCGCGGTCGCGGTGGCGACCGTACGGCTCGGATCGTCCTCCGGGGTGAGCACCCGGACGCCGACCGAGTAGCCCGCCGCCCGCGCCGCCTCCTCCGGACCCTGGAGGGTGGCCGCGTAAGCGTGCGGCACGCTGTTCGACGTCAGCACGGTGACCGCTCTGGTGACACCGCTGGCCAGGGCGTACGCGCTGGCGTTGCGGCAGAACCCGAACTCCGCGATGGCCGCCTCGACCCGGCTGCGGGTCTCCTGCCTCACGTTCGGGTGGCCGTTGACGACCCTCGAAACGGTCTGGTGGGAGACGTGCGCCGCCTCGGCGACCTCGCGGATGCTCGCTGCCTTACGAGGCGTGCGCGGGGTGCGCCGAGGAGGGCCCGGGCTTCCGTGACCGGTCACATGCATGGGAGGATTGTGAGCGGTCACAACACGGCCGTCAAGAGGTTGTCATCACGGCGTTACCCGGGCCCGGCCCGCCCGTGACAGGGAACTTCACGTGGGTTGCGGCGAAAGGCGGCAGCGCACCAGGTCGTCGCCGGCCCCGTTCTCCGCGAAGGGGACCCAACGCCGGTGCCACCACGGCCCGTAGGGCCCCCTCCGGGTGGCAGCCCTCGTCGGCGTCCGGCGCTTCGGATGCGTGGATGTCGGTTTGCTGCGTCCGGGACCTGGCGGTTCTCCGTGCGCTCGGCAGGGTCCAGAGAGGCGGTCGGGGTGGGCTGTCTGGACCGAGCCGCCTTCTCAACTCGAGCGGGAATGAGAGAAGTTCGTATCGCCCCTGAGTTCCTGTCCGACGGCTATGCTGCTCACCTCGACGAGCCTGTATGACCTGGAGGTCTGTATGGCCGATCAGCCGCTCAAGGCGCACTTCGTCGCCGAGCCGGTCGAACTTCCCGATGGCAGGAAGATCCGCGTCAGCGCGTACCCGGACGGCAGCATTCGGTTCCGGGTCGACGGACTGCCGTACGTTCTGACCGAGGCCTACCTCAGCGGCAACCCGCAGAACGACAAGGCGATCCTGAAGATCTCGCCGGGCAAGCAGGGGAGCAGCGCCTCGTACAACTACACGGAGTGGCTGGAAGAGAAGAACCGCGGCTAGCCGCACGATGGCGCCCCCGGCCTCCACGAGGGAGATCGCCACTGTGCCGGCCACGGTCTTAGGACCGCCTCACGCCGGAGCAGGCACGCGTGTTCGCTGAGGTGTGCGAGATCATGCGCGCGGGACTCACCGGTCCCGGCCGCCTGCCTCTCCCCGGCGATCCTGCCTGGCGCCGCTGGCCGTGTGCAAGACCGCGGCTCGCTCCTGAACGAGCCGCGGTCGCAAGGGTGTTGCGCGGCCGTCGGGTACTACCTCCCGTATCCGGCCGCGGTGATGTTGGCCTGTACGGCGTTCTCGGTGGCGTCCGACGGGTAGCCGGAGGTCATGACGCCCTCGTAGAACGTGCCCGCGGCGCCGTGGCTGTTGTCGCCGCCGATGCCGAGGATGATGGCGCCCTCCTTCTTCATCGGGTTGTAGCCCGGCACGTTCGGGCGGACCCCGTTGTAGAACGTGGACAACGAGCCGCTCTGGGCGTTGCCGCCGCGGATGGCCCATCGGTTGGGGCCGCCCTTGACGACAGCCGTGAGGTAGCGGTGGCTGATCGACGGGTCGCCCGCGTTGTAGCGCTGGTTGTACCCCGAGAACAGGCCGTTCTCCAGGTCGGCCATGATCCAGGGGCCGTTGCCGCTGCCATAGCCCCAGACCTTGATGTTGCCGAAGTAGATGGCCTCCATGGTGCCGTTGCCGTTGTCCCGGCTGTTGGTCTCCGCGTTGCCGTAGTCGAAGCAGCAGCCGCCGTTGTAGTGCGTGCCGTCCAGGACGGCGTACATGCCCTCCGCCTGGTCGCCCTTCGCTACCCCGTTGGTGCTGTTGTTGCGGTAGCCGGTGCCGGGTGCCACGTAGACGCCGTAGGCCTTGTGGCCGGCGACCGTGATGGGCGCGGCGGTCGCGTTGGCGAGGTTGTCGTAGCCGCCGGCCGCGGGGCCCGAGAATCCGCCGGGAGGCGCCTGGGTGAGGCGGTTGTTGCGCCCGGACTGGTCGTAGATCACGGTGATCAGGCAGGTCGTGCCGGAACAGAACGAGTCCTGGGCGGCGGCGTTGGCGACCCCGCCCTGGCTGAGGACACCTATGTCACGGGTGGCGTTGTCCCGGGCGCGGCGCACCTGGTACAGGGGGCCGTTGTAGGAGGAGTACAACGCGCGGGTGGTGCTGTGGGCCGCCACACAGGGGGTGCCGCCGGCGGCGTACAGGTCGCATGGCAGTGAGCCGGCGGCGGGTGCGGCCGGGGCGGCCGGTGCCGTTCCGGTGAGCAGGCCGACGCTGAGCGCGGCGGCGGCTCCGGTGGCGAGCAGCGCGTGCCGGAGGGTGCGGGACCGTGGTCGTAGGGCCATGGGTGAACTCCTTTGCGGGTGGGGGGTGGTGCGCGGCCGGAGCCGCGGGGCGGAACTCAGAACTGGGTGAAGAATTTCCAGATCTCGCCCGGCACCCAGGTCCGGGACCCGCTGTCGCCGCCCGCTCCGTCCTGGGGTGCGGCGATGTGGCCCTCGTCGAACGCGGCCCAGACGACGGGGTGCCCGGCGGAGCAGCCGGTGTAGGCGGTGACGCGGTGGGCGCGACTGCCCTGCGTGGGTTCGGGCGGGTTCTGGGCGGCGCAGCCGTTGTTGCGGACGAACCGGTCGCGCAGGGTCCGCCCGCCCGAGATGCCGAGGACCGAGTCGCGGATGCCGTGCACACCGAGGTAGGCGACGGGCTGGGTACCGCCGGCGCATCCGCTGAGCTGACCGCCGGACTGGACGGCGACCGCCCGGAAGACCGTGGGCCGTGCGCAGGCCAGCGCGTAGCTCATGGCGGCGCCGTAGCTGAAGCCGACGGAGAAGCGGCGGGCGGTGTCGACGCACAGGGCGTTGTCGAGGCGGCTGATGATGGCGTCGGTGAGGGCCACGTCCTCGCCGCCGGAGTTGGCCCAGCCGTTGTTGAGTCCCTGGGGTGCGACGAAGATCGTGCTGTTGTTGGCCAGTCGCTGGAGTCCGTAGTACGCCCAGGTGCCGTTCTCCACGGTGCGGCCCGTCGAGACGTCGGTCGCGCTGCCGCCCAGCCAGTGGAAGCCGAACACCGACCGGTAGGCGTGATTGCGGTCGTAGTTGTCGGGGACCCTGAGGATGAAGCTGCGGCTCTTGCCGTTGACCGTCAGGGTGTGGGTGCCGCTCGCGAGACCGGGGGCCTTGCCGCAGCCGGCGGTCGCCGCGCCGGTGCGGGCGGCCGCGGGGCCGGTGTCGTGGGCGACCGTGGCGCCGGTGGTCGCGACCATGGCGAGAAGGGTCGCGACCACGAGGGGCCATAACTTGGCTTTCTGCATCACATCACTCCTTGGATGAGCATGTGCATGACAGGCGTGGAGGCATGTCGAACTCCCGGCGGGACAATGGTTCTGCCTGCGCGCCGAGGGTTGCTAGCGCATGGGTGCCTGTCCGATATCCCGAACACGTATCGGGGTTTCGGGCACTTCGGATGATAGGAAGCCAGGGGTAATCGTCAATGGCCGTCACAGGATTTTGTCTGGCGGGTTGACGAATACGGCCGTCGGGAAGCCAAGGTTCAGAACCGCACGTGATGCAGGCCCGCCCGTGTTGCCGTGAACTCGCCGCGAGCGAACCCGTCCGCCGGACTGGTCCACCTGGTCTCGACGCCCCCGTGCTGGTCGTCGGTGACGTCCGGGTGCGGGCCCGGCGTCGGCAGCAGCAGCCGGTACCGGCCCGGGCGGGGGAGGTGCAGACCGGCCTGCACCAGGCCGCCGTGCCGCCAGTCGAGGTCGACGGTGATGCCGCCGCGGGCCCGCAGTCCGCGTACGGTGCCGCTCGGCCAGGCGTCCGGCAGCGCGGGCAGCAGTCGCAGTTCGCCGGTGTGGCTCTGGAGCAGCATCTCCGCCACGCCCGCCGTGGCGCCGAAGTTGCCGTCGATCTGGAAGAGCTCCGGCGGGTGCAGGTCGAAGAGGTTGTCGGACGTGGACTCGGCCAGCAGTCGGCGCAGGCTCTCGTGGGCCAGGGCGCTGTCGCCCAGGCGCGCGGCGAGCGTGACCACCCAGGCAAGGCTCCAGCCGGTGCCGCCGCCACCATGGGCCAGCCTCAGGTCGAGGGCGGCCCGGGCGGCGGCGAACAGTTCCGGAGTGCTCTCCGCGTCGACCCGGTCGCCGGGATACAGCCCGTACAGGTGGGACAGGTGCCGGTGGCCCGGCTCCTCGGGCACCGCGTCGTGGCGCCACTCGGCCAGCGGCTGCCCGGGGGAGTACGGCAGCGGGGGCAGCCGTCGCCGGGCCTGGTCGAGGGCGTCGGCGATCGGGTCGGTCAGGCCCAACTCCTTCATCGCCGCCAGGCAGTTGGAGAACAGTTCCTCGACGAGCCACAGGTCCATGGTGACGGCGGCGGTGGTGGCGGCGAACGCCGTCCCGCCCGGCGTCGGCAGCTGGAACCGGTGCTCGGGGGAGGTGGAAGGACAGGTGACCAGATGGCCTTCGCCGTCCTCGACGAGGTAGTCCAGCAGGAAGACGGCGGCCTCGCGCATCACCGGCCAGGCCCGGTCGGCAAGGAACCCGAGGTCACCGCTGAACCGGAAGTGCTCCCACAGGTGCGCACTCAACCAGGCACCGGCCATGGGCCAGTTGGCCCACTGGGGTTCGCCCTGTACCGGGTGGGTGGTGCGCCAGACGTCCACGTTGTGGTGGGCCGTCCAGCCTCCGCAGCCGTAGTAGTCCCGAGCGGTGCGGCGACCCGCGGTGGCGAGGTCGGTGATCAGGTCGAACAGCGGCTCGTGGCACGCGGAGAGGCCGGTGGTCTCGGCGTGCCAGTAGTTCATCTGGAGGTTGATGTTGGTGGTCCAGTCGCACTGCCAGGGCGGCTGGACCTGGGTGTTCCAGATGCCCTGGAGGTTGGCGGGCTGGGTGCCGCGGCGGGAGGATGCGATGAGCAGATAGCGGCCGTAGGCGAACTGGAGGGCGGTCAGGCCCGGGTCGTCCGCGCCGGAGCGGACGGCGGCGAGCCGTTCGTCGGTGGGCAGCGCCTCCAGCGCCGGGTCGCTGCCCAGGCTGAGGACGGTCCGGTCGTGCAGGGCGCGGTGGTCCGCGAGGTGCTCGGCCCGCAGGCGGTCGTACGGAATCCCGGCGGCGGCGTCGAGCAGCCGGGCGACCTCGGCCTCAGGGCCGGATTCCGGGCCGTCGGGCAGCACGTCCCACCCGCGGAAGCCGGTGGCGGCGGCGACCAGGACGGTGGCGGTGGTGGCGCCGGTCAGTCGCAGACCGCCGGTCAGGGGATCGGCGACGAGGGTGCCCTCGTCCGGGACGACACGCAGGGCGGCCGCGAACCCGGTTCCCGCGCCGGGGGCGTAGCGGACAGCGTCGGGTCCCGTGCCCTCGAACTCGACGTGGGCGGGGGCGCGGCCGGAGACCGCCGGGCCGGGTGCCGAGCCCGGATGGGCCGACTCCAGCCGGGCGGTGAAGGACAGTGCCCCTGGTGTGTCGCAGCCGAGGCGGACCACGAGGACGCCGGCGACCGCGGAGACGAACAGTTCGCGGGTGTGCCGGACCCCGTCGGCGCTGTAGGCCACCCTGCACAGGGCGTCGGCCAGGTCCAGCTCCCTGCGGTACTCGGTGACGTCGTCGCCGTGCCCGAGATCGAGGAGCAGGGCGCCCAGGGGCTGGTAGGCCTGGGTGTCGGGACCCTGCATGCGCGTCGCGAGTTCCTCGGCGCGCCCGTGGTCGTGGTCGTCGAGTACAGCCCGGCGCAGTGCGCTCAGGTGCTGCGCGGGGTCGTGGTCGGCGGGGGCGACGGGACCGCCGGACCAGAGCGTGTCGGCGTTGAGGTCGACGCGCTCGTGGGCCGGGCGGCCCGGCACCATGGCGCCGAGGGAGCCGTTGCCCAGGGGCAGCGACTGGGCGAAGCCTTCGGCGGGACGGTGGTACCAGAGTTTCAGCATGTGCGGAATCCGAGGGTGAGACGGACGGGCTGGGCGTGGCGTTCGTACCGGGGCTGGACGCGGGGCCTCAGGCACCGCTGCCGACACCGTGCTGGGCGACGTCCAGATTGACATACACCTGGTCGCGGGGGGTGAGGCAGGTGGTGTGCAGCAGCCTGGACGTCTTGACCGGCGGCGTCCCCGGGGTCTGTCCGGTTGATCTTGCTTCGTAAATCGGCGGCGTCCGGAGACCGGGCGCCCTAACGTGCGGGCATGTCCTTTTCACTTGAGCGTCCTCCTTTGCAGGCCGACGAACGCACCGCGCTCATCGGCTGGCTGGACCTGCAACGGCAGATCCTGAGATGGAAGTGCGAGGGCCTGAGCGAGGCCGACGCACACCGCTCCGTCGTGCCGACCTCGCCGGCGATGACGATGGCCGGGCTCATCAGCCATATGCGGTGGGTCGAGCACACCTGGCTGGAGGTGCTGTTCCTGGGCGGCGACAAGACGCAGAACCCCTCCTTCGACGAGACGGCCGAGGACGCGGACTGGCACACCGACGGCATCTCGCTGAAGCAGCTGCTCGCGGAGTACGAGGCCCAGTGCGCCCGGAGCAACGAGATCGTGGCCGAGGCATCCCTGGACGACGTCGGCCGGCACCCCGACTACCAGTCCGCCAAGGCCAACCTCCGCTGGATGCTCATCCACCTCGTCGAGGAGACCGGCCGGCACGCGGGCCACGCGGACATCGTGCGGGAGCTGCTCGACGGGGCGAAGGGGTACTCCTAGAGGCGGTACCACCTGAGGCGCCGAGGACCGGCACTCCGGAAGCTGCCGGGGGTGGGAGGGCAGGCAGCGCGGGCCCGTCGGCTCCGCTCCCGGCCCTCACGCCCTCCTCGCAGCGCTCATGTGCTCACGTGCGGGAGCCGGGTTGGTCCTCTTGCTCACGTGCCGGAGCCGGGTTGGTCCTCTTGCTCACGTGCCGGAGCCGGGTTGGTCCTCGTGCTCACGTGCGGGAGCTGGGTTCGTCCTCCTCCTCGAAGGACCAGCGCTGTTCCTGCGAGCCGTCGCGTGCCGTCACCACCACGCGGGGCGGCGCCGTGCCGGGCTCCGCGGCCAGGGCGAGGCCCTGGTGCTCGCCCAGCAGGATCTCTCCGCCGGCGCTCAGGACGTACGCCGTCGCCGCTTCCTGCTCGCCGCAGGAAGCCAGACGCACCTTGCTGCCGGCCGCATCGGCCGTCAGACACAGGGAGGGGTCGGCGCCGCTGCGCAGCGAGCCGTCGAACTCGTACGACCACTCCTGTGACAGGGAGGACGAGCACTGGGCCAGCCGGAGGTCCGCACCGGAATCGATCGCGCCTTCTGCGTCCAGGCAGAGCCCGGTGGCGGCGTTGTGCAGGCGGCCGTCGGTCTCCGCCCCGGAGCCGATCGCGGAAGCGGTGGACGGAGACGAGGTCGCCGACGGGGTGCCGTGGTCCGCGGCTGAGGCGGTCGCCCCGCCCCAGACAGGTTCGGCGAGGTGACCAGGGCCGTCGTCGGACCAACCGCGCGCGGCGAGGATGCCCGCCAGAAGGGCGAGCGAGGTGAGACCCGCGCCGACGGCTGCCACCGCCCGGTGCCTGCCCTCCCCTCCGCTCCGGTGCCGTCCCGGTACCGGACCCGGATCCGTCCCCGTGGCAGCCCAGACCGCCGGACCGCTGCGTCCGGGTCTGCTGGCGGCATAGCGGCGACCGCCCCAGCCGAGGACCGCCTCGGCGAGCAGAACCTCCAACCCGCCGTCGAAGCAACCCAGTTGTTCGACGGCGGCTCGGCAATACGAGCATTGAGTCAGATGGTGCCGGACATCGTGGGGGAGTTCCACTCCCCGGCCCACGCCGACATCGATCAGACGGTTGTGGAAGCGGCATTCCGAGGACGGCGCGAGTTCCCTGTGGGCGCGCACGATTCCCGTCCGGAATTGCTCGCGAGCCTGTTCCAGGGAGGCGTTGGCGGTTGTCTTGCCGACCCCCGTGAGACCGGCGGGTATGTCAATGGCCTCCGCCTCGACCTCGGTATGCCACAACAGGCATTGCGCAATTTCGGGCAGGGCCACGAAGGCGCGTTCGGCGAGTTTGCGGCTGGCGGCCGTCCCGGATTTCGCCAGGTGCAGTCCCCGGCCTCCGGTGGGCTTGTGCAGTTCGGGCAAGGCCGCGCAGACGTCGTCGTCCGCGGCCCAGGCCCGGATGGTCTCGCGGACCATGACGAGCAGTTGGGGACGCAGCGCACCGGCGGGCCCGCCCTCCTCCAGCCGGTCGAGCAACTGGTGAAAGGCGCTGGTGGCCGCGAGGGGAGCGGTGGGGGTCGCGGAGGCCAGGCACAGCAGTGCGTAGTCACGGGCCGATGGCCAATGCCGGGCGAGCAGGACCGCGATCGCGGCCTGCCTTCCGGAGCCGCGGCCACTCAGCCTGGAGCTGAGTTCGCGGTCCGCTGCCCCGGGGATCAGCCCGGGGCGGGGCGGGTACGGCGGGCGTGGGGGGTGGAGGGACTGCACAGGGCCAATTTCCTTTCCAACGGCAGAAGGCATGCGAATTGACGCTCTGTCGGAAAGCGGGGACTGGTTGGTACATACCTGAAGGCGGCCATGTCGGCTGGTCAGAACCGGTCCGCCTTAAGCGAGGCTTACCTTCGCACACGCTACTCACCAGGAACAAGGAGTTGGGCTGACCGATGTTCAAAGGCTTCGGAATTGCCCGCTGTTACCTTCGGTAGCGCCTGGGTGTATTCGGGATAGCGCTCGGAATAGTCCGAATTGCGGAGCGGGTGAGTCCGCCTCCGGCCGGTCGCCGCGCCTCGGCGGCCGGTCCCCTGCGGTTCGGGGGCCGTAAATCAGGTGACAGAGGCGTACGGATGACGCAGGGTGCATCCATGTCCGGTCTCTCTTCCCAGCTGCTGCCGGTGGGGTACCACTCCAGACCGGCCACCACATCAGACGCTCCCGAGGTCCATCGACTGGTCGCCGCGTGCGAGCTCGCGCTGCACGGCCGAGCCACCACAGGTGTCGACAGCGTCGCCGCCGACCTCGGCACACCGGCGGCCGAGGCGCCGTCCGAGTCGGTGCTCCTGCACGACGACGCCGGAGAGCTGGTCGGTTGGGCCCGGGTGAGGGGCCGACGCGCCACGGTCCACGTCCATCCCGCACATACCGGCCGGGGCCTGGGCGGCCTCCTGCTCGCCTGGACCGAGGACCGGGCCCGCAGGTTCGGCGGTGACCGCCTCGCCCAGACCGTCCCCGACAGTGATCGGGCGGCGGTCGTACTCCTGCGATCCGGTGGGTACACCCGGCTCGTCACCGAGTGGCTCCTCGGGTTCGCGATGCCTTCCGAACCGGATGTGCCCGAGTCTCCGGCCGGCATCACAGTCCGAGCCTTCGAGGCGGGTGACGAGCGGAGCGTGTACCAGCTCACCGAGGACGCGTTCGACGAGTGGCAGCAGCGGCGGAAGAGCTACCCGGAATGGGCCCGGCACACGGTCGAACTGCCTGCCTTCGACCCTGCGGCGTCACCGCTCGCCTTCGCCGGTGACCAACTCGTGGGCGCGGTGCTGTCCTTGGACGTCCCGGGCGACGACGAAGGGTACGTCGAGCGGGTCGCGGTCCGGAAGGACCAGCGCAACCGGGGGATAGCGCGCGTGCTCCTGCGGGAGTCCTTCCGGGCCTTCCACCGGCAGGGCAAGCGAGGCTGCACCCTGTGGACCCACTCGGACACCGGCGCGCTGTCGCTGTACGAGCGCATCGGCATGACGGTCCGGCGCTCGTCCACGGTCTACAGCAAGGAGCTGACCGAGGGGTGACCGGGAGCGGGTGGTCGCCGTGACCTCCCGTGGGCGGCCGCCGTGGACTCCCCTCGGCGCGGCCGTCAGGACGCGCCCGACGCTCCGGTGCCGGCGCCTGTCCTTGACGTCTCGCGCTCGCCGTCCGTCTCCCACCGCAGCAGATCCCCCGGCTGGCACTCGAGCACCTCGCAGAGCGCGGCGAGCGTCGTGAAGCGCACCGCCTTGGCGCGGCCGTTCTTGAGGACCGCGAGGTTGGCGGGCGTGATCCCCACCCGCTCCGCGAGTTCCCCCACGGACATCTTGCGCTTGGCCAGCATCACGTCGATGTCGACGGTGATCGGCATCAGATCACCTCGTTCAACTCGGCCTGCATCTGGGCCGCTTCGACATCGCGCGCCACGGCCTGGGCGAGCAGCGTCCGCAGGACGAGCACGATGAGAGCGACCCCCAGAATGGCCAGGCCGATCCCGGCCATGATGACGGTGACCCCGGGATCGTCCCGCTGGCCGGGCGCGTTGACGGCGGTGACCGTGAACCATACGAGGGCCGCCGCGGTGATCGCCCCGATGATGCCGTCCACGTAACGGAAGGCGCCGTGGGAGAACACGGTCCCGCGGCGCACCATCGTCACCAACCGCCATACGCAGACCCCGGTGACCTGGACCGAGACGAGGCCGAGGATGGTGATCAGGCGCAGCGGCGTCAGCGGCAGGGATCCGTCCTCGGGGTCGGTGGCCAACGCCCACACCATCAGTGCCTGTACGCCCACGGTGCCGGTGAGCACCACGACGAGCACGGCGCGCAGCGCCCGCACGGCGAGTTTTCCCATGCCTCAACCTTCCATCGAATGGCGATGGAAATCTATCGAAAAACGATAGGCAGGGCAAGGTGGGTGGGGCGTCAGATGCGGCAACCGGCGGGCGAGTGCGCGAATCATGCCTCGCGCGAGCCGGTTCGGCTCCTTGAGCGGTGTACGGCTCGCTCACCCCGCGACATCCCGCCGCAGCGGGGGCGTCGAGTTGCGGACGATCAGCTGCGTCCCCCACCTCCATCCCGCTCGCCCGTCTGTGACAACGTCATGTTTTCCGTCGACGCGGTCCCTGCTGAAAGACCGCGTGAACCTCAGACCCCCAGGGCCCCGACCGGTCGGTCGTCGCCGACTTCGACCTGATGGCCCGGGAATCGACTCCGGGAGGGGCGGCCGCATGGGGGCGGCCAATTACGCGTGCGCACCGCGCTGCGCACGCGTAACGGCCTGTGGGGCTGCCAGTGCCTTGGGCCACCCGGCCCGGGGTTCTGAGGTCCCAGTCGGAGGTGCCGACCTCGTGGACGAGTTCGGGCAGCGCGGATGGGGCGCTGCCCGCTCGGGCCGTCGTCGGACGTGTCCTGCTACAAGAGCGTGGGCTCGGCCGCACGCTACTTCGACGACTATTTGCTGATCAGGCTTTTTTGAGCGATCAATCCGTAAGGGGAAAACGCGTCACGAGGCGGGCCGGGGTGTCCCGGCCCGCCGTGTGCGGTTCTGGTGCGAGGGCGTGCGCAGCGGCGACCTCACCAATAGTGCCGGCGACCAGCAACGGCGTGACCTGCGGACCCCATGATCCACAAGACCGCGCCGATCACCAGAAGGATGATCCCGATGGTCCACAGGATCGAGACGCCGGTAAGGAAACCGACGATCAGAAGGATTACACCAAGGGCGATCATCGCGACCTCCTGTAGCGGGTACTGCTCTTGATGTCCGATTACCCGCGATTCGGCAATAGAGGCCCACGCATTTCGTGAATCGAGCCGGCGAGATCATGATTTTTTGCGGGAATGACGGTGGCCTGCGGCCGGGCGTCAGTGTGTGTCGTTTTGTGATGTGAGGCGCCGCAGCAGATCGAGCAGGGTCGCGCGCTCGGCGGCGGGCAGGGCGGCGAAGCAGTCGGCGAGTACCGCGTCGGCGACCTTGTGGCCGGCTGCCAGGGTGTCTTCGCCGGCGCTCGTCAGGTGGTGCTCGATGCGGCGCCCGTGTCCCGGTCGGCGCTCCACGAGGCCCTGAGCCAGGAGGCGTCCCGCGAGGGTCCCGAAGGCCTGTTCGGTCTGGAATGTCGCCGTGGCCAGTTCACGGGCGGACGCGCCGGGGGAGCGGCTGATCGCGCGCAGCGCGTCCCACTGGGCCAGAGTCGTGCCGACGGCCGCGAGGGCACTGTCGAGGGCCCTGTGCTGCCGGTACTGGACCTGTTTGACCGCCCTGCCGAGTTCTTGCAGCTCACCGCGCATGCGACAAGTCTACGCCATGACCAAGCTAGCTTATATAAAGATGTTTAGTTAGAGTGCTGGGCATGACTTCAGACACCGCACCCATCTGTGCCGACCTGTCCCTCACGCTTTCCGAGGCCGGAGTCGGCAGACCCGTACTGGTCCTGCACGGCGGTGGCGGTCCCGCCACCGTTGCCGCTCTCGCCCGGCACCTCGCGCGCACCGCCCACACGCTCACGCCCGTGCACCCCGGCTGGGACGGCACATCGCGCCCCGAGTGGCTCACCGGCGTCGACGACCTGGCCCTTGCCTACCTGCACGCCCTCCGGGAACGCGAGCTGCGTGACGTCGTCGTCGTGGGCTCCTCCCTCGGAGGCTGGATCGCCGCCGACATGGCCGCGCGGGACGAGGCCGGAACCATCTCCGGCCTCGTCCTCATCGACGCCGTCGGCATCCGGGTGGACCCGGAACCGATCACCGACATCTTCGCCCTCGACGCCCGCGGCATCGCGGAGCACTCCTGGCACGACCCGGACCGCTACCACGTCGACCCGGCCGCCCTCGGTCCCGAGGAACTCGCCCGCAGGCAGGCCAACATGGCCACCATGCGCGTCCTGGCCGGCGACCCCTACATGCACGACCCCGAACTGCTGCCACGGCTCGGCGGTATCCAGGTGCCCGCTCTTCTGCTCTGGGGCGAGAGCGACCGCGTCGTCACCCCCGCGTACGGCGCGGCCTACGCCGACGCCTTCGCCGAAGGCCGCCTCGAGACCATCCCCGAAGCCGGCCACCTCCCGCACATCGAACGACCGGACGCCACGTACGCCCTGCTCGACGCGTACCTGGCCCGGACGGGCATCAGGTCCCGTCCTTCGTGAGGAGCCGCCGGCGCCCGTCGGCACCTCAAGGGGTGACCGTCCTGGGCCACATGAAGATGCGGTAGATCTCTGCGGGGCGCTGAGGCGCAGGATGCCGGATGAAGGGCGACAGAAGCGCGATGCCTGATCCGGACGCGACGTGGGCGCGCCGCGTGTGGATGCCGTCGCCCCGGACACCACCAGGGAAACTCGGCGGACGCGATCGTTGAGCACCTGGACGGGTCCGAGAGGAGCTATTGATCCGAGCAATCGCGGGATTTGGGTGATGATCTAGCGCTCCTAGTTGGAATGCTCTCTGTCACAAAAGGGCTCTAAACGGGATCAATTGACGAGTTGTTACGTCCCCTCTGGACGTCCCCCTGGGCAGCGTCTATAAATTCATCCGATGTCGCGCCCCGTGTCATCCGGCGCACCCCCCAGGATCCAGGAGCCGCACCATGTCCTCCGCCCCCCTGAGCAGACGATCCCTGATCAAGGCTGCCGCGCTCGCCGGAGGCGTTGTGGCCTTCGGGCTGCCGCAAGTCCTCCGGCCTGCGACCGCCCAGGCCTACAGCGTCCCGTCGAAGATGGACTGGTGGTACCAGGCCCGCTTCGGGATGTTCATCCACTTCGGGTCCTACTCCTATCTCGGCCACGGCGAGTGGGCGTTCGCCACCGAGGGCTGGTCCAAGCCCGACTACCAGACCCAGGTGTCCGCCCACTTCAACCCCACCGCCTTCAACGCGGCGACCATCGCCCAGCTCGCGGCCGACGCCGGCATGAAGTACCTGGTGATCACCGCCAAGCACCACGAGGGCTTCGCCATGTGGGACAGCAACGTCCCCAGCTTCACCGACACCACCGGCACCAAGCTGTACAACATGCACGACTACGCCGGTGTCCAGGGCGACCTGCTGGCTTCGCTCAAGAAGGAGTGCGAGGCGCGAGGCGTCAAGTTCGGGCTCTACTACTCGATCCTGGACTGGAACCACCCCTCCCAGACCATCCGGAGCGGCGGTGTCACCACGATGGCCTCCATGGCGGCCCGCACGGCGTACATCGCGGACATGAAGGCCCAGCTGCAAGAACTGCTGGACCGTTACGACCCGGCGCTCCTGTGGTTCGACGGCGACTGGTTCGGCGAGCCCGCGAGTCCCACCCTCCAGGACTGGTGGCTCAAGTCCGACGGCCTTGACCTCTACAACTGGCTGATCGCCCGCAAGCCGGGACTCGTCGTCAACGAACGGGTCAAGCGCGACCTCGGTCTGGGCGACTACGCGGTCGCGGAGTTCGGCGTCCCGAGCGCACCGATGGACCGCCAGTGGGAGCGCTGCGACACCATGAACGGCGCCTGGGGCTACAACGCGGGCCAGGAGAACTCCTACCAGCCCGTCAAGAACTTCGTGCAGGAACTCGTCACCTGTGTCTCGCGTGACGGCAACTTCCTGCTGAACATCGGCCCCAAGGGCGACGGTTCGGTCACGGCCGGATCCGTGACCATTCTCCAGGGCCTGGCCTCGTGGATGGCGACCTACGGCGACAGCGTGCACGGCGCCCTGGCAAGCCCCTACTCCAGCGACCCCGGCTGGGGGAGGGCCACCAAGAAGAACGGCAAGCTGTTCGCCCACGTCTTCACCTGGCCCACCAACGGTGTGTTGCAGATACCGGCGCTCACCAACACGATCAGCCGTGTCTACCTGATGAACAACCCCTCGGCCTCGCTCAGTTACAGCGTCAGCGGCGGCCAGATCAACGTCACGGTGCCGACCAGCGCCCCGGACGCCGGCGACTCGGTGGTGTGCGTCGAGGTGAGTGGTGTCCCCACGGCCGCGTCCGGAGCCCGGGCGACGGTGTTCCAGGACGTCAACTACGCCGGCGGCAGCACCGCTCTGGCCCTGGGCAGCTACACCTCGTCCCAGCTGTCGGCGGCAGGGGTGGGGCCCTCGTCCGTCTCCTCGCTGAGGGTGCCCCAGGGCTACCAGGTGACGGGCTACTCCGGCGACAACTTCACCGGCACGGCCTGGACGTTCACCTCCGACAACCCCGACCTGCGGGTGACCGGCAACAACGACGCCATCGCCTCGCTGAAGGTGACGTTCAACCCGTCCTCGTACTTCCGGCTGACCAACGTCACGGACGGGCTGGCCCTGGACAGCGGCGGCAACGTCGCCAGTGGCTCGAACCTCAAGCAGTGGACGCCGGTCGACAGCACCAACCTCCAGTGGCAGGCCGTCGACCTCGGCACGGGCTACTACCGGCTGGTCAACCGCACCAACGGCATGGTCGCCGACGGCTGGGGCTCGACCAGTCCCGGCGATCCCGCCCGGCAGGCGGCCTGGAACGGCGGCCCCAACCAGCAGTGGCAGATCACCGACCGCGGCAACGGCCAGTACTCCCTCGCCAACCGCGCCACCGGACTCGTCCTGGACGGCGGCGGACAGGTCCCCTCCGGGTCCGTGACCAAGCAGTGGACCTGGGTGAACAGCCCCAACCTGCTGTGGACGTTCCAACCCGGTACCTGACCGTCCCGGTGCGTGGAGGCATGAGCGCCTGAGCGCCCCGACCGGTCCGTCCGGTCGGGGCGCTCACGTGGTCGCCGGAAACGTCAGCAGGCAGGACCGCGCATGTCCCCGTCATCCCCCCTCGGCCACGGCTACCGCAGCATCCGGCGTTCCGCCCGGCGCGCTGCCGCGCGGACATTGGCGCGCATGCCGTCGGGGAGGCGTCGCAGTACCTCGCGGACGCCGTGGCGCAGTCGGTGGTCCGCGGCGGTGCGCAGCACGACACGGCGGGCGGGGCCGATCCTGCCGGGGCCGCCGACGGTGAGCCGCAGCTGACCGCCGGGGCCACCCCAGCCGGGGGAGACGAGGCGCGGCGGCGTGCCCACGGCGATGGCGCCCAGCGAGACGCGGCTGGGGCCCGGGGCCACGGCCAGCCGGGGGCGGCGGCCTACGCCCAGCAGCTGGCCGCCGGCCCAGACCTGGTGGGAGCCGCCCTCCAGGGGGTCGCCTCCGGCGAGGGTCAGGGGGTCGATGACCGTCTCACCGGCGACCACCACGCGTTGACGGCCGCCGCCCAGGGCTTCGAGGGCGGGGGCCAGCTCCCCGTCGGGGTACCACCAGTGGTTGCCGGCGGTGTCGTGCACGATGAGTTCCCCGTAGGCGTGCGAGAAGGGGTCGCGGACCTCCCAGTCCTCCGCCCCCGGGATGCCGTCGAGGAGCTCGGGGTCGAGCAGCATCCGCCCGCCCCGGTCCACGACGGTCAGCGGCTCGCCGTTCGCCTTGACCATGCCGATCCGGGTCCGGAGCACCAGCTTGCCGTTGCGCCAGCGCATGTCGTCCACCTCGACGCGCGCCTTGATCCGCTGAGTGCGGCGGGCGAGCTCGATCAGCGAGTCCAGCCGGTCCTGGACGAGCAGCTCGGCCCGGAGCGCGCTGATCGCCGGGAGCCCCTCGCGCACCCCCGGCGGATAGCTGGTCATGGCCATGCGCCGCACGGTGGTGTAGTACTCCTCGAGATCCTTCCCGGTCCGCTGGAGCACGCGCGGCTCGCTGACCGGGCGGAGCAGTTCCACCCGGAACGAGCGGCGCAGCAGCCGGTTCTGGAGCTCGCCCGGCTCCGTACCCTCCTTGATCGCCGCCACGACCTTGTCGAGGTGGCCGTAGTAGTCGTCGGGCGTGATCCGACGGCTGCTGTTGTTGCCGCCGTCCTCACGCCGGTTCCAGCGGTAGCAGGGGTAGTCGCCGAGGATCGACACCGTTTTGGCCCGCACGTAGGTGCGCGCCATGAACAACTGGTCCTCCAGCCTGACCCGCCCCTCGGGGAAGCGGATCGCGTGCTCGCTCAGGAAGTCCCGGCGGAACATCTTGTGCGGCGTGAGGCTCTCGAAGAGCGGCGCGTCGGCGGCGGTGCACCGGTCGACCGTCCGCTTGAACACGTTGCTGGGCCCTGCCATCGTGCCGTGCACCTTGCCCAGCACGATGTCCGAACCGTTGCGCTCCGCCAGGGCGTACAGCCGCTCCAGCGCCTCGTACGACAACTCGTCGTCCTGGTCGACGAACTGGATGTACTTCCCCCGGGCCCGGTCCACTCCCACGTTCCGGGGCCTGCCCGGCCAGCCGGAGTTCTCCTGCTCGAAGACCCGGACGTGCGGATGCGCGTCGGCCAGTCGTCGAAGGCGTTCCGCCGAGTCGTCCGTCGAACCGTCATCGACGTAGACGACCTCGTACGCGTCCGCGCCGAGGCTCTGGTTCACGAGTGACGGCGCACAACGCTCCACATAGGGACCGGCGTTGTAGATCGGCACGACGACGCTTACCTTGATCAAGTTTTCCCCCCAAGAAAACACCTACGGTCGGTACGTCAGACACCTGTTGTTGGGGAGAAGTTGTACGGCCTTTGATAGTTGCTATACGGAACGGATCGTTTCAGTTGGAAAAGGGTGGCTCGCGTCGCCTTCCGTGACTCAGGATGCCCGGCGTGACGGACACGGAAAGCCCCTGACGACGAGCCGCCGGACGGGCTGCTGGGCTGGTGCGCACCTCGCGCACTACGGCACCAAGGGAGCCCGCCACAGCCGTACGGCCCCACCCGCGGAATGGATCCCCGAACTCTCGAAGGGCTCAACCCGCAGCCGTGACCGGCGCCCTCATACCGAGCCACTGCTCGGCTCCCCACGCCTCGAACCGTTCCACCTCGGTGAAGCCCAGCTTCGCGGCGAGGCGCATGGAGGGGCCGTTGGCGGACTGGGTGGTGAGCACCACCGGCTCGCCGGGAAAGGCGTTGTCGAACCAGGACAGTGCCGCCGCGCACGCTTCCGCTGCGTACCCGTGTCCCCACGCCCGTGGCAGGAACAGGTAGCCGAGGTCGGCCTTCCCGGCGGCGGCCGGCCGGCGGTGCCCGGTCGCTCTCCTGAGCAGGATCTGCCCGATCATCGATCCGTCCAGATCGACGACGAAACTGCCGGGCCACGACTCCGGCACCGCAGGCGTCCCGCGCTCGAGTTCGTCCCGCCCACGAGGGCCGCCGAGGAAGGCGTGCACCTCCGCCGAGGTGAGCAGCTCGATGAACGCCGTACGGTCCCGGGTCTCGGGCGTACGCAGCACGAGCCGCTCGGTCCTGATCGGCTCGGGGGGCCAGGTGACGTGTTCCAGTTCTTCCATCGGTGCACGCTAACCGATGACTCGGACGGTCACTTGCTCAGATGGGTTCGTCGGTCCAGGTGGCGGCGTCGGTGAAGCGGCTGTCCACGAACGCGACCAGCGCCATGGTGTCGGCGTCGGGTTCCGCGGTCGCCGCTCGATGCGTGATCGTGTCGGGCAGCATCACCAGTGTCGTCGTGCCCTGACCTCGGTCGGCGGGGCGCAACTGGGTGCGGATGCCGTGCCGGTCGGCCAGCCGGCCCACCACGAACAGACCCATGCGCTGGGAGATCGAGGCGTCCACGGTGGGCGGATCGGCGAGATTCCGGTTGATCTCGGCCAGCTCCTCGGGGGGCATACCGATTCCCTTGTCGTGTATCTCGAGCATGATCCTGCCGTCCGGCAACCGTGCGGCTGTGACGTGCACGGGCACGTGCGGTGAGGAGAAGGTGGTCGCGTTCTCCAGGAGTTCGGCGAGCAGGTGCACCAGGTCGTTCACGGCCCGCCCGTCGATCTCGGTCTCCGGGACACCGGCGAAATGGACGCGCTCGTACTGCTCGACCTCCGAGACCGCGGCGCGGATGACGTCGACCAGGGGCAGCGGCTGGTCCCACTGCCGGGCGGGGGCCTCGCCGCTGAGCACCAGGAGGTTCTCGCCGTTGCGGCGGACCCGGGTGGCGAGGTGGTCGAGCTGGAACAGGTTCTCCAGCTGGTCGGGATCGGCTTCCCGGCCCTCCAGCTCGCTGATCATGGAGAGCTGACGCTCGATCAGGGACTGGCTGCGGCGGGCCAGGTTGCTGAAGATCGTGTTGATGTTGGCGCGCAGCAGGGCCTGTTCGGCGGCGAGTCGTACGGCCTCGCGGTGCACGTGGTCGAAGGCACGGGCGACCTCGCCGATCTCGTCCGTGGTGGTGATCGGGATCGGTTCGACCTCGTTCTCCACCCGGCCGGGAATGGCACGGGTGAGCTGGGTCAACCGGGCGGGCAGCCGCTGGGCGGCGATCTCGTGGGCGGAGGCGCTGAGCCGGCGCATGCTGGTGCTCATGGTGCGGGCAACCCAGTTCGCGAGGAGGAAGGCGGCGAGGACGGCGGCGAGCACGAGCGCGGCGTTCAGGATCGCGTCGTCGCGGGCGTCGTCGGCGATGGTGTGCGCCTTGGCGAGCGCGGTGTCGGTCAGGTACACCTCGACGCTGCGGTAGGCGTCGAAGCTGAGGGTGGAGGCCGCGAAGAAGGTCTGCGGTGTGATGCCCTGCTTCGCGAGCTGTGCCGCCGTCGCGCCGGAGGCGATCTCGCTGTACATCTTCGCCAGGTCCGGCGGGGCCGTGAAGGTCTGGCCGGCCGCCTCGGCCTGGCTCCGGGCCTCCGAGACCAGCTCCTGTCCCTTCTTCCGCGCGCCCTCCAGTGCCTCACGCAAGCGGGCCATGTCGGCGGTGCCGGCGAACCCCGCGTACTCCTGGAGCCCGATCTGTTCGAGGTAGACGTAGGAGCTGAACGAGCCGAGCTGGGCCTGGAGTTCACCCTTGGCGAGCTTGCTGCGGTCCTGGACCAGGAGGTGGGTGCCGATGGCGCGGATCAGCGACTCGGCGGCCTGGGTGAGCGAGACGGCGTAGAGGCTACGGCCGTAGGTCGTCTGGGTGGTGATGCCGAAGCCGAGTTCGTTGGAGATCTCCATCAGCGGGTGCTGCACCGCGTGGTAGCTCTCCTCGGTCCGGACACCGGCCATCCGGGAGGTGAAGGCGCTCGCCCGCACCACTGGCAGTTGCTTCTCGCCCTGCCGCACCAGTGAGATCCGGCGCTCGAGGCCGGCTGTCCTCGGCATGCGGTCGACCGCCGCGTCGAACTCCTTTGCGTCCTCGTCGGTGATCCTCCGGGCCTTGACGACCGCCGCCGCGTCCCGGTCGCCCTTGACCAACGGGATGACGGAGACGTCCCGTTCCTTGATGGCGTCACTGGCGTACTTGTTCGCCGCCTGGACCAGCTCCGCCACGCGGACGGCGTCCTCGGCCGACTGCCAGGTGTCGACGGTGCGTTTGACCCGTACGCCTCCGAGGGCCAGGGCGACCAGCACCGGGATCAGGAGGATGGCCTGGAGTTTCTGGGCCACCCGCAGGTTGCGGGCACCGAATCTTCGGCGCGCGGGGGTGGGGGAGTGCGACACGGTCGTCCTATCCGCTCAGTTCCGCCTCGCGTTCGACACTCTCCTCAACGGGGCGGCGGTCACAGGGAGTTGACCCATGAAGGTCCGTCCGATGTGTAGCACTCCGCTTTCGCTTCTGACCGTGACTTCACCAAAACTGTGCGCAGTTGCGAGCCGTCGACGGGCAGGAGCGGGTCCCGACGGACCGCTCCCGCAAGGCCGAAAACCGGTGCTGCCTGTGCCGATTTGCCTGGCCTGCAAGGTCAATTCAAGCCGTTGATTTGTTCCTTGCATGACAAAGTCCTGGTGGTGATGTCACTCTACTCCCGTCGTTCACAGTTCCCTCACAGATTCACCACGCGCCTCTGTCGCGTGTTCCCACCCCCCACCTCCTTCCACCCGCATGCCGTGCAGCGCTCCGGACCGGCGTACCTCGCCCGTCCGTCTCCTCAACGGCCCCCACCAGGGGCCGGACGTCGTACTGAAGGAGCCCCGTTGCCCCAGCACCACCGCGCCCTGACCCGGCGCAGACGCGCCACCGGCCTCGCCCTCACGGCCATCGGCTCACTACTCGCCCTGGCCGCCCCCGACCTGGCCACCGCGGCCCCGGCAAAGCCGGCCCCCGCGAAGATCACCGCCACCCCCCGGGCCGGCGCCACCCAGACCGCCCTGACCCCGACCCGCCGCGCCGCCCTGATCAAGAGCGCGCAGTCGGCGGCGACCGGCACGGCCCGGCGCATCGGCCTCGGCGCCCAGGAGAAGCTGGTCGTCAAGGACGTCGTCAAGGACGCCGACGGCACCACCCACACCCGCTACGAGCGCACCCTCGCCGGACTGCCCGTCCTCGGCGGCGACCTCGTCGTCCATGACGCCGGCAGCCGTACGACCGTCACCCGGGCCAACGCGGCGCGGCTGACCCTGCCCTCGTTCAGCCCGAGGATCGCGGCCTCCGGTGCCGCCGCCAAGGCCCTCGCCGCGTCGAAGAAGGACAAGGTCACCGGCGCCGAAGTGGAGAACTCCTCCCGGCTGGTCGTGTGGGCCGGCAGCGGCAAGCCCGTGCTGGCCTGGGAGACCGTCGTCGAGGGAGTCCAGCCGGACGGCACGCCCAGCGAGCTCCAGGTCGTCACCGACGCCGGGAGCGGCAAGCAGCTCCTGTCCGCCGAGAAGGTGCACACCGGCGAGGGCACCGGGCAGTACGTCGGCACGGTCCCGCTCGGCACCACCCTGTCCGGCTCGACGTACCAGCTCACCGACCCCGACCGCGCCGGGCACAAGACGTACGACCTGAACCAGGGCACCTCGGGCACCGGCACCCTGTTCACGGACGACAACGATGTCTGGGGCAACGGTCTGCCCTCCAACCGCCAGACCGCCGGCGTCGACGTGGCCTTCGGCGCCGCGGCCACCTGGGACTTCTACAAGGAGGCCTACGGCCGCAACGGCATACGCAACGACGGTGTCGCCGCCTACAGCCGCGCCCACTACGGCAGCAACTACGTCAACGCCTTCTGGCAGGACTCCTGCTTCTGCATGACGTACGGCGACGGTTCGGGCAACACCCACCCGCTGACCGCGCTGGACGTCGCCGCCCACGAGATGAGCCACGGCGTCACCGCCGCCACCGCGGGCCTGGTCTACTCGGGCGAGTCCGGCGGCCTGAACGAGGCGACCTCGGACATCTTCGCCGCCGCCGTCGAGTTCCACGAGAACCTCGCGGCCGATCCCGGCGACTACCTCGTCGGCGAGAAGATCGACATCAATGGCGACGGCACGCCCCTGCGGTACATGGACAAGCCCTCCAAGGACGGTGCCTCCAGGGACAGTTGGAGCTCCGACCTGGGCGGCATCGACGTCCACTACTCGTCCGGCCCCGCCAACCACTTCTTCTACCTGCTCTCCGAGGGCAGCGGCGCCAAGACCGTCAACGGCGTCTCCTACGACAGCCCGACCTCCGACGGCCGGCCCGTCACCGGTATCGGCATCGAGAACGCCGCCGCGATCTGGTATCGCGCCCTGACGGCGTACATGACCTCGACGACCGACTACGCGGGCGCCCGCACCGCCACCCTGTCCGCCGCGGCCGACCTGTTCGGCGCGTACAGTCCGACGTACCTCGCCGTCGCCGACTCCTGGGCCGCGATCAACGTGGGCAGCCGCATCGCCCTCGGCGTCAACCTCGCCCCGGTCGCCGACCAGGTCAGCGGGGTCAACCAGGTGGTGAGCCTGCAACTCGACGCCTACACCACCAACACCGGATCCCCGCTGACGTACGAGGTCACCGGCCTGCCCGAAGGCCTGACCGTCAGCCCCACCGGTCTGATCAGCGGCACCCCGACCACCCTCGGCACGAGCGACGTCACCGTCACGGTGACCGACGGCACCGGGGCGCGCGCCACGGACACCTTCAGCTGGCAGATCGCCTACGTCTACGCCAACAACACCCGCGTGGACATCCCCGACAACGGGCCGGCCGTGGAGTCCGCGGTGACCATCACCGGCCGCGAGGGCAACGCCTCCGCCACCACCAAGGTCTACGTCAACATCGTCCACACCTACCGCGGTGACCTGACCGTCGACCTCGTCGGCCCGAACGGCACCGTCTACTCCCTGCTCAACCGCAGCGGCGGCTCCGCCGACAACGTGGACCAGACCTTCACGGTCAACGCCTCCGCCCAACCGCTCGTGGGCACCTGGAAGTTGCGTGTGCAGGACCGGGCGTCCATCGACGTCGGGTACATCGCGCGCTGGCAGCTGACGCCCTGACACCCCTGCCTGACACACAGAACGGCACCCGCCGCCCGGGTCCTTCGGGATCCGGGCGGCGGGGTGCTCAGGGGATGCCTCACCCGGTCACGAACGTCGTCAGGCTCCGCGCGGGAAGCTGCGCGGTGAACGACCCGTTGGACACGGTGATCCGGCTCTGGGCCGCGAGGTTCCTGCTCCCGTCCGTCAGCCAGGAGGACACCCCGGACGAGGCGTTGTTGACCAGGGTGAACTGCTGACTCACCTGCGAGGTCCCCTTGTTGACGGCCACGATGACCAGCCGGGACCCGCTTCCCTTGTACGCCGAGAGGTAGACGTTGGACTGCGGGTTCGCGGTCACCGCGATCCGCACGTGCCCCGGACGGACGTACTTCGCGAAGTGCGCCATGGCGGCACCGCGCTTGCTGATCTGCCCGTCCTCCCGCATGGGGCCGTAGCCGCGCCGGATGTACCACCACACGTACGCCTGGAACTCGGCGTCCACCATCGCGCGGTGCACGTGCTCGCCGACGTCCAGGGCCTGCGGCCAGAGGTCGGCCGAGTCGCTGCTGTTGGGGTAGTAGACCTCGGTCATCCACAGCTCCTTGCCCGCCCCCTTCTGCTTGAAGAGGGGATAGGGGAAGTTCTGGAACGAGGTGCCGTAGAGGTGCGCCCCGAGGATGTCCATGTTGGCCAGGGCCGCGGGGTCGTTGAGGATCGGGTCCGAGAAGCTCTTGACGTACTGGAAGGACTCCGGAGCGATGACCTTCGTGCTGATCGAGCCGGCGTTCTCCCGCAGGAACCTGGTCATCTCGGCCGGGGTCCACCACGTCCAGTCCTGGGCGTAGTCGGGCTCGTTCTGCACCGAGATGGCGTACAGGTTCACGCCGTTGTTCCGCATGAAGGTGACGAAGTCGTTCAGGTGCTGCGCGTAGGCGCCGTACATGGAGTAGCGCAGTCGTTTCGCATTGGTCTGCGAGCCGTGCACGAAGGTCTCGACCATCTGCGCCGGGGGATTCCACGGGGAGGCGAAGACGGTGGCGCCGAGCTCGACCGCCCGCTTGGCCGTCGCGACCTCGCGGGTCCAGTTCGCGCGGTCCTCCGAGACGAAGATTCTCAGCACGGAGAACCCGAGCTGTCCGTCGCCGTTGCCGAAGGCCGTGTCCCGCTGCGCGGCTGTCAGGTCGCCGATCCACAGCGGGTGGTTCATGCCGCCGAATCCCCGGATCGTCTGCCGGGTCGCCGACGGGTCGACGGTCACCGCGGCCGCCGCGAGGGACGGGGTCCGTGGTGCTGCCACGGCCGGGGTCGTGGTCGCGGCGAGGACCGGGAGCGCGCCCATGGTCGCCAGGACTGCCCGGCGACTGGGGGACTGTGGCCCTGTGCTGCCGGAACCGTTCTGGTGCAACGACATTGCTCCTCCTGCTGACTTGGCTCTGACGGGCTTCTCGTCCGCGCCTCGCTGCGCGACGACACTCTCGTAAGGAGTCGAAAGTTTCGTCGCGTTGTCGTGGAACGGCGCCCCGGCAGGGGACGGAGCAGGGGTTGTCGAGCGGGCAGGGGGCGCGTGGGGGGAGAGGAGAGCGCAGTGTGGCGCGTGGCGGCTCGGTCGGGGGGTGTGGGAGCGCTCCCTCAGGTGCGAATGTTTCGGGCGGCGGACCGATCGTGTGGTGGTGTAGGGACCGTAGGGTCACCCCCCGCAGCCGTCAAGGCTTTGGGGGGCTTCCCTGGCGCGACTACAAGCCAATGCTGTCGATCGGCGTCGCGCGCGGGCCGCTCAGTGGGCCGGGCGGGACGAGGCGGCGGGCTCCCGCGGTTCGGTGCCCTCGGCGCGCAGCGGGTCGTGCTTCGACTTGGGCCCCGGCTTGGGCGTGCCGTCGGCTTCGGTCGTCCTCTTGGGGTGGACCCGGGGTACGACATCCTGCGGGAACGTGAGTTGGTCGTTCATCCAGGTCAGCGCGGCCGGCATCTCCCGCACCCAGGTGGGGAAGTTGTGGCTGCCGCTCTCGGGCAGTATCGACACGACCCGCATCGGTGCCTTGACCGCCTTGATGAAGGCCTGGGTCTGCGGGTAGCCCTTCTCGCCGTGCTTGCTGTTGGCGACCAGCACCGAGACCTGGGGAACGGGCAGGTGCTTCAGGCGCCACATCAGGTCGTGGCCGTCGATGCGGGCCTGTCGGCCCGGGCCGGAGCCGAAGAGGTTCCCGGTCGTGGGGTCGTCCTTGACCCGGTAGTCGGGGGACAGGGCCGCGGCCGTGGTGTAGGCCCCGGGGTTGCGCATGGTGAGCTGGAGGGCGCAGCTGCCGCCCGAGGAGTACCCCATGACGCCCCAGGAACTGGCGTAGTGGCCGGCCCGGTAGGCGGACCTGATCGCCTGCGGCAGGTCCTTGGCGAGGAACGTCTCGGTCTGCGGACCGCCGGGGACGTTCACGCACTCGGTGTCGCGCGGCGGGGCGATCGTGGGCCGGATCATCACCATGATCGTCGGCTGCATCTTGCCCTGGTGCTGGAGTTCCCCTGCGGTCTGCGAGACACGCAGATGCTGCGCGAGGTTGAAGATGCTGCCCGGATAGCCGCTGAGCGCGACGATCACCGGGAAGCGCATGCGGTGGTACGCCGGCTGGAAGTACTGCGGCGGCAGATACACGAACGCCGGATCGACGACGCCGGTGCGACGTCCGATGATCTTGACCGACTCGACCCGCCCGGTGACCGCGGGCGGCCCGTCGGGGAGCCCGCTGACCTGGTTGAGCTGCGAGTCGTGGAAGGGCTGTACGAGGGTGCCGTGGACGTCGCTGATGCCGGTGGCCGCGTCGCCGCCTCCCCCCATCGCCTGCGTGACACCGACGGGGGCGGTGTCGCCGTTGCCGAACAGTTCGTTCCAGGAGCTGAAGAACTGGTACGAGGAGTTCACCCCGCACGCGAACGCCGCGACGATCATGAGCTGCGTCACGCCGATGGCTCCGAGCCGCCCCAGTACATGCCACAGCCCCGGTTTCGCGAAGCGAGGCCACAACCAGACCAGCAACCCGACACACAGGGCGGCCAACGCCACCAACATGTAGACGGTTGTTCGACTGGTCAAACCCATGTCAGTCCCTGACTTTCCTGGCCGTGCAAGGTTCCTATGCACAGAAGGAGGGACAAAACGCGGTCTGCGTTCCCTTGAAGGTGTTCTGTGTGCGTATTGCAGGCAAACATCACCCATCTGGCCGGAACGGTTCGCTGCGCGGCGGAAGAACAGGCGCACGCGGGCGGCGGAAAAAGGGGCACGCGCGCGTGGGGGCGGCGCGGATAGCCTGCGCGGGTGCAGCGGATGAACCGGTTTCAGCGGGCCGCGGGTGCCGTCGTCGGCTCGGCGGTGGGTGACGCCCTGGGCGGCCCCTTTGAGTTCGGTCCCCAGGGCGCGTTCTCCGCGCGGTTTCCCGCGCCCGGTGTCGGCGGGGAGATGTGCGGGGGCGGCGGCTGGGACCCCGGGGAGGCAACGGACGACACGCAGATGGCCGTTCTCGTCGCGGAGTCGCTGCTGGAGCGTGGCGGACTGGACCTGCCGGACGTATTCGCCCGCTTCCAGCGCTGGGCGGCAGCGGAGCCGAAGGACATCGGCCTTCAGACCGAAGCCGTCCTGACCAACGGCATGCCCTGGGACCTCGCCGCCGCGATCCACTTCCAGGTCAGTCAACGAGCGGCGGGCAACGGCTCCTTGATGCGGGCGTCGACCTCCGCGGTCCACTTCGCGGCGGCCGGCCGGGAAGCCACGACGGACGCGGCCCGCCGCATCGCCGCCCTCACCCATGGCGACCGTGCGGCCTGGGAGGGCACCGCGATCTTCCACGAACTCGTCCGCGTCACGCTCGAGGGCACCGATCCGCTCGCCGCGCTCCCGGACATCCTGGCCCTCGTCCACCCCGACCACCGGGCCCGCTACACCGCGGTCCTCGCGCCGGACTGGCACCCCGATGAGGCGACCGAGTTCAACGGTGCCGTCTGGCCCTGCCTGGGCTCCGCCGTCTGGGCCCTGCGCACGACCGCCGGCTTCGAGGATGCGCTGCGTGCCGCGATCGACCTCGGCGGGGACACGGACACCGTCGCCGCGGTGACCGGAGGTCTCGCGGGGGCGTACTACGGGCTGGACGCGATCCCGGCCCGCTGGACGGAGCCGCTCCACGTACCCCTGCCGGGCTTCGACGGGCGGGTGCTGCGCCTTCCGGATCTGCTGCGGCTCGCGCGGGGCCTCGGAGGCTGAGCGGGATGTGCTCCGGCTCGGGCAGCGCCCCTCTCTCGTTGAGGGCGGGGGTGCGTGCTGCCCAGTCCGTCGACGACGGGGCCGTAGCTCTGCTCGTTGATCGCCTGGTGTGTGCCTGGCCCAGGGCGTTGCCGAGGCTGTCTTCAAGCTCGGCATGACCGGTCTTGAGGTGCGACCGATGCAGCTGTAGCTGCTCGACTCCCTGAACGCCGACGCCTGCGGGGCCTTGACCCCGTCACGCGCCGGCGCCGGACGGTGACTGGGCCGGTGCTCGGGACATGGGGGCGCCACCCGCTCCGTCAGGTGTGTCACCGGCTGGTCCGGGCAGGAGGGAGGACGTGCCGTTGAGTAGGGTGAACATGAGGTGAGGGGAGGTTGGGGTGCGAGCGACGCGCACGTTGGCGGCACTCGAAGAGGTCGGCTCCGGTGACCACGTCCTGCAACTGCTGGATCCCGCGGACGACGTGTGGGACCGCAGCAGGGCCTTCGTCTCGGACGGTGAACTCTTCGGCGACAAGGTACTGATCGTCGGGCCGCTCACCCGCACGACCGCGGCCTTCGCCCCGGTCGTGCTCGACCCCGCCCGGCTGAACGGCTCCCTGATCTCCGCGGTGCGGCGCGAGGCCGCGAGCGCGGAGCGTGAGGGATACCGATCGTTGCGTGTCCTGCACCACGTGACGTGCGACGGGCCCCCGGTCGACACGGAGCAGCTGTTGCGCAGCGAGCTCGACCTGGAGGAGTTCGCCGCGGACAGCGGTGCTCTGGTGGTCTGCGCCTATCAGTGCGGTGAGGAGAGCGCGCCGGCGCCCGAGCGGGCGAGATGCGTGCATCCGCAGCACCTGGGCGGCCGTCCGGCGTCACCCGCCTTCCACGTCTACCGGACCGGCAAGGACGGCTGGACCGTGACCGGGGTCGTCGACGCCGAGGGCGCCCACGCTTTCGGCGCCGTCCTTCGCACCCTGCTGTCCCAGGCGGTGACGCTACGCCTGCTGTGCCACGGCCTCGACTTCCTCGACGCCGCCGGAATGAGTTCACTCGCCGACGCGGCCCGCTGCCTGCCGGACCGCAAGGTGGTGCTGGAGGGGACGAACAAGACCGTACGCCTGGCCTGGGAGCTGACCGGCTTCGCAGATCCTTCGATTCCGGTGGTGATGACGCCGTGACCTCCTCCCCTCCCCGTACCGACACTCCGCCCCCCGGTGAGGGATATCGGCACGAGCTGTACCCGTACCGTTCCGGGGAGGAGTTCCTCGAGGGCACCGTGGGCTTCATCCAGGAGGCGCTGGACGGCGGTGAGGCCGTCGTGGTGGCCGTCCCCGAGAGCAAGGCCACCCTGCTGCGCGCCGAGGTCCCCGACGACGGCGCGGTGCGGTACGTCGACACCAGCCCGCTGGCGCACCATCCGGGGCGGCTCATCGGAGCCTGGCAGGAATGGATCAGGGAGTACACGGCGCAGGGGCGGCTCGTTCGCGGGATCGGTGAGTCGCCCTGGGCGGAGGCACGCTCTCCCTCCGAGGTGGAGGAGCTGCGCTATCACGAGTGGCTGCTGAACAGGGCCTTCGCCGACGGCCCGGCCTGGTGGCTGCTGTGCCCGTACGACCTGGCCGGTGAGCAGGCGGCCGTCGAGCAGATGGCGCGCTGCCACCCGGAGATCCGCGCGGACGGCCGCACCACACCCTCCTCCGACTTCGACCCGCAGGCGCCGTTCGACTTCGTCTCGCTGACCCACCCCTGCGACCCCTACGACGAGTTCGCCTACTCGACCGGTGATCTTCCTGCACTACGGGACAAGATCACCGCCTGCGCCGAACAGCTGGGCCTGCACGGTCACCGGCTGCGCGAACTCCATCTGGCCGCCACCGAGGTGGCCGCGAACAGCATCCGTCACGGCGGCGGCCAGGGCGTCCTGCGCACCTGGACCGAGAGTCGGCGTCTGGTGTGCGAGTTCCGGGACGCCGGCTACATCAGCGACCCCTTGGTGGGCCGCTCCAAGCCGCCCCACACACAGATGGGTGGACGGGGACTGTGGCTCGTGCACCAACTGTGCGACCTGGTCGAGATCCGCTCCACTGCGAAGACCGGCACCACGATCCGCCTCCACACCGAACTCCCGCCCGACGGGGCCCACGCGTAGGTGTGTTCTGAGATCCAGCCAATGTGCGGGCTGGGGGCTGCCGGGGGTGGCCGGGCCGGTCCGCCTTCGCATCCTGATCGTTCTCGTCTCCGCGGCCTTCCGCTCTCCTTCGGCGGGAGTGCAGGCGCGCTCACCTTCCTCCGCATGGCTCGCCGTTCCAACAAAACCCGCCAGTAACAAGCAGGACTACGGCGTCAAGATTCAACAAAATCAATCCTTTTCCTTGACGATGGATCAGGTCGGGCCGTCTCATTGCCCTCGCCTCAAGGGAGAGGGAAGAGCATGAGCAAGGAAAGATCCGTTGGCCGGACGACCCGCTCGCGTAGAGGCGTCGCCGCGCTCGTCACCCTGCTCGGCACGCTGGTGGCGCTGCTGCTGCCCACCGTCCAGGCGCAGGCGGCCTCCGTGACGTTCACCCTGGGCGCCACCAGGACCGACCAGAACGGCAACGCGCTCCAACTGCACGGTCTGGGCATCGTCAAGGCCGGCAACACCTGGTACGGCTTCGGCGAGGACAAGACCGGCGAGACCTCGGCCGACACGTCCTTCCAGGACATCCCCTGCTACACCTCGACCGACCTCGCCAACTGGACCTACCAGGGCCAGGCGCTGAGCCGGCAGGACAGCGGCGACCTGGGCCCCAGCCGCGTCGTGGAGCGGCCGAAGGTCATCCACAACGCGTCGACCAGCACGTACGTGATGTACATGCACATCGACAGCGCCAGCTACGGCGACGCGCGGGTCGGCGTGGCCACCAGCAGCACCCCCTGCGGGCCCTACACCTACCAGGGCAGCTTCCGCCCGCTGGGCAACGCAAGCCGTGACATCGGCCTGTTCCAGGACACCGACGGCGCCGGTTACCTGCTGAGCGAGGACCGGAACAACGGTCTGCACATCTACAAGCTCTCCGCCGACTACCTGTCCGTCGACGGCCTGGTGACGACCCTGGGCAGCGGCGGCTCGGCCAACAGCTTCGAGTCGCCCGCCATGGTGAAGGTCAACGGCGTCTACTACCTGCTCGCCTCTCATCTGACCGGCTGGAGCGCCAACGACAACGTCTACACCACCGCCACCTCGCTGAGCGGGACCTGGGCACCGATGCGCAACTTCGCGGCACCCGGCACCCACACGTACGTCACCCAGACGGCCAACATCATCACCGTGCAGGGCAGTGCCGGCACCACCTACATCTACGCCGGCGACCGGTGGAACGCCAACGACCTCGGCAACTCCCAGCTGATCTGGCTGCCGATGACCATCCGCGGCACCACGGTCAACGTCGGCCAGTACCCGAGCTGGTCGCTTGACTCCGGCGCCGGCACCTGGACGCCCGACTCCGGCGTGCCCACCAACGCGGTGCACACCCTCACCAACGCGGGCAGCTCGATGCTCATGGACGTCGCCGGCGGCTCCACGGCCGACGGCGCCAAGGTCATCCAGTGGCAGTCCGACGGAGGCGACAACCAGAGGTGGACGCTGAACCGGGCGGCCGACAACGTCTACACGCTCAAGAGCGTCAAGAGCGGCCTGTGCCTGGACGTCCCGGGCAAGTCCACGGTGGACAACGTCCAGTTGCAGCAGTGGACCTGCAACGGCGGCGCCAACCAGCAGTTCGCCGCGGACCTTGTGGGCAGCCTCACCGGCACCAAGTTCATGCTCGTCAATATCAGCAGCGGGCTGAACATCGGCGTGAACGCCTCCTCGACCACCGCGGGCGCCGCCGTGGTCCAGCTGACCGGAACCGGAGCGGCCAGCCAGCAGTGGAACCTGTCGTAAGGCTCCCCAACCAGCAGTCAGGGCGCACCAGAGAACCGGACGGCCACTTCTCGCGAGCCACGGAAGGCAGGCCCTGCGCAGCCACGTCCGGTCCTCCGGTCCGCCTGACAACTCATGGGCCTACTGGGCCATCTCGTACGCGCCGGACAGTGACTCCACCCGCTGCCAGACCCGCTCGGTGCGTTCGGGGGCTACGACCGGACGCCGGACCGCGCCCAGCGCCCACTCCTGCTGTTGCGGGGTCGCCGAGTCCTTGCCGTGCAGTTCG
The DNA here is from genome assembly GCF_000719505.1 of Streptomyces sp. NRRL B-3229. Taxonomy (NCBI): domain Bacteria; kingdom Bacillati; phylum Actinomycetota; class Actinomycetes; order Kitasatosporales; family Streptomycetaceae; genus Streptomyces; species Streptomyces sp. NRRL B-3229. The sequence goes on along the minus strand of NZ_JOGP01000023.1, from coordinate 59,504 downwards.
ACGGCGTGGGAGGAGAAGTCCCTGACGAGGACGGCGAAGAGTTCGTCGAGCACGTCTTCGTCGAGACCGGTGAGGCGGCCCTGTTCCAGGACGAGCTGGGCGTGGACGACCAGCGCGAAGAGCTGACCGACGGCGAGGAGGAGGTCGAGGTCGCGGCTCTGCTCCTCGTCGGGGGCCGCGGTGGTGACGAACTCGCAGAGCGCGTCGGCCTGTTCGCGCAGCCGGGCCACGTTCGGCAGGTGCGCGTACGCCTCGAAGGCCGGCCGCCAGTCGTGGAAGCGCACCGAGCCCAGACCGCGGGCCGGCCCCTGCCGGAACAGGAAGGAGTCGTCGGCGGCGTCGAGACGGGTCGGCACCTCGGGGTAGGACGCGGGGGCGAGCAGGTGGCTGCGCATGAACTTCAGGATCAGCGCCAGGTTGACGTGGACGGTGCCCTCCAGCTTCGGCAGACCGCGGATCTCCACCGCCGCCTGGGCGAAGTAATTGTCCTTCTCGAAGCCCTTGGCGGCGATGACGTCCCACATCAGGTCGATGACCTTCTCGCCCTCCGTGGTCACCTTCATCTTGGTCATCGGGTTGAAGAGCAGGTAGCGGCGGTCGTCCGGCCCCGCGCTGCGGAAGTAGTCCACGGCGCGGTCGCTGAACAGCTTCATCCCGACGAGCCTGACGTAGGCGTCGGTCAACTCGCGGCGCACATGCGGGAATGCGGTGACGGGACGGCCGTACAGGACACGGTTGTGGGCGTGGGTGACCGCCTCGTACATCGCGTGCTCGCAGATGCCGATCGAGGCCGTGCACAGGTTGAACTTGCCGACGTTGACGGTGTTGAGCGCGGCGTCGAAGGCGGCCCGGCCGGTGTGCAGGACGTCCTCGGCCCGTACGGGATAGTCCTCCAGGCGGAACTCGCTGACGAACTTGGACGAGTCGACGACGTTCTTGACCAGGTGATACGCCGGGTGGCGGCTGTCGGCGGCGAAGAACACGTAGCCGTCCGGGCCGTCCACATCGGTGCGGCGGCCGAAGACGGAGACGAGACCTGCGGCATTGCCGTTGCCTATGTAGTACTTGGAGCCGGTGGCGCGGAAGCCGCCGTCGCCGTCGGGCTCCAGCAGCATGTCGGTGGAGTAGATGTCGGCGCCGTGCGTCTTCTCGGACAGGCCGAACGCGAACACCTCACCCTGCGTGAGGAGTTGCGCGGCGCGCTCGCGGGCGGCGGCGTTGTCGCTCTGCCAGACCGGGCCGAGGCCGAGGATCGTGACCTGCCAGGCGTACCAGTAGTCCAGGCCGTAGAAGCCGAGGATCTCGTTGAGCGCGGCGATCCGGGCGGTGTCCCACCGCTTGTCCGCCTCGCCTTCGCCGGCGGCGGAGGAGGGGGTCAGGAAGGTGGCGAACAGGTTCTCCTTCGCGGCGAACCCGAGGAAGTCACCGAGCCAGGCGCGCGTGCGGTAGTCCTCGATCAGCTGCCGCTTGCCCCGCTCCTCGAACCAGTCGACGGTGGCCCGCAGCAGGCGGCGCGTCTCGGCATCGAAGTGCGCGGGGTCGTACGTGCGGGGGTTGAAGAGGAGCTGGTCGGCCATGGGGAGGACTCCTAGGGAGATGGGGGACGTCGGATAGAGAGAGAAGTAAGTCTGGGGACCGGGGTGCCGGAGGCGCGGAGCAGCGCAGACGCTCGATGGTCTGCCGTCAGGCGTCAGCGATCACGGTCGGCCGGGGCGAAGCGGGCCAGAGTGGTGAGCACGTCGTCGAGCCAGCCGATCATCATCCGCTCGTAGGCGATACCGCCCCGCAGGACGACGTGCTGGAGCTCTGTCTCCGCGTCGAGCGGTGTGTCCGGCGGTGCGGGTCCCGTCTCGGGCGCGGTGAAGTCGCGCTGTTCACCGGCCAGGTAGTGCGCAAGCCGGTCCCGGTGGGCCTGTCGGTGCCGCTCCACCTCCTGGATCAGGGCGGTGGGGTCGTCGAAGGCGGCACCGCGGATCTTGACCGCCAGGTCGTGGCGAACGCTGTCGGGCTCGATCGGATCGTGCAGCCACGAGGACAGCGCGGCCCGGCCGAGGTCGGCGACGGAGTACTCCTTCTTGTCCGGCCTTCCGTGCTGCGGGACGTCACGGGCGGCGACCCAGCCGTCGTTCTCCATGCGCTTGAGCACGCGGTAGATCTGCTGGTGGGTCGCGGTCCAGAAGTAGCCGATGGACCGCTCGAAACGCCGGGCCAGCTCATAGCCGGACCCGGGCTTCTCCAGGAGCGACACCAGGATCGCGTGTTCGAGCGCCATGCCGACGATCGTGCTATGCAACTCGTTGCATAGCAAGTCCGACCGACGCCGATGCGACACGGCTCACCCCAACCACGCCTGCTTCCCCACACCAACGGCGAAGCGCGGCCGCGTCGGACGGCGGGATCTGAACGATGCGCACATCCGCCCCGTCAGAAGGGGGCCGGGTCGAAGACGGAAGGCCGCAGGTGGCGATGCGCATACGTGAGCGGGCAGGTGGTGATGCGCATGCGTGAGCGGGGAGATATGTCGCCCCGCCGCGCTGTGGCGTCCACCGGCGTGCGGAGTCTGCGCGCGGCCGTGTTCGCGGTGCTCTGCGTGCGGTTGGCGGCCGGTGGGCACGCCCTGGCCACGGGGATGGCCCCGCCGGTGTGGACCCAGATGGCCGGAAGCGTTCCCGTCTTCGTCGTGGGCTTCGCACTGGGTGGGCGGGCGCCGTCGTTCCTCGGTATCGGCGGCGCCACGGTGGCGGCCCAGGGCGGGTTGCATCTCGCCTTCGACGCCCTTCGGCCGCATGCCGCGACAGCCGCGACAGCCGCGCACGCCGGGATGCGGATGGCCCCGCAACACGCGCTGACGGGGCACACACTCACAGGGCACGCACTCACTCCGCACGCCTCCGCCGCCCACGTGTGCGCGGCCGTCGTACTGGCCTGGTCGCTCCGACGCGGTGAGGCCGCGGTGTGGTCCCTGCTGCGGCGGGCGGTCGCCTGCGTGTGCGGGCTCGTCGCCTGGTGGTCCTTGGTCAGGGGCGGGCGGGGCAGGCCGACCGCGCCCGGGACCATACGCCCCGCGGTCGGCGAGGCGTGGTCGCCGCGGCCCGTGCGGCTGCGTCACGCCGTGCACAGGCGAGGGCCGCCGATGCGGATGTCGTACGCCGTCTGACCCGACATCCCATGCGGCACGTACGGAGCTCACTCAGCCATGTCCACCGCACGCACCACCCTGCGCCGCACGGGCGCTGCCACCGCCTTGGCCGCCGTCGGCGTCCTGGCTGCCGCGGGCATCGCCTCCGGGCACGTCACGGTCGAGGACTTCGACGTCGCGTTCGGACAGTTGCCCGACGACACCGGGCAACTCGTCTTCAAGACCGTGCAGACCTACTCCGACGGCAAGACCGTGCGCTGGATCGAGCGGGCCGCCTCCGGCGACGACGAGCCGGAGAACCCGGCGCCGGTCCTCAAGCTCACCGCCAAGGACGCCGACACGGCCGACTCCGTCCCGGTGACCGCGAAGAGTGCGGAGAGCGAGACCCTGTCCGCGTCGAGCAGCGACTCGACGGCCCGGGGAATCGGCGTCGCCGGACTGGTCGTAGGCGTGCTGGGGCTGTCGGCGGCGGTGTTCGCGGTCCTCCGCGGCCGGTCGCCGGGATCGCACCCCCCCCGAAGCGCTGTCGCAGGGTGGGACGACGAGGTGAACAATCGGGTCGTCGGCCTGAGTCCACGACGTCGGCCTCGGACATCAGGATCACCCGGCTCGCCGCCACCGCCCTGCTCCTCCTGCGTCGCTACCAGCAGGCCCTGTCGCCGCGCACGACACAGCCGGCCGTTGCCTGAACACTCAGGTCTGACGGCCGGCCGGGTTCTCAGGGCTCAGCGGACCCTGATGAAGAGGACGTCGTAACTGCTGTTGGTGGAGCGGGACTTGACGTAGACACCGTCGCCGCCGCCGTTGGGGTTGCTCGTGTTGCCCTCGACGGTGGTGAAGGACGAGCCGGACACGGATCGCACGATACCGATGTGCTCGTGGCCGCCGGTGAAGTCGTTCCCGCCGTTCCAGTCGAAGGCCACGATGTCACCCGGCTGCGGGTTGCTGGTCACGGAGAGGTGGTAGTTGCCGGCCCGCGCCTGCTTGACCCAGCCCGATACATACGTGTTGCGGTACGAGGTGGCTCCGGTCTGCTTGGCCACCCAGCTCACGAAGGTCGCGCACCAGGCGTAGCCGCTGGTGGACAGCGAAAGGCCCACGGCCGAACCGTAGCTGTTGGCGCGGGCGCTGCCCTCGGCGGTGCCGACCTCGGCCGCGGCCACGTCGAGCATCTTGGCGTAGCCGCCGCCGGGCGCCGGCGACGACGGCGGGGTGACCGCGCCGTACAGGGCGGCCTTGGTGTTCGGCCCCACCTTGCCGTCGACCGACAGGCCCTTCTCGGACTGGAAGTCCCGCACGGCGCTGCCCGTGAGCGGACCGAAGTCGCCGTCGACGGCGAGATCGGCGCCGTGGTGGTTGAGCAGGCTCTGCAACTCCGTGACACAACCGCTGCGTTGGCCCTGCACGATCTCGTTCGGGCAGGAGGAGGAGTTCAGGTTGACCGGCGCGGGGGCCCCGCTGCCGCCGCCACCGCCGATGTTCGAGTACAGCGCGGCCTTGGTGTTCGGGCCGACCTCACCGTCGGCGGACAGACCGCTCGCGGACTGGAACGCCTTGACGGCCGCCAGGGTCTGCGGGCCGAAGCTGCCGTCGACGTCGAGGCTGTGCCCCTTGCCGTTCAGCAGGGACTGCAACGTGGCGACGCAACCGCCGCTCTGCCCCTCCACGATGTTCGCCGGGCAGGACGCCGACCTCAGGTCCAGGCCCGTCGACGGCGACTCGTCGGTGTCGTACAGCTCGCGCTTGGTGTTGGTGCCGACCTGGCCGTCGACCGTGAGGCCGTGGGCGGACTGGAAGCTGCGCACGGCACTCGCGGTGCCGGAGCCGAAGTCCCCGTCCACGTCGATCGAGTAGCCGTGGTGGATGAGCAGCCGCTGGAGCTCGGTGACGCATCCGCTCTTGGCGCCCTGCACGAGGTTCGCGGGGCAGGAGGAGGAGTTGAGGTTGATGGGGGCGGGGGCCGAGCCGCCGGTCGCGTACAGCTTGCTCTTGGTCGCGGGGCCCACCCGCCCGTCCACGGCGATCGCGGTGGCGGCCTGGTACTCACGGACCGCGTAGAGCGTCGCGGATCCGAACTGTCCGTCCACCTGGAGACCGGCGCCGTGCGTGTTGAGCAGGTTCTGCAACTCCGTGACACAGCCGCTCGTCTGGCCCTGCACGATCTCGGCGGGACAGGACGCGGACGTCAGCCTGACCGGGGCCGGCGCCGCGGACGCCGGACCGGCCCCGAGCACGATGCCGGCCGAGACCATGGCCGCGGTGGCGGCGAAGGTCCCGATACGGATCCGCCAGGGTGTGCCGGGGCGGAGCTGGTCCCGGTGCGAGGAGTTCGCGTCTTCTGCGCGAGCGAGGGTGCCGAGTCTTCCCATGGTGGCTGGGTTCTCCTTCGGTTGGGGGAGGGCTGGAGAGCGCTGTGGTGCAAAGGTGGAGGGGGAGCGGGGGTGGCCGCCACGGTCAGGTCGCAGATGACGCACTTCTGGGACGGGCACCCCGCTGACCTGCGGTGACACCGTCCGGCGGGACGATGATGTGGGACGCCTGTGACAGATGTGACGCGCTCATGCAGAATGCGCAGCAGCGGTGGGGGCCGCTGTTCGAGCGTCTGACCACGCTGACGACCGCTTTGGGGGAAACATGCCGCTCTCCAAGCCGCTGCCCGCGGAACTCGATCCCAGCGCACGGCAGTTGGTGACCGACCTGCGCCGGCTCAGGGACCACAGTGAGCTGACGATGCGGCAGCTCGCGACCAAGACGGGGTACAGCGCCAAGTCGTGGGAGCGATATCTTGGTGGGACGTCGCTGCCGCCACGGGCGGCGGTGGAGGCGCTGGCCCGGATCACGGCCACGGATCCCGTACCCCTGCTCGCGTTGCGCGAGATCGCCGTCGGGACGTGGGGGAGCCGGCGGGCGCGGGCATGGGTGCGGCGCGGACAGGTCGGGGTCGAACAAGCCGGTCCGACGCAGGAGGAGCGAAGCGCACCGGAACCGCGAGCACCCGCGCGCTTCCCGCACCTCGCCCTCACGGCGGGCGTCGCCGCTCTGGCCGTAGCCCTCCTTTCGGCGCTGCTACTCGTGCTGCGCCTCGACGACGACGCCACCCCGGCCGTCATCACAGCCGCACCCCGCAGCGCGGCGCCCTCCCCGCCGACCTCCTACACCTGCCACATCACCCGGATTCAGGGACGCTGGTCGGCCGGCATCAACAAGGGCCGCAACACGGAGATCGGCTACGGCGACTCCGGCGCCGACGTCGCAGAAGCGCAGTGTCTGCTGCGCCGGGCGGGCATCTCACCCGGCGGGATCGACGGCATGTTCGGCCCGCTGACCCTGCGGGCGGCCAAGACGTTCCAGCAGCGTGAGGGTCTGACCGTCGACGGCATGCTGGGGCCGCACTCCTGGAAGGCGCTGCGGGGATGACACCCAGCGCCCCCTCACCGCCGGGCGCCCGACTCGCCGCCGTCATGCAGGAGTTGCGGCAACGCACCGGGCTGAGCCTCACCCAGCTCGCGGCCGCCACGACCTACAGCAGGTCGTCCTGGGAGCGCTATCTCAACGGCAAGAGTCTGCCGCCGCGCAGCGCGGTCAAGGAACTGTGCCATCTCGCCGACGAGCCCGCGGACCACGCGTTGGCGCTGCTGGACATCGCCCGTATGCAGCGGACGGACGGCAGCACGCCGACGGAGGGGACGTCACCCGGCGAGGCTTTGGCGCCAACGACCCCGATCACGGTCTCGGCCACGCGCACGCCTGCTCGCACCGGGATGGCCGGCAGGCTCCGCCGGGCGGACGTCGTCACCGCCCTCGCTTCCACCTGCGCCGTCGTCATCGGCGCGCTCGTACTCATCAACCTTCCTTCACTGCACCGCAGAGCGGCACCGCCGTCCTCGCCGCCCGCTACGGCGACCGGGGCGCTTTGCAGCCGTTCGACCTGTCAGGACAAGGACCCGCTCACGTCGAGATGCGGCGCCGATCCGCTGACCCTCGCCGAGCACGAGACCGCCACGGGCGCCTGGATCCAGATCCGCTACAGCCGTCCGTGCGGGACGAGTTGGGCCCGCATGTGGGGCGCCGCCGTGGGCGACCGCGTCGAGATCACGACGAGTGGCAGCCACGGCTCCCACCACAACGCGCGGGTCACCACCCCGAGACAGGCGGACACGTACGTCCACACCCTCATGAGCCCGATCAGCCCCGGAACCACCGTGCGGGCCTGCTTCAGCCCGGCGGCGGACAACGGAAAGGAGTGCGTCACGGCCCGCTACGGGGACTAGACCGCAGCCCCGTCAGTGCCCCGTCAGTCGACGCTGTCGGTACTCACAGTGGCAGCCCGGCTCCCCGCCGGCAGAAGTTCAGGCCCGCTGTCGTTCCTCTCGCCGGCGGACCAGTTCTTCCACCGCGCTCGGCAGGGTCGTCTCGAAGTCGATCAGTTTTGCCCAGGTCGGGGTGACGACGATGCGGACCATGCCGTCGTGGTAGAGGGAACGTACCTCCGCCTCCCACTCGACCCGTTGCTCGGCGGTCATCTCGTAGCTGCTGGTCGGCTGGAGGTATTCGTCCGGGATGCCGTCCACGAAGTCCAGCTCGGCCCGGCCCCGGATGAGCAGGATCCTGGGCGGGTGCACCTCGGTGTCGATCGTCAGGGCGACCGCCGGGTTCTCGCGCAGGGCCGCGAGCTTCGGGGCGTTCTTCGTGGTGCACATCACGATCTCAGAGCCGTTCCAGGTGAAGGCGATCGGGACGTTGCGGGGCGTGCCGTCCTTGGCGACGTAGGCCAGGCGGGTCACGTCGCGGGCCAGCAGCTCCTGGCTGATGAGCCGGTTCAGGACCTCGGTGATCGCGTTCGCTTCCATGGTCGTTCCTCTCGCTCGTCGCCGTTGCTGTACCGGGGACGGACCCGCACCCACGTTCTCGACACCAGGACGACAACGATTTCCCGGGGACGGCACATGTCACAGTTCGTCCGGGCTCCAGCTCGGTCGGCGCCGCGGGGGACCGGCGAGGATCAGCTGCTCGATGGCGGCGTAGCGCTCGCGGGCGCGGCGGGCGCTGCGGCGGCCGCTCAGGACCGTGCACAGCCAGCCGCAGGCGAAGCCCACGGGCACCGAGACCAGGGCCGTCGTGGTGAAGGGGAACCAGTTCAGGTCGGCCTCCGGGAAGGCCGACGTGGGGGTCCCGGAGACGAGCCGGGTTCCCGACATCAGGACCAGGACGGCGAGCGAGCCGCCGATCAGTGTGCCGAGGAGTCCGGCCTTGCTGAAGCGCCGCCAGAACAGCGAGTAGACGAGCGCGGGGGCGATGGCGGAGGCACCCATGCAGAACGAGAGCGTGGCCAGCGGCTGGACGCTGCGGTGCTGGGCGAGCGTGGCCAGCAGCAGCACGGGTACGCCGACGATCAGCGCGCAGACCCGCGCGAGGGTCATCTCCCGCAGCGGAGACATGCCCCTGTTCCGGGACGCGATGACGTCGTGGGCCAGGGAGTTGGCGCAGGCGAGCGTCATCCCGGCGACGGACGCCAGCAGGGTCAGGAAGATCGCCGTGGTCACGGTGCTGAACACCAGGCTCTCGACGCGGGACACGTCGGCCCCGAACGCGGCGCGCGCGCCCAGCAGATAGGCGGTGCTGCCGTGCGGGTCGGCGGCCGTGATCCGCTCGCGACCGACCAGTGCCGTGGCGCCGAGCCCGACGACGGTGATGATCAGCATGAACAGGGCGACCGAGGACACCGCCCAGGACATCGTGCGCCGCACCTGACGGGCGTTGCCCGCGGTGAACATCCGCATGGTGACGTGCGGCAGACAGGCCCCGCCGAGCACGATCGCGACCTGAGTGCTGATCATGTCCAGTCCGGGATGCGGTCCGTCCGAGAACTGGAGGCCGTACTGGAGGTACGCCTGACCGGTGCCGCTGCGCTGCGCCGCGGTGTCGACCATCGCGCCCGGGTGCCAGCCGAACGTGGCGAGCACGAGCACGGCGACCACGAGGCCCGAGCCGAGGAGGATCACCGTCTTGATGATCTGGATCAGCGCGGTCCCCCGCATCCCGCCCAGGGCTGCGTAACTGATCATCAGGATGCCCGCGCCGACGATGCAGCCGGTCTGCATGGCCCGGTCGGAGAAGCCCAGGATGAATGCCAACAGCTGTCCCACGCCCGCCAGTTGCACGATCATCATCGGGATCAGCGACAGCAGGGTCACCACGCACGCGGTGATGCGCGCGGCCCGCCCCGGGACGCGGCGGCTGAGCGCGTCCCCCATGGTGAACCGGCCGGTGTTGTGCAGGGGTTCGGCCAGCAGGAACATCAGCAGGAGCAGGGACAGCAGCGTGCTCAGGGCCAGCACCACCCCGTCGAAACCGCACAGGGCGATGACCCCGCCGATGGTGAGCACGGTCGCCGCCGAGATGTAGTCGCCGGCGACCGCCAGGCCGTTGCGCAGCGGGGAGAGCGTCTTGTAGCCGGTGTAGAACTCCTCCAGGTCGTCGCGGTCGGGGCCGGTCAGTACGCACAGCAGGAGGGTGAGGGTGACGATGCTACAGAAGGCGACCAGGGACAACGTCTGCGCGGAGCCGCCGAGGTCGGTCATGTCCGGGGCCGTCCGTCCCCGTCGGCCGGACGGCCGTACCGGCTGACCCTGCGGGCCAGGGGGTCGACGAACCGCCTTGCCGAGTACTCGAAGAGCAGGACGGCCAGCCAGGTGACGGGGATCTGCACCACGGCGAGCAGCAGGCCGGTGGGCAGTCCGCCGGGGGCGGGGCGGGACATGAGGGCGGGGGCCTTGACGGTCAGCGTGAGGAAGACGGCGAAGTAGCCGAGGGCGACGAGGGTCGCCACGCGCCGCTGCCAGCGGCAGGCGCGGCGCAGGACCCGCAGCGCGCGGTGGTAGCTGGACCACGAACGCGGACGGGCCCCGCTGCCCGGGCGCGCCGCGACCGCCGGAGGTGACGGTGGCCTGAGCGCGGTGGGGGAGGGGACCCGCCCGTCGTGCCGGTGCGGCAGGGCTAATTCCGAGCGGTCGTAGGACATCCCAAAACTCCTAGCGCGGTGGGCCCGGAAGTCACGGACCCCAAGAAGGCGGGGGGAGGCGGAGCGGTTCGGGTCATCGCACGTTATGCGGGTGGCCGGGGGCCGGATGGGTGTTCCGTTGAACTTTCCGAGGACGGCCCGGCGGGGGAGCCGACCGTCTCCGGTGCCCGTGGTGAGGGTGTGGCGCGAGTGCACCAAGGGTTGCCTGTGGTGCCGTTGACCCGGGATCGGTCGTTCGTACGTCGTACACCAGTCCCGGTGGTCATGACTGCTCTGCGGGAAGCGGACCGGGCGTTGGGGTGAGGGGCCGTACGTCGGATGCGGCAGCGATGTGCCGTGCAATGTGGGGGTGGTACTGCTGGCATATGCCGTCCGCCTATCGAGCTGTCCGCGCGTGCCCGGTGCACGCCTGCGGGGAAGCGGGGCGCCGCACTTGCCCCAGGGCTATCGATGAAGGGCGAAGCACGCCAGCCGGTCGAGGTCGACGGCCTTCACGTCGGACCAGCCGGAGATGAGGAGTTCGACGTCGGCCGCGGTGATGCCGAGGCTCTTGCGGGGATCGTCGTCCGCCCGCCGATCGGCGAGACGGGTGACCACCCGGGAGCGCGTCTCCTCGCGGACACCGGTGAGGTAACTGCCCCCGGTCGGGGCGGCGCTCGCCGTGCTCTGCGTGGCTGCGGCGGCGACACCGCCGAGCGCGACGCCGGCACCGGTCGTGAGCAGCCGACACCTGCTGAAGTTGCTGCGCATGGTGGGGGCTTCCTCGTGGTACCGCCGCCACGTTCGGTGTGCGGCCGCGGAACCAGAGTGCCGACCGACAGCGCCGTTCCGCGTCGTCCATAGGCTGTGCTGGGATTCAACCCTTCGGTTGAACGCACGCCCCCTGAAAGGGAATTGGAGTGCCGTGAGCCTCCCGGCGGCCGTCGCCCTGCCGTGGCCGGGGAGCCTCGTCGCCGACTCAGACGCCGACGGCTGCGGGGTCGGCGGTCCGGGGGCCGTGCCAGTCCAGGCACAGGACGGTCGCGTCGTCGAGTACGTGGCCGTCGCAGGCGTCGGTGACCGCGTCGACGAGAGTGCGCACCACCTCCCGCGGATGCTCGGCCGCGGTGTCGTGCAGGAGGTCCGGCAGGTCCACCTTCTGCGCCTGCCGCTCCACCATGCCGTCGGTGTAGAGGATGAGGCGGTCGCCGGGACGCAGATCGATGTCCTGCACCCGGTACGCGCCCTGTCCGACGACGCCGAAGGGCAGGTTCACGGCCAGGGACAGCTCGCTGACCTCGCCTCCGCGCAGCCGGAGCGGCCAGGGGTGACCGGCGTTGACGAGCTGGGCCGTGCCGTCGTCCAGAGCGATGCGCAGCAGCTGGCCGGTGGCGAAGGTGCGTCTTCCGTGGTCGAGGAGGGCCTGGTGGGTGGAGCGGGCCTGCTCGGCGAGGTCCGCCCCGGCACGCCGTGCATTGCGGGAGGCGTTGATCAGGAGGGTGGCCATGAGGGCCGCGTCGACGTCGTGCCCCATGGCGTCGGTGACGGACAGGTGCAGGGTGTCCCGGTCGAGCGAGTAGTCGTAGGTGTCACCGGCGATGTCCGCGGCCGGGACGAGAGCGCCCGCCAGGGCGAACTGGGGAGCCTCGCAGGAGGCGGCCGACGGCAGGAGCTGGCGTTGGATCTCGGCGGCGAGGCTGACCGGTGTGGTGCGGTTGCCCCAGTGGTAGAGGTCGGTGAAACGGCGGTCGGTGACGATGATGTACGCCAGCGCGTGCGCGGCCTCCTCCACCTGCGCCAGGACGTCCTCGTCGGTGTGGGTGAGCACGAGCTCCAGGATGCCGATGGTGTCGCCACGGTTCGAGACGGGCGCGAGCACGCTCACACCCTCCCCGGCCTTGGGAACGCGCACGACCTTCTGGGTGCGCAGGACCTCCTCGTACGCACCGTCACCGATGAGCGAGACCTGTTCGGCGTGCCGCTCTTGCGGCGCGCCGGCCTCTTCGCTGACCCGGAGCAGGCGTTGGCCCACCATGTCGACGAACAGGAAGGACGCGTACCGGGCACCGAACCGATCGCGCAGATTGCGTGCCACGACATCGAGAGAGCTGACCGGCGCGGCATCCTCAGCCGCCGCCAGCACCTCAGCCAGTCCGATCCGATCGCCCACCATGCCATCCTCCCTGGGTCACGATGTCGTTTTCCCAGTCAGGCGCCGCACACATCATTTCTGTGACGGAAACCTCTCGGGACAGCTGCCGCCGAGGACGTGCGCGGTGGTCGTTCCGGCGGGGGAGTGGCGACGATGACCTGGGGCTTTGGGTCGGAACGCGCGCGCGAGCGGACGGCCGCGACCCCATTGACGCGTCGCGTCGCCCAGGAGCGCGGTCACGGACGCGCGGCAGGCGTACCGTCGGCACCCCGGTCCGTCTCGTCCTTGCGCCACGGGCCGACGCCGAGCCGGCCGGTCGTGCCGAGATCGAGCTCGGGTACGACCGTCACCGGAGCGTCAGCGGGCCCGGCCCACACCCGGACGTACGGCGCGTTCACCGCTTCGCCGGCCTGGGTGGTGTTGCGCCAGGCCAGGTCCGCCACCGCTGCCTCACCTGGTCCCAGCACCACGTCCTCGGGGCTGCCGTCCCCGCCGAGTCCGGTGCTGATCCGGTCGGTCCCCTCCAGGATCCGTACGCTGTCCACGGTCTTGTGGTCCTCGTCCTGGAGTTCGAGCTTCGGATAGCCGTCGAGCCGGTACGGAAGCGTGCCGCAGTTGACCAGATGCAGGCCGACGACCCGCAGCCCCATGGCCGCGTCCCCCTCGTCGGCGTAGACGTGCACGCCCGACTTCGGACACATTCCCGAGGCGGAGGACGCCTCGGCTTCGGGGACGCTGCGTACCTTGGTCACCTCCACGCCCGTCACCGCGGGCGAGTTGCCGGGTGTCTCGTTCATGGTGACGGTTCCCTTCACCGTCCGGCCCGGCCCGACCGCCTCGACGGTCCGCTCACCCTGGTCGACCGCACCGCCGCTCGCCGACAGGAACCCGAAGGTCAGGGTGTAAGTGGCCGCTTCTGTCAGCTGGTTGGTGAGTTCGAAGTCGGCGCTGTAGTCGACCCCCGCGCAGCCGCTCTCCGGGCCCCAGGAGTGCAACGCGGTGATTGTGACGCCGTTCTCGGTCGCACCCCCGGCGGAGGGCAGGGGCAACGCGGACGGCCGGCCGGAGGTGCGGGGAGACGGTTCGGAGGGATGGGTGTCGCCGTACGCCGAGTCGTCCGTCGGGCACAACACCTCGGTCTGCACGGGGGCTTCGCCGTTGCCACCGCCCGGCGGGGCACCCTCGGTGCCACAGGCGGCGAGCAGCAGGGCCGCGGCGAGGACAGCTGCTGAGGTGCGGGAGAGGGTCGGCATCCGTCCACCTCACCAGCAGCTCCTCGGGTGAGCTGTGGCGGAACCCACACCTCCGGTCACAGCGGTGTCACAGACCGCACGAGCGTCCCCTGCCGGCCGGTGCTGGGGTGTGCCGGAGGTTCTCCCTACGGCTGCCCCCACCCGCGAAGGGCCCGCCAGCCCGAGTGACCCCGGCGCGGCGCCTGCCTAGCGTTGTGGCGCATGGCGCTCTTCCCTCTCATCCCGACGACACGCGGACGCGCAGGCGTGGCGGCCCTGCTGGCCGCTCTCGTCATGCCCGCCACTCCTGCCGCAGCGTTACCGGCCGCCGCACCACAGCCCGCCGCACCACTGCCCGCTGCCGCGCCCCAGCCCGCTCCACCGCAGCCCGCCGCCCGGCCCCACCCCGTCTGCGCACCTCACGCCGAACTGCGTCAGGCGCTGCGCACCCTGACCGGCCGGGACCGGATCGCCGGTGCCGCCGTTCTGGTCAAGAACACCAACGCGGGCAAGCCCTGCGGGAGTTGGTCCGAAAGTGCCGGTACGGCGGACCTGAGTACCGGTCGCCCCATGAACGCAACCGACCGACTGCGGGCGGGCAGTGTCACCAAGACGTTCACCGCGACGGTCGTCCTGCAACTCGCCGCCGAACACCGGCTTGCGCTCGACGCCCCCGTCGACCGCTACCTGCCGGGAGTTGTCCGGCGCAACGGATACGACGGCCGCCACATCACCGTGCGGCAGCTGCTGCGGCACACCAGCGGGCTGCCCGACTACCTCGACGCCCCGGAATGGGAGCACTTCCAACGCCTCCGGTACCGCCACTTCGAGCCACGCGAACTCGTCGCCCGCGCCCTCGACCTGCCTCGCCCGAGCGGGGCCTGGCACTACGCCACCACCAACTACCTCCTCGCGGGAATGATCATCCGTGAAGTCACCGGACACGCGCCGGAGGCAGAGATCACCCGCCGCGTCATCCGGCCCCTCGGACTGCGCGACACGTACTGGCCCGGGGACGAGATCCCCATCCGCGGACCGCACTCGCGCAGTTACTTCACGGCGGAGGACGGCCGTCTCACGGACGGCACCGCCTGGAACACGACCTTCGGCGGCGTCGGCGGCGCACTCGTCTCCTCGCCCGGCGACCTGAGCCGGTTCATCAGCGCGCTGTTCGGCGGCCGGCTGCTGCCCGCGGCCCAACTCGCCGAGATGCGGCGCACGGTGGCCGCCGACCCCGACCGCCTCTGGCCCGGCGCCCGGTACGGGCTCGGCCTGATCTCCTCCCCGCTGCGCTGCGGCGGCCGGTGGTGGGGACACGCCGGGACCGTTCCCGGAGGCCACCGGGCACTGACCGCGGTGGGGCCGGGCGGACGGACCGTCGCCGTCGCGCTCAACGAGGTACCGGCCACGCTCCAGGCCGAACAGGACTTCCTCGACGTCGTACAGACCGCGTTCTGCGAAGACCCGCCCTCCCGGGCGACACCCACGATCGAAGGGAAACGTCAGTGATCCGCTCCACCCCCTCGCCGCACGGCACTTCGGCAACGGTGAGGAAAGCCGCCCTGGGCCTGGCCACCCTCACCCTCGCCCTGACCGCATTACCTGCCACGGCTCTTCCGGCCCGAGCGGCCTCCGACCCCCTCGCCCGCTTTCACCATCAGCGCCTCGACTGGATGAGCTGCGTGCGCGGCCCCGGCGACGCGACAGGCAAGGAGCTCGAGCAGGCAGGTGCCCAATGCGCAGACGTGCGGGTGCCGTTGGACTACGGCGACCCCGGCGGCCGTACGATCACCGTCGCGATCTCCCGGATCCGCGCCACCGACACCCGCCACCGCGTCGGTCCGCTCCTGCTCAACGGCGGTGGCCCCGGCGGGCAGACGCTCGGCGACCCGCCGTGGGTCCGCGCCGCGATGAAGGATGTCGCCGCACGCTACGACGTGGTCGGTGTTGACCCCCGCTTCGTCGGCCGGAGCACCCCACTGGACTGCCACTGGCCGACCGGCTCCGCGTTCCGGAGCGCGGGGGTCGACCGGGCCGGCTTCGACCGGAACACGGCCTTCGCCAAGGACCTCGCCGAGCGCTGCCGACACCACGCGGCGGACGTCCTGCCGTACGCCACCACCCGCAACACGGCACGCGACCTCGACGTGATCCGTGCCGCGCTCGGTGAGCGACGGATCTCGTACCTGGGCTATTCGTACGGCAGTTACCTCGGCGAGGTGTACACCACGATGTTTCCCCGCCGAATCGAGCGGGTCGTCCTGGACGGTGTCATCGACCCGGCCCGCTACGGACCGCGCCTGCTGCGAGGCACTGAGAAGGCCAACCGCCATGCCCTGAACGACTGGGCCTCATGGGCCGCCACCCGCAACGAGACGTATGGCTTGGGCAGCACCCGTGGGGCGGTGCTGGCGAACGTGGACCGCGTCCAGGGCGCCGCCGCCCGGACCCCCCTGCGGCTGGGGGAGTACCGGGTGGACGAACACGTCGTTCCCCTGGTCGTGTTCAACGGCCTCTCGCAGGACAACGACAGCGCCTACGGGGACTTCGCGCAGGGAGTCCAGGACCTGCTGCGCGCGGCACAGGGTCGGCAGGTCACCCCGTCGCCCTGGCTCGGCGAGGCCCTCACGTTCATGCTGACCGGCAGCGACTCCCCCTACGGCAGCGTCCAGACCGCCATCCTGTGCGGTGACGCAGCCGCCCCGAGGGACCCGGAGGTCTACTGGCGTGACGTCCAACGGGCGCGTGAGCGTGATCCGTTGCTCGGCCCCGTCACCAACAACCTCAACCCGTGCGCCTTCTGGGATCCGCCCCGCGAACGCCCGACCTCCATCCGGCACGACCTCCCCGCCCTGCTCGTCAACGCCACGGGAGACCCGCGCACCACGTACGACGGAGCGACCGCGGTACACCGCAGGTGGCCCTCCTCCCGCCTGGTCACCCTGCGCGGCGCCGACCAGCACGCGGTGTACGGCGTCTACGGCTCACCCTGCGTCGACACCACGGTCAACGCCTACCTCGCCACCGGGCGCCTCCCTGCCAAGGACCTGACCTGCGCCGCGCGTCCCTCGGGCACCCGCCCGTAAGGTCACCGCCGCAACTGCTGGAGCAGCATGGTCGATGAGGAACCGGCAGGTCGACCGGGTCAGGGAAAGGGCCTTGCAACGCCACGGGGGAACAGCGTTGCAAGGCCCTACGCCCCGCATGCCCGGCGTCATACAGATCATGCGCCTGAGTCGGCTTCTTTTCGTCCCACGGGTGCATGCGCTGGTGGCCATGCGTGTGTCAGCCCAGATGCCGGGCGAAGAACCGCAGCGAGTCGTCCATCTCGAACCGTGGCAGATCTCCGTGCTTGCCCGGGTTGGCGTGCAGTGTCTTCTCCGTCGAGCCGATGGCGTCGTACAAGGCCAGGCTCTGTGCACGGGGCATCA
Organism: Streptomyces sp. NRRL B-3229; assembly: GCF_000719505.1. Classification (NCBI taxonomy): domain Bacteria; kingdom Bacillati; phylum Actinomycetota; class Actinomycetes; order Kitasatosporales; family Streptomycetaceae; genus Streptomyces; species Streptomyces sp. NRRL B-3229. The sequence continues at coordinate 42,550 of NZ_JOGP01000023.1, read as the reverse complement.
GCTCGTCGTCCCACTGGACCAGGAACTGCACCGGCGCGAGGATCTGCGCGGCGGCCTCCGTCAGCACGGGGGACCCTTGCAGGCCCAGCACCGCGGCGCGGACTCGAGGCTCCGCGGCGACGAACGGCATGCCGAGCGCACAGCCCAGCGACATTCCCCAGTAGCCGACCGGTCCAGCGCCGACGTGGTCGAGGTGCTGAACGGCGGTGAGGACCGCCTGCCAGTCCGCGACGGTCTGCCCCACCACCAGTCTGTACAGGGCGGTGTCCAGCGAAGCCGTGTCCTCGCCCGCGGTCACGCGCGCCCGGTATTCGGCCGCGAGCCGGTCGAACTCCGGAGCCGTCGACCGCTCGCCGTGGTTGGGCACGTCGATCGCGGCGACCGCGAACCCACCCTCGGCGGCGAAGCGACGTGCGCGAGCCAGGATGCCGGGAGTCTTCTTGTGCTGCCCGCCGCCGTGTCCCATGAGGATCAGCGGGCGAGTGCCGTGGGCGCCCTCCGGCGTCCACAGCACTCCGGGCACCTCGCCGAGCGTGAAGGGCTGTTCGACCACGTCGGCCGTTGACGTTCTGGAGTGGATTCGCACAGCGCTGAGGGTCTCACCTCGGCCCGTCGGCCTGTCGCCTGTCCTTCCCCCGGGTCACTGCTGAGGCGGCGTATCGTCCCTCCCGGTGGGCCCGGCGGCCGCCGTACCGTCACTATGGGACTCGCCGGCCGTGATCTGAGGAGGCTGACCTCATGGCAGTGGTCGTCTGGATCGTCGAGGGCAATTGGCCCGCCTGCGTGGACGCCGCCCGCGTCCTGGCCCCGGCGGACGCCGACGTCGTGCTGCTGCACGTCAACCCGGCGGACGTGCCGGGAGTCGCGCACGGCGCCTTCGCGGGGCTGCTCGGTCGCGGCCACCCCGAGCGGGACCCCGGCACGCGCCTGGAAGAACTCGCCGCCGTCTCCGCGCAGGAACTCCTCCAGGCCGCTGCCGATCGGCTCGGGCGCCCCAGCACGCGGGTCGAACGCACCGGACGTCTGGAGCGGGAGGTCGTCGCCGCGGCCGAGGGCGCCGATCTGTTGATTCTGGCCCGCGACGGCGATCGTTCCCGTGTCGGTCCGCGCAGCCTGGGACCGGCGAGCCGGTTCGTCGTCGACCACGCTCCTTGCCCCGTGCTCCTGGTCTGGCCGGAGTCACCGCCCGGGCTCCGCACGATGCCGCCCCCGCCACCGCATCCCTGACAACTGGGCCGCCCGGTCGCGGTCGACGCCGGCGGTCAGTTCGCAGACCCGGCCAGGTGGGGCTCAGGTGGTGGCGTCCGGTCCGGTGGGGCCGGCCGCTCGTGCTCTTCTCTCGGTCGCCGTCGCGGTCGTCTGTGATTCTGCCGTCTCCCGATGCGTGGTCGCGGCACCCGTGGCGGGCTGGGCCGTGAGGTACTCGAGCGTGCCGGTGATGCTGAGCAGCTGGTCGAGCTGCGCGGGCCGGTCGTCCAGGTGCAGCCGTACCCGTGCGGCGTTGGCCCGGCGGCCGATCATCAACAGAATCGACAGTCCCATGGAGTCGACCATGCCGATTCCCGCACAGAGCAGGTGCAGGTCTTCGAGACCCGGTCGGGCCGAAAGCCGGGCGGTCGCCTCCTCCAGCAGGTGGTCGGCGGTGTCGTAGTCGAGATCCCCGGTGATCTCGATGCGGACCGCATGCCTGGTCTCGACGGTGGTCAGGTGGAGTGCGGGAGGCAGGATGGTCATGCGGGTGTCCCGGCTGTGGGGCGGTCGGTGGTGAGGGCTTCGATGCCGCGCTTGAGTATGCGCGAGGCCCGGGGGAAGTCCTTGAGCTCGCGGGCCAGGAGGTCCAGGGCCGGAGGCAGCGACTGCGCGTGCACTTTCCTCGCGCGGAGCACCCGGTCGGTCCAGGTGATGAACCCGGTGAAGAGGGTGTCGTCGCCGAGGTAGAGGGCGGCGGCGAGGAACTCCACGATCTGGGCGAGGTCTTCGGCCGTGCGCTCGCGCTGCATGTCGTCGTAGGCCCGCATCGCCGGGAGCGCGTCCTGGAGGGCGAGGAAGACGGACCGCACCAGGGAGGCGCTGCTGCGGGCGACCAACGTGTACTCCTGGTCGACCAGATGCGGCAGGTCTTCCAACTGCTGGTGATCGGTCCGCGGGCGTGGCAGCGGCCCCTCGGCGAGCCGGTCGGCGGCGGCACGCGCGTCCGGGGCCCACGCCTGGGCGCCGAGCAACCGGGCGTAGCGGCCGTCGTATCCGAACGCGGCGCCGCCGACCAGGACGGGGACCCCGATGGCCTGACACGCGGTGATGGCCGCATGAGCGGTGGGAAGCCTGGTGGCGATCGAACTGGACAGGGCCACCGCGTCGGCCTTCGTGGTGTGCAGATGGGAGATGAGGTGCGGTGCGGGCACCTGCGCTCCGAGGTAGTCGACCTGCCAGCCGCGCAGCTTCAGCACCTCGGCCAGCAGCCGGGCGGGCAGCGCGTGCCATTCGCCGTCCACGCACGCCACCGTGATCCGGCCTCGGCAGGGTGTCCTGCGGGCGCCGGCGGAGCGCAGGGCGAGTGCGGTCACGGCGCGTTCGTTGATGGCCGTCGCGGCGTGTTCCTGCGCGACACTGATGCGGTTCGCGGCCCATTCCTCACCGACTCTGCCCTGGACCGTCGCGATCACGTCCAGGAGGACGGACTCGGGGTCCAGGCCCTCGTCCAGAGCTCGCAGGACGACGTCGGTGGCGGTGTGCTCGTCTCCGGCCGCCACGGCGTTCCACAGCCGGTCGGCCAGTTCGCGGACGGGGACGGCTGCGGAGAAGCGGGGCGAAGCGCTCGTGCTCATGCGGTGTACCTGCCCCGGGTGTGGCCGTTCACCGCGCTCAGATGGTGAGTGCGCGGTGCGGAGATCGCGACGACGGCCATGTCGTCGTGGTCGCGGTTGCCCAGCCACTGGGAGGCGAGCATCTGGACGTGCTCCACGATGCCCTCCGCCGGCATACCGGCGCACTCCGCCAGGGCACGCTTGAGGCGTTCCTCACCGAAGAGGACGTCACCCAGCGGGCCGCCCCTGGCATCGGTGATTCCGTCGGTGTAGAGGATGCAGGACTCCCCGGGGGCGAGCGCGACGGTCGTGGTGCGGGCACTGATGTCCGGCAGGGCCCCGACCAGGGTGCCGCGGGTGTCGGCTTCCTCGACCGTTCCGTTCGCGCGGATGATCAGGGGATGCGGGTGACCGGCACTGGTCAGCCGCACACGCACCTCGTTGCCCTTGCGGACTGCGGACGCCAGGACCAGTGTCGCGAACCGGGTGTGGTGCGAGCTGAGCAGTGCGGTGTTCAGCAGGGTGAGCATCCGCTGGTGATCGTCGGCCAGGGGCAGCAGCGCGTGCAGGGTGTTGCGGATCTTGCCCGTCAGGACGGCGGCCTCCAGACCCTTGCCGCACACGTCACCCAGCGCCACCAGCGACGGCTCCCCCTCCGCGACGCCGGGGTGCACGTCGTAGAAGTCCCCGCCGATCCGCTCGTGATCCGCCGACGGGCGGTAGCTGCCGGCGAAGTCCACACCGGAGATCTGGTGCAGCACGGGGGGAAGCAGGTCCCGCATCAGGACCTCGGTGATGGCCGTCTGCTCCGCGTACAGGCGGGCGGCTGACATCGCCGCTCCGGCACGTGCGGCGAAAAGGCGGGCGAACACCTCTTCCTCTTCGGTGAAGGCGGCGCTGCCCTCCTTGCGCAGCAGGACCAGCGCACCGGCCGGGACACCGTGCCCGGGCAAGGGAGTGATCACTATGGCCCCGATGGGACCGAAGCCCTCGGGAATCATCCAGCGTGGCGCAGCGGAAGCGTCGATCCACCGGGAGGGAACCGGCGGGAACCCGCGCAGGGCCTCACCCAGACCGGGGACCTCGTCAGGGTCGACCATTTCCTGGGAGGTGGTGGGGGTGCCGCCACGCGAGCAGGACACCACGGGCAACCGGCGCCCGCGGGCGGGAGCGATCGCCAGGACCGCGTCGGCGAGGTGATCGGCGGCCATCTGCGCCGTCACGTCCATGCAGCGCCCCAGGTTGAGCGAGGACAGCAGGGTGCTGGACGCCGCCGCGAGGAACGCCGTCTGCTCCCGCTCCATGCGCAGGGCTTCACGGGCCAGCTGGTGGTCGGTGTCGTCCACCAGCCACCACGCCATCGTGCCGTCGCCCCGCAGGCTGAAGTGCGCCTCGAAACGACGCCCTTCGATCACGCCGGACAGCGGCACCCCGGGCTCCCGCCCGCCCTCCGGGCCGGCCGGGCACATCGACCGGTGGGCCGAGGCGAGCCAGTCCGGGACGACATCGGCAAGCTGTGCTCCGGGGCAGGCTGCGGGCAGCAAGACCTGAGCGGCTTCGTTGCGCTGCGTGAGGACACCGGCCGCGTCAGCGACCAGTACCGGGTAGGGGGCCCTGCCCCACGGGAAGTCCGGCTCCGCGCCTACGCCCGCCTGCGCCCGAGTAGAAACCAAATGTCGAGGACCCGCTGCGCGAATCCCTCACCTCGCCCACCCCAGAGAAATCATTGTCTTCGGGCAACCATCTCTCGTGGATGTCCGTCTGGCAAGTCGCTCTCCGTATCTACGCACACATGAAGGTGCAGGGTGCATAAATCACCTCAGAGGCGTCTTGCAAGGGGCTTCGGACCGGTGGACGGGCCCTGCCGCCGGAGCGCCGCAGCCGCAGCGGCCCAGGAATTCACCCGTGAGCGTGAACTGGGGTGTCTTGGCTCACGCTGATCCCGCCTCCGACGACGGCCAGTCGGCGTCGGGGATCGAGCGGCGAGTTCCGCCCCAGGACCGCGTTCCCGAGAGGTGCCTGTGTCGATGCCCTCCGGATCACGATGCGTTCCCCCCAAGCGGCGCCCGCGTGCCGGACGGCGCCTGGCGGCGCGGCGCGGCTCCCGTCGTGGACGCCGTGCGGCAAGGATGACGGGTCATGACGATCGTGTTCCGGGTCCCTGCCGGCGGTGCCGAGCGGGTGGCGTTCGCCTACTCGCCGACGATGGAAGCCGTACTGAGTCTCCATGTGCTGGTGGAGCCCAAGCACCACCCCGTCCAGCACGGCTGGGTGCGTGCGATGCGCAAGCTGTCCCCGGCGCTGAAGCGGGAGATCGAGGCGTTCGCCTTCGCGGTGCGCTCGTACTTCCCCGAGTTCCTCTTTCCGCAGCCGACCGGCCGACTGACGGACTTCGAGGGCGAACTGGCCGGCCTGCGCCAGGCGGATCCGGAGCTGGTCCGCCTGGAGTTCGCCGTCCCTCTGCTCACGCCCTGGCCGGGCAGCGGCGCGGGCAGGGATCCGCAGGTGCTGCATCAACCCGAAGTACGCCGACTGCTGCGGGATCGCCTCGCACGGGAAAGCGACGAAGCGATGGCCACGATGCTCCTCGACGACCCCCGCGCGCTGCTCGAACGGTTCCTGAGCATGCTGGAGCGCTACTGGCGGGAGGCGTTCGAGGAGGAATGGGCACGGCTCGAACCCGGCCTCGCCGCCGGCGTCAGTGAGGCCGGACACCAGATCGAGGAACGCGGCCTCTACGGGATGCTCCGTGGCCTGTGGCCGGAGGTGCGCAGCGACCGGCAGGCCGAACGCTTCTGGCTGGAGCGGCCGCACGACCACGAGGTCGCCATCGGTCCGGACGACATCCTCGTCCTGGCCCCCAGCGCCTATGTGTGGCCGCACGTACGCGTCAACTGCGACGGTCCCTGGCCTCTCGGCCTCGTCTTCCCGGTCTCCTCCATCGCCCGGGAAGCCCGCCCGAGGATTCCCCCCACCCAACTCGTCGGCACCTTGCGGGCGCTCGCCGACGACACCCGGCTGCGCGCCCTCCGGCTGATCGCCGAACGCCCGCGCAGCACCCAGGAGTTGGCCCCGCTCGTCGGTGTCAGCGAGGCGGCCCTGTCCAAGCACCTGCGCGTGCTGGCGGACGCGGGCCTGCTGGAGCGCCGCCGCGAGGGCTACTACGTCCTGTACCGGCTCGCGCCCGGCCAGGTGACGGGCCTGACTCCCAGCCTGGAAAGCTTCCTGCACGGCGACGGCGACGACGGCGAGGCGACTGATTAGCCATGTGCCTAATAAGTGGATCAGACCTGCGACCGGGCCCGACAGTGGCCGCATGTCACTGCTGAAGGACCGCAACTTCCTGCTTCTCTTCGCAGGCCAGGGCATCTCCCGCTTCGGCGACGGCCTGTACACCGCCGCGACGGCCTGGCTGGCCTGGTCGCTGACGAAGGACCCCACGGCCGTCGCTGTGGTGAGCGTCTCCGCGTTCGCACCCGCCTTCGTGGCCACCTTCGTCGTCGCCTCGTACGCCGACCGCGGCGACCGCAGGAAGCTGATGATCGCCACCGACCTGGCCCGGGTCGTCGTGGTGGCCGCGGCTTCGGTCCTGCTCTCCCTCGACCTGCTGAATCTGCCCGTGCTCGTGGCCACCACGGCGCTGCTGGCGCTGATCGGCGCCCCGTTCGCCCCGGCCCGCAACGCCATCGTCACGCAGATCGTGCCGGACGACCGCCTCCAGCAGGCCAACGGGCTGCTGCAAGTCGCCTTCCGGGCCGCCTTCTTCGTCGGCCCGCTGATGCTCGCGCCGCTGCTGGCCTTCGGCTCACTCCAGTCCGTGCTGGTGGTCAACGGACTGACCTTCCTGGGCTCGGCGGCCGCCGTGGCCGCCATCCGCGTGACCCGCCCGACCCCGACCGGCGCCCGGACGGGGCTGTGGTCCGATCTCGGCGCAGGGCTCAGGGCAGTGCGGGCCGCTCCCGACGTACTCGTGGTCATCGTGACCTTTGTGCTCGCCCTCGCCCTGACCAACGGGTTCCTGACCGTCGGCCTTGTCGCGGTCGTGGGGCAGGGCGGCCAGTACGGTCTGTTCCTCGGCGTCGCCGGGGTCGCCGAAGTGGTGGGCGCCCTGCTCCTGACCGGCCTGCGCATCCGGAGACTCGCACTGGCCGCGGTGCTGGCGTGGGCCCTGCTCGGGATGTTCCGGGCTCCACTGGGAACGGTCACCTCCCCTGCCCTGACAGTGGTCCTGTTGACCGTCACGGGGCTGGCCTCGGCCCTCACGGACATCCCCTTGATCGCGCTCGTGCAGCAGCGCATACCGAGCCGTCATCTGGCGAAGACGCTCGGCCTGTGGGAGGCCGGGGTGGCAGGAGCCCTGGCGATCTCCCCCTTCGTGGCCTCGACCGCCATCACCCTCGCCGGAGTCGAGAACGCCTTCCTGCTCTCGGGTGCCGCCGTGCTCCTCCTGACCGTGACCGCCACGCTGGCCCTCGCATACGTCGGCGCACGGCAGCGCGGTCAGGAGCCCGTCGTCACGGCCGAGGGCGGGGCAAGCGTTTCGGCGCCGAAAGGGACAGCGGTTACCACGGGCACATCGGAATGAGTCCGCGTGTGGTGCGAGACGCGGTGACTCCACCATCGTGCGCGCATCACTACGGGGGCGGGCGGGCGGACTGACCCGCCCCGCCGCTTGCCGCGCCGAAGGGGGGACCACTTGCCAGAACATCGGGACGAGCGGCCGTAAAGCCTCCTCGGCCGCCAGGCGGAGACGGCGAGCGAGACGAGGGCCCGGGCCGCGCAGCTCGTCCTGGGTCCCGTCTTCGAACAGATCTCACCCAGAGCAGGCACGACGCTGGGCCGATCGCCGCCTCGTAGGAAGTGGCGGTTGTCGTACCTGGTGGCGATGCCTTGGAAGTGCTTCAGGCTGGTGAAACACCGCTCCACGGTGTTGCGTCGAGGGTCTGTCTCGCGGTCGACGGCGTTCAGGTCCTCCTTGGTCGGCAGACACCGGTAGAGGGTCATCGCGCCGGCGCCCAGTTCCTCGGCGATGCGCTCACGGCTGTACGTGGGCGCCGGTCCACGCGCCCCTCTTTCCCGTTGCAACCAGATGATCGGATCCGGCTCGGCCATGCCGTCCTTGGTAATTGCGTACGCCTTGCTCGCTTATGTGCGGTGCCAGCTCCTTGCTCCTCCGCGTACCGACCCTGCCGAGACGGCTCGGCGGGGTCGTCGGACCGGCGAAGCTCGCCGAAGCCATCCGTGCCGTGGCCGCCGCCCGGCAGTCAGCCGACCCCGAACTGGGCCTGGACGCCCTCCGGGACCCCGCCGGTCAGCCAGACAGCCAAGCTGCTCTTCCTTGCTCTGACCGAATTCGTTTTCGCACGCGCGGGTCGAACCGGGCTGGCGACAGGACTCCAGAGCCGCCGCGGCCGTAAATACCGCGTGCGCGTCGTAGCATGCCGTCGTCGGGCGACCCGGGGTGGACGCATTCCGCGACCCGCCGTAGCAACTCGCACTCGTGGTGGGGTCCTGGCGGGCCCCGCACCGCACCCTCGCGGCACCGCCCGTGGCGTGGGACATTCGGCCGCCTTCCCCGCCCAGGTCGTCTTCTCAGGGGGAAACGGTCATGGTGCGGAATCGGAACGGTGTTTTTTCCGTACGGTTTCGTAATCGACCGGATCGCGGGCCGTTAATTCCCGGTTTCCGGTCGGGGAGGAAAAGGGCATGGTGCATTCCCGTTGTCCGCCGTTACCGTCGGTGGACGGGGAGGCGGGAACGGGGGATGGGGGCGGGGTCGGACATGGCCGAGCTCATGGGGGACGGATCACGTGTCGACCGGTTGGTCTCGCTGCTGCTCACCGAAGAGCGGGGTGTCGATCCCGCCGCGGCGTGGGCCGGGCCGGATCCGTCCGGCGGTGAGGAGCGGGGCCGCCTCGACACCTGGCTCGCGGCGGCAGCAGCACTGACCGCCGGGGAGCCGAAGCGGGCCCTGGCCGTCATGGAGGGGCCGTCGCCCGCACCGCACGCCCTCACCCGCGCGCTGCGAGCCGCCGCGCACGCCATGGACACGAACTGGCGGCCCGGCGGATGCCTCGGTCAGCTGCGGACCGAGGCCACGACCACGGTGGCCGGGCCAGTCGCCGACGAGCGGCTGCGGCTGTGCGCGCACCTGGCCGGACAGTGCCTACCCGTCCTGTTCGCCGCGCGGACGACACTCGGGCAGGCGACGACGGGCGAGGCCGCACTCGAAGAGGCGGCCCGGTACGGAGAGCGGCCCGAGGGCGCCGAGTGGGACTTCTCGGAGGGCGTCGAAGAACCGCTGAGGTGGTTCGACGGCCTGTACGAACCTATCGCCGAGGCCGCTCACGAGGAGAGCGCGGCCTGCCATCTCCTGCTCGCGGCGGATCTGCGCGTCAGGGCGGGCGCCCGGCAGGCCGCCACCCCGCTGCTGAACGCCGGACTGCGGCCCGCCGACCGGCATCCCGCCCTGGCCGGTCTGGCCGAACTGCTGCAAGGCGACTGGGAGTTGGGCCCTCCGGGCACCGCGGAACAGTGCGTCGTCCCACCAGACAAACCCACCCCGTCGGGGCTCGCCGTGGCCGCCAAGCGCTACACGAGCGCGGAAGCCGCCTACCGCGAGGCGAAGTCACTGCGCGGACAGGCCGCGGCGCTGCTGCGTCTCGCGCACGTCCACCGGCTGCGCGGCGAGACCACGGCGTGCCGCGCGACCGTGGCCGCGTCGCTCACCGCCGCGGTCGAGGCCGGCGACGAAGCCTGCGCGGCCCTGCTGCGGGTCCATCAGCTGCTCGACCTGATCGCCACCGACTCCAGGTCCCCGCGGGAGGCCGAGGTCGCCAGGGCCGTGGCGGCATGGTCCACCACGGTTGGCAGCACGTCGTGGGCGCGAGGACTGTCCCAGCTCGTCCAGGCCCGTGCGGAATCCTGGAACGCGCAGGGGTACGTCGTACGCGGCGGCCGTGCCACGACCCTGGCCCGACTGCTGACCCCGGACCGGGACGCCGGCACCGCGAACTCCGTCACCGCGCACTCCGGGACCGCGCACTCGGGCACCGGGCACTCCGACGCCCCGCTGCCGACGGCCACCTACGCCGCGGCACGGCACCGGCTGGCCGCGCTCGTCACCTGCGACCTGGAGCAGCAGGAGCATCTCGACCACATCAGGCACCGCACCGGTCGGGGCGAGCCGCCCGACCTCGCGCACTGCCTCGGTGTCATCCGCGAGGCCCAGGTATTCCACCACCAGGCCTCGGCCCTGCGGGACCCCGACGTGATGGCCGCCGCGCGCACACGCATCGCACATGCCCTCGGCCTCGGCGAACTGCGGGTGGCGGGCCTCGGCACCCTCGCCGACGGGCCGTTGGCCGACGTCTTCGCCTCCCTCCGCTCCGATCTGGCGGCCTGCCCGGCCCAGGAGGCCCTGTTCCGGTCCCGGCGGTCGCGTGCGGCGGGACTTGAGGAGGAGGCGGACCGGCTCGCCGGCGAAGCGTTGGCGCAGGCCGGGCAGATCCCGCAGGAGCCCCTGCGCGGTCTCGTCCGGTGCGCCGCTCTCGCCGATCTCGGCCGCTGGGAGACGGCCCGCTCCGAGGCCGCCGCGCTCGAGCCCCGGCTCACCGCCCTCCAGGCGGCCACCCTGTGGGTCCGGCTGGGCCGTCCCGAACGGGCACGCAGGCACCTTCCGCTCATCGGCGACGCAGGTCCCGACCAGGAGCACCCCTGGGAACGCGCCGCCCTGCACGCCGACCTGGCCCTGGCTGAGGGCGCCCACGCGGACGCCGCCGACCAGGCGCTGCGCGGGCTCGCGGGGTACGAGGAACAACGGGGCAGGCTGGCCAGGGACACCCTGCGCGCATCCTTCGCCGACGACCCGGTGCCGGCCGGGCTCCACCATGCGGCCGTCCTCTCCCTGCTGCTGCCCGGTGGGCGGGATGCGGCGGCCGCCGCCTTCACCCGGGCCGAACGCGTCCGCGCGGGGTTCCTCGGCGCTGTCCGCGCCCTCGACGCCGCGGGCACGGACCGGGAGGACCGCGCGGCAGTCAGCAACTGGCTCGCGGCCGAGGCCCGCTGGGCCGCGGAATACGAGGATCACCTGGGTGCCGTCCGCCGCACGGCGGCCTCCGGTGCGCCCGGCGGCCGGCCGGAGGGGGCGGGCGAGCGGCTGTCCGGGGGTGCGTTGCCGCGGGCGGCCGAGCGGCGGGCACGCATCGCGGCGGTCGACCAGGCGCTGGCCGCCGCCGAGACGGCCGTACGGATACGGGTCCCGGCCGCGCTCACCCCCGTCGGCGACGACGTGGTGCCCGACGCGGCGGCCGTGGCCGAGGCACTGCCCCCGGACACCGTGCTGCTCGCCCAGCACCTCTTCGACGACGTGCTGGTCGGCTGGGCCATGACCCGCGACAGGCTGCTGGTCGAGCGGGAGACGGCCCCTCCCGGCCGGTACCGGCTCGCCCACCACGTCGTGGCGACGGCCCGCCGGTACCGCGACTGGTGCGCCGCCACCGGGGACGGCGCACCCGCGGGAGCCGACGGACGCCGACTCGCCGACTGGCTGCTGCGGCCCTTCGCGCCCCTCCTGCGGCAGTGCCGGCGGGTGATCGTGGTGCCGCCCCCGGCGCTCGCCCTGCTGCCGTTCCACGCGCTGCCCTGGAGCGGAGACGTCCTCGGGGCCACCCACGAGGTGTCGTACCTGCCCGCCGCGGCCCAGCTCACGCGGCGCCGCGCCCAGCGACCGGACCGGCCGTGGAGCCGACTCGGGGCCCTCCTCGTCGGTGCCCCCGCGAGCGACCCCCGCCACGGACTGCCGGAACTCCCCGGCACCGCCGTCGAGACCGCCGAGATCGCCCGGCTGCTGCCCGGCAGCCGGTTGTTGACGGGCGCCCGGGCGACCCGCGCCGCAGTGGTGGAGGCGGCGCCCGCCCATGACGTGCTGCACCTCGCCACCCACGGCCTGATCGACGAACTCGCCCCGAACCGCAGCCGGTTGCCGCTGGCCGGCGACGACTCCCTCGGCCTCGCCGACCTCCTGTCCATGGCGCGGGACCCGCAGCTGCTCGTGCTGTCCGCCTGCGACACCGGGCGGGGCAGGGCCACGGCGGGCGGTGACGTCCTGGGGCTGACCCGAGCTGCCCAGGTCATCGGTGCCCGGCACACGGTGGTCTCGCTCTGGCCGGTGCACGACAGCGTCGGCTGCCTGGTGATCACCAGGATGTACCGGCACCTGCTCGTGCACCCGGCCGCGCACGTGGGCCACGCGCTGGCCCTGGCCCAACGCGAGGTGCGCGCCCTGTCCGCTGCGGAACGGGGCGAGGAGTTCCGCCTCCTCGCGAGCCGGGCCGGGGTCGATCCGGGACCACGGGCCCGGGCTCGCTCCTGGTCCCGCTCCTGGTCCCGCGGCGAGCCGCCCGGACCGTCGCGGGACAGCGAACCGGTGCGGCGCCCTGCCGCGACCGAACGGCACCCGTACCACTGGGCGCCCTTCATCCATGTGGGGGTGTGAGATGACCTTGAGAGCCCTGCTGATCGGCGCCCAGACCTACGGTCTGACCGGCGTGCACGCCGACGTCGAACTGATGCACCGGGTCCTCGTGGACCGCGGGTTCACCGACCTGGACGTCCGTACCGGGGACAAGGCCCGGTACGCGGGCATCACCGAGGGCATGGCCCGGCTGCGCCGCGTCGTCCGGCCGGACGACGGGGTCGTCGTCTACTACTCGGGGCACGGCGGACTGACGGACGGACTGCAATACCTGGTGCCCGTCGACATGGGCGAGAGCACCTCCACCGACTTCCGCGGCTACCTGGCGGAGGAACTCACCGCCGCCGTACGCGCCCTTACGGCGGTCACGCGCAACGTCACCTGTGTCCTCGACTGCTGTCACTCGGGAGGCGCGGTACGGGAGGCCGCGTACGACTCCGGCCGGTGGGCGCTGAAGTCCGTACAGCTGCCGCGCGTCCCCCCGGACGCGGCACTCGCCCGCGCGGCGCTTCTGGCCGGCCCGGACGACCCGCTGGTGCCGGACGTCGTACGGCTGACGGCCTGCGAGCAGCACGGTTCGGCGTACGAGGCCGAACTGCGGTACGGAGCCGGTCGGCAGGGAGTGTTCACCGCGGCGCTCGCCGACCTGCTCGACGCCACAGCGGACCGTCCGATTCCCTGGGCCGGGGTGGTGGCCCGGGCCCGTGACCGGATCAAGCAGCAGCAGGTGCTCCAGTGGCCCGACGCGGGCGGGCCCTCGGGGCGGCTGCCGTTCTCGCTGGAGGAACCCTCCGAGCCGGAGCGGCTTCCCCTGGAACGGCGGGAGGGCCGGTTCCGGGTGCCCGGCGGTGCCCTGTTCGGGCTCGGCCCCGAGGACGAGCTCAGCCTGGTGTTCCCCGACGACACCGCGCCTCGCGAGGACGGCGGGACGTCGGTGCCGGCGACCGTGGAGGAGATGCGCGGGGGCGACGCGGTGCTGCGGGCGAAGCCGGCGCCGTCTCCGCAGGCGGACGAGCTGTCCGGCGCACTGGTGCCGCCGGGCTCGTACGCGCTGGCCGTGCGGGTGCACGACCGCCGGCAGGTCCTGATCGACGCCGTCGGGCCCTTCGCCGACGCCGTGCGCGAGGAACTCACCCACTCTCCACGGCTCGCGGAGACCCGCGAGGCGCACACGGCCTTCGCCGTCGTACGCGTCCGCGACGGCCGACCCGAGGTGCTGGACCGCGCGGGCCTGCCCGTGCGCAGGCCGACCGACCCGGCGTACGGCGACCCCTCCCGGCTGCTGGCGCTCGTGGACGAACTGGCCAGGGGCGAGCGGGTGCGGTGGCTGCGCGACCCGCAGGACGCGAGCCGCCTCGACGCCGCGGCGGACGTCCTGTTCGAGGCCCGGCGGACCACGGGGGACGGCGGCTGGCGGACGCTCGGGCCCATGGGCGAGCGCCTGCACGACGGCGACCTCTACCGCGTCACGGTGCACAACCGCTCCTGGACGCCCCTGTACTTCTGGGTGCTGGGGGTCGGACTGAGCGGCCGCACCTCCCTGGTGACGAACGACCAGCCCAGCGGCTACCGGGTGGAGCCCGGCAGCCACCGCGCGACCGCCCCCGTGCGGGTGTACTGGCCCGCCGACGTACCGGAGACGGGTCCCCGCCCGGAGACGATCCACCTGATCGCGGGCGACCGCCGGATGGACCTCGGCGCGCTCGCCTCGCGCGAGGCCCGCGACCGGTCCGCGTCCACGGCCGCACCCGCCCTGGGCGCACTGCTCCAGGAGGTCTGGGACGCCGTGCGGGACCAACGGCTGGACGGGGACGAGGAGTTCCACTACCGGGTGTGGACCGTGTACGCCGACGCGCTGCCCCGCCCCCGCGGGGGCGGCGCGTGACCCCCTCGGCCCGCCTAGGCGCGCCGGGGACGGCGGCTGCGGGGACCCGGCCGTCAGTGACGGTCCGGGCCCCCGCGTCGTCCCCCGAGATGCCAGAGTGCGGCACATGCGGCGGCCGTCTCCCCGCAGTACTGCGGAATGCGGTCGGAGAATCCCACAACTCGGCCCTCGGCGCGCGGGATTGTCTCCTGTCCGCCCCAACCTGGTGGAAAGGAGGGGCTGTTCGCTGTCCGGCGGATACGATGCGGTACGTCGCCAATGCCGGAGAAAGCCGGGTTTTCTGGAGAGGTGCCGCGATGTCGCAGAGGCGGACGGAGAGCCCCGGAGCTGTCGACCGGTGGTCGCACGGCACGTTCCTGGCCGAGCTGGCGCACTGCCCGGAGGTCGTCAAGGCCCTGCTCTCGCTGGGGACACCGCGCTCGTACGACGCGGGCGAACACCTCCTGATCGAGGGCATGCGGGAGACCTTCGTGCTGCTGCTCCTCGACGGGGTCACCAAGGTCACCGCGACCGCGGAGAATGGGAACACCGCGCTGCTGGCCATCCGGCTCGGCGGGGATCTGGTCGGGGAGTTCGCCGCCTTCGACAACCGGCCCAGGTCGGCCAGTGTCACCGCCGCCGGGGCCGTGACCGCCCGGCGCATCGGACAGCGTGACTTCCTGGAGTGCCTGGACGGCTGCCCGGCCGCGGCGCTGGCCGTCAGCCGCATGCTGGTGCGCAAGAACAGGTGGTCGGTGCGGCGCCGGGGCGACTTCGGGGGCTGTCCGGTGGCGACCCGGGTCGCCCGCGTCCTGCTCGACCTGGTGGAGGACTACGGCGAACCGCAGCAGGGGGGCGTGCTGATAGGGCCGCGGCTGACCCAGGCGGAGCTCGCCGGGCTCGTCGGCGCGAGAGAGCGCCGGGTGCACCACGCGCTCGGCGAACTGGCCGGCCAGGGAGTCATACGGGTCGGCTACGGCCGGACCACCGTCCTGTCTCTCCCGGGCCTGCGCCGGGCCGCGCTGCTGACGGTGCCCGACGGCGACTGAGGGGGCGAGGGGAAGGGGGGTGCTTGGGTGTCGGGGGATGTGCAGTTCGGGCGTGGGGCGGAGGGGGTGGTCGCCGGGGCGGGGGCGGAACGAGGGGCGAGGGATCTGGACGTGCGTGGGGCGAATGCACCGGGCTCGACGGGGGTGGGTCCGGGGCCAGCCTCCGCTCCTCTCCTTATCGTCCGACAACTGCTGCCGCCTGCGCGGGCGGAGGCGAGGGAGAGGTGCGGGGTGTGCGGGCCTGTGGATGTGAGGCGTGGGGGCGCGTGTGTTGTGGGGCACCGGGGGGGGCGGGCGGATGTGCTGTGTGCCGGGTGGGGTGAGGGGGGCCGGCGGCGCGGGCCAGTGGATGTGATCCAGAGGTCAGACGGACGTGCGGTGTGGGCGCCGGGTCGGTGCGTGCCGTAGGGGCCCGCGGGTTCGGTGGACGTGAGGCGTGAGATCGGGGGGCTGGTGGATGGGGGACGTGGGCATGAGGGGGAGCGGGCGGATGTGGGACAGCGGGACGGCATCTCCGGGTGCGGACGGTGGGCGCGGCGACGGTGGAACGGGTCGGCGCCGCGTCGACCCCGTGCAGGACGACATCCTCGCCGCGTCCGATCTGCTCGCCGTTGACGCGGTGGTCCCCAAGGGAGGAGGGGAGCCCGTCCGCGACCGCGTGGGCGGTGTCTTTCTCGGGCGACCGCTCGCCTACGCCCTGCCGGACCCCGCCCGCCCGGGAGCGAGAGCGGACGCGCACCGCGAACTCCTGGTCTGCTTCCCCTTCGACCTGGAGGAGTTGCCCGACGGACGCCGCTACGAACAAGTCACCCTCACCGTCGACCTGGCCGACGACACGCACGCGCTGAGGCTCGACCCCGCCCCGGGCACCGTCACCGCCGACGGAACGGAGATCTCCGTGTTCGGGCTCGGCAGACCACGGCTCCGCTGGACCTTCCGGGCCCGCGGCCGCGGCGGCGCGCTCCGCCCCGACGGGCGGTGGGTCCAGGCGCTGGTGCGCTTGCCCGCGTCCTCGGCGGACCTGTCCGGCCGGGTCAGCCTGAGCACGACGACCGTGCAGCCCGTACTGGGCGGCACGCTGCGCCGCAGGACCGCGGAGACGCCGTACGACACTCCGTTCCGCATCCGGGCGGTGGACACATGGACGGCACTCACCTCGCTCACGCACCAGCAGGCGGCCCCCGGGGCCTGGGCGCTGGCCGCGTACGAGGACGAGACGCCGGGCGCCGGTGCCGGGGAGACGGACGAGGAGCGGCTTCCGCCGGGGTTGCGCCGACTGTGCCTGGCCGTCGACATCGAGAAGTACAGCGCCCGCGACAACGCCGACATGGTCCGGTTGCAGCGCGTGCTGCTGCGCACCCTGCGCACGGCCTGCGAGCGGGCCGGCGCCGTCTGGGAGCGCTGCGGGCGGCAGGCCCAGGGCGACGGCTATCTTCTGGTCCTGGAACCGGACATCGACGAGACCAGGGTCGTACCCGCGCTCCTGGCAGGGCTGACGGCAGGCCTGGCGGCGGCCAACGAACGGGCGCCCGCGGCCGGCCGGGCTGCGGCCGGGACGGGCTCGGAGGGCGGCCAGGCCGGCGTCCGGATGCGGGCCAGCCTGCACCAGGGCATCGTGCACGAGGCGGACAGCGGATACGCGGGCTCCGCCGTGGTCGCCCTCTTCCGCGTACTCGACTCCCCACCCGTACGCCGCGTTCTGGCCGCGTCCCCCGACGCCGACCTCGTGGCCGCCTTCTCGGACCCGCTCTACCAGGATCTCGTCGGCACCGGCTACCAGGGGCTGTCGGCCGCCGGTTTCGAGAGGGTGGAGATCGAGATCGCGGCCAAGAACTTCAGCGGCGTCGCGTGGGTGCGCGCGATGCGCTCCGCGGCCGAAGGGTGATGCGTCCAAGTGTGTTCTCGTCCCCGTCGGCAGTACCGGCCCCATCCGCCCCACCTGTCCCATCGGCCCAATCGGCAAAGGAGCCGACATGAGTGACACGACGTCGGCGGACGCGCTGGCCATGGTCATCGCACGCACTACGCAGGCCATCGAGATGGCAGGCCCGCACGACAGCGTGTCCTGGGTCTTCGCGCGCTGCTGGATGCGGGCCACCCGCTACGAGACGATCACCAAGAACCCCGTGGACATCGACGCGGCCCTCGACGACATCGACGACCTGCCGGCGGACCTGCCCGGCCGGGCCAAACTGGCCGCGGTGCTGGCGACCGCCCTCGTCAGGTCGGGTGAGCTCGTGGGATCCGCGCGCATGCCCCGCGCGATGGGGCTCGTGGACATCGCCGACACGGACCCGTCCCCCCTCGCGGACTGGCCCGCCACGTCCGCCGCGCTGCGGGCCATGGACCTGCTCCTGGCCTGGCAGCAGAACCGGCCCGGATTCAGTCCGCGTGCCGCGCTGCGGGAACTGGAGCGGTACACGCGGATCGTCGGCGACACCCAGCCCCAGGCCACCATGGTCGACGCGGCACGGCGGGGTCTCCAGCATCTGGTCGTCCAGGACGACATGGACCCGTCGGCGGCCCGGCAACTGGCCGAGGATGCCCGCGCGTTCGCGGACGGCCTGGACCCGCGGTCCCCGATGTTCGACCGCGGGGCGATGATGGCACTGCTCCAGGAGGCGAGCGCCAGGGCCATGCGCGGGGACCACGCGGGAGCCATGGAGAGGCTGGAGGAAGTGCGCGCGGACTCGCTCCGGCTGCCCGTCGGCGATCCGCTGCGGATGGCGGTGGACGAGGCGTGGAACCAGATCGCCCCGTTCCTGCGGATGCTCCAGCCCGACGGCATGAGGGGCGGGCCCGCACACCGTGGGCAGTTCGTGAACCCGGCCGGCGAGGACCAGTTGCGCGTCTTCCGCCAGATGGCCGACCAGGCCGGAATCCCGGACAACGAACGCGCCCTCAGGCTGTCTCAGCTCGCCCTCGCCGAACTGGCCACGGACACCCCGCAGTCGGTGGACAGCGCGGTGCGCCACCTCACCGACACCCTGTCGGTCGCCTCCGAACACGACCCGCGACGCACGTACTACTTGATGTTCGCCGGGGTCGCGCACCTGCGCAAGGTCGAGATGACCGGTGACCGGAACCACCTCAGGGCCGCCACGGAACTGCTGGAACAGGCCTGGCGGCAGGCCGGGTCCAGCACTCATGCGCTGTGGACCACGACCGCGATGCCGCTGGCCCACGCCTACCGCCTCGCCGGCCGCAATGATCTGGGCCGCTCGACCGCGCTGAGCGGACTGCGCGGGCACGCCTGGAGCGTGCTGCTTCAGTCGACGCCCGACGAGATGCAGGCCACCGCCCGTGACGCGGCCGGCGACGCCCTGGACACGGCGCGGCTGTGCCTGATGGACCACGATCCGGAAGGCGCTGCCGCCGCTCTGGACGCGGGCCGCGGTCTGATCCTCTACGCCACGACCGAGACCCGGGACCTGGAGGCACGGCTCACCGCCGGGGGCGACGCGGACCTGGCCCGGGAGTGGGCCCAGGCACAGCGGAGCCACCTGCCGGACGACGTGCCGGGCGAGCTGCGGCGCCGGGTCATCGGCGCGCTGGCGGGTGTCGAGCTGGCGGCCGACGGTTCCCCGGCCGCCAGTCCGGGCCAGGGCACGACCCGGCTGCTCGACCCGCCGCAGACCCACGAGACGAGGGCGGCCCTGCGCGCGCTCGGCATGGACGCGCTGGTCTACCTGGTACCGGGCGACGAGCTCAACGGGGCCGCCGTGGTCATCCCGGCCGACGCGCCCCCGAGCTGGTGCCTGTTGCCGAAGCTGAACGACACCGGCATCGCGGCGTTCGAGTCGTTCCTCTTCGACGCGGCGCAGGGCATGGAGGGCGCGGACGCCCGCACCCGCGACAGTGCCCTGCTCGGCGCGCGGGACAGGGCACCGCAAGTGCTCGACGAGATCTGCGAGTGGGCGTGGGAGGCGGCGATCGGACCGCTCGTCGAGCGCCACCTCGACCTGCCCGCGGACCGCCCCGCGCGACTGGCGCTGGTGCCCGTACGGGAACTGGCCCGCGTGCCGTGGCACGCGGCCCGCACCAGGTCGGGGGACGGGACGTGGCGCTACGCCATGGAGCGCGTCGTCTTCTCCTACGCGCCGTCCGCCCGCCTGCTGTGCGAGTCGGCCTGGCACGACCCGGTATCCCTCACCACCAGGGGGCTGGTGGTCGGCGATCCCGACACCGCCGGACAGGCGCGGGATCTGCCCGCCGCGCGCCTGGAAGCGCTGGCGATCAAGGACTGCTTCTATCCGGACGCGCGATACGTCGGCAGGCTGCCCGACGGAGAGCTGAGCCAGGAAGGAGCGGGCACCCGCGACGAGGTGCTGCGCTGGCTCGCCGACCCCGACGGCGGCACCGTGATGCACCTGGCCTGCCACGGCATCGTCGAGCAGACCCGTGCGGCGGGGGACAGCTCCTATCTGCTGCTCCACGGCGGGGAACACCTCGCGGCCGAACGGCTGGTGCGGACCCTGGGCACCGGCCCCGACCGCGGCATCGCGCTCGCGGTCCTGGCCGCGTGCAGCACCGGCCGGTCCGGACGCGGCTACGACGAGGCGTTCAGCCTGAGCACCACCCTGCTGGCCGGCCGGGTCCGCTCGGTGGTCAGCGCCACATGGAGCGTGCCGGACGAGGCGACCTCCGTGCTCATGTTCATGTTCCACCACTTCCTCAGGGAGGAGGGCCTGGCACCCGCCGACGCCCTGCGCACGGCACAGCTGTGCATGGTCGGCCACCACAAGCCCCCGGAGGCCATGCCGAAACGCCTGCGCGCCCAACTGCGCGGCCACGAACAGTCGGACGTCGTGTCCTGGGCGGCCTTCGTACACACCGGACGGTGAACACCGCCGCCCCCGGCCCCGTCACCGGGCCCCGGCCGCTTCACCGCGTGGAAACGCGGCCGGGGACGCCGAGGAGCCGTAGCGGTCGGCACCGAGACACCAGTCGACCAGCGAGGCGATGCCGGCGTCCACCCGCTCGTCCTCGGCGATGACCGCCGCCGTGAAGAAGAAGCGCACCTCGCGGTACTCCATCTCCATGGCGCGGACCAGATTGCCCAGGCCCAGCACGTCGACGAGCCAGGCGCGGACGGACGCACTGTCCTCGGCCTGGTGGTCGCCCAGCAGCGAGTGCCGTCGCAGCACGTCGTACTTGCTGACGGCCACCGCGAGCCGGGACCGGGAGAGGGCGCCGTTCATCCGCTTGGTCGTCTGCGTGCTCTGGTTGAAGACGAGCTGGGGATCGACCGGGGAGGCGAGGGCGCGGTCCACGAGGGCCTGTCGGCCGCTGGACAGGCCCTGCCAGAAGGCGGTCACCGACAGCGGATCGAGGACGAAGACGAAGGTGCGCGCGGTCCGCGCGTACCGCAGGGCGTCCGTGTCCTCCACCTTGGTGTAGCGCTCTCCGGCGGTGTCGAAGATGTGCACGAGCCGGCGGGCCCGCCGTCTGCCCAGCAGCAGCGAGTGCGCGCGTGGCAGGGCCCGCTGGGTTCCGAGCGTGTTGCCCCGGATGCTCAACACCTCCCGCAGCACCTCGTAGTTGTCCGCGGTGTTCCGGTCGGCGAACCCGGCCGGGGGACCACCGCGGGCGGCCGCGTCGAACAGAGTCATCAGCATCGCGGCCATCAACTGCGTCTTGCCGGCGGCGGTTCCGCCCACGATCGGCAGCACGGTCTCCGCGACCAGACCGGTGCTGTCGCTCAGCAGGCCCTCACAGTACGGGCAGATGCCCTGTAGTCGGTGACTGCCGGTCATGATCAGCGTCGGCAGCTTGCGGCCGCAGGCACAGCGGCGTCTGAGGACGCCGTAGCGGCCGGGCCGGATGTCCTGGTGCCGGCGCCGGCATCCGTCGCCCGGGCACTCGTATTGCGGGTACTCCACCAACTCGTAGCACTGCGGGCAGACCATGCCGTGGTGCAGTCCCTTGGCCCGCAGCACCGCACGGTCCACGGCGCGCAGCGTGTCGGCCGTCATCCGGACCACGCCCTGCGCCAGATACACCAGGAACGTGTGCAGAAGCACCAGGAGGGCGAGGAGCAGCGCGGACGTCCCGGCGCCGAGCACCAGGCCGAGGTACAGGGTCAGTCCGAAGGGCACGGCGGCCATCCGGTGGGTGCGGGGCTGGGTGAAGTACTGCACGGTCGTCCTGCTGAAGGCCTGCGAGACGGTCCAGCGGAAGCGGCCCAGAGTCAGCAGGCACGCGGTGCGCAGATCACGGGTTGCGGGGCCGTGGAAGTACTGCCGGTGGGCGGGTTCCGGTTCTTCCTCCGGGCGGTACGGCGGCAGGCTCCGGACCTGGTACTCGGGTGTGCGCCGGTGTACCACTCCCACCAGGATGCGGACGTGGTGCCACAGCAGTTGCCCTGTCAGCCCGAGAGCGCGGCCGACCGCGATGAGAGGGACCACTGCCAGGTAGAGGACGAGCGCGGCCGCATACAGGATGCCCAGCAGCGTGTACATGATGAGTTCGGCCATCGCTTCACCCCCCGACGCCGGGGGGCGGGCTCTCGGGCTTGTCGGCGTCCGGCGTACCGGCCCCGGGTTCCCGCTTGCGCGCGCGCTTCGGTTTGTACCAGCGGGCGCGTTTCTGCTCGGCCCGCCGGGCCAAACGCTCGGCGAGGCTTCTGTCGAGCGGCCTGACCTCGTTGGCCAGGAGATCCAGGTCGGCGGGCTTCCACTCGCGTTCGACGATCTCCAGCGCCTGCTCCACAAGCTCCTTCTGAGAGGTGCTCACCGACCGCTGGGCCGCCACCGCCGCCAGGATGTTCCGCCGTGACACGGGGGTCGGGGCCGCAGCCGCCCGGCACACCAGGTGCAGATAGTCGGAAGTGGTCCTGTCCCCCATCTCGAGCAGGACGAGGGAGATCTCCCGAGGTGTTCCCGGACACTCCAGGAGGGCCCGCGGGAGCCGCGTGCGGCGCAGGGCGATCACCGGCTGCCACAGCGGCGGCCACTGGCTCTGGGCGACGTGCAACAGCCCGGAGGCACGGGGGCGCGCGAGCAGCTCGGCCACCCGCACGGCGCTCCTGACGCACTCGCGAGTCTCCCGGGGCAGCCACGAGAGGCGATCGGGCGAGGTCATGAGGGTGCACAGCTCAAGGCAGAGCACCAGCTCGTCGTGGTCGTGGATGTCCCGTGCGAACACCGTCTCCAGCCATTTGGCCGCACTCTCGTCCACCTGGACGGATGAGGGAAGCATCGAAACGACCTCGAGTGCCTCCTCGTGCGTCCAGCGTCCCGACGGCCACAGCTTCCGCAGCAACTCGCTGTCCAGCAAAGGAGGTTCACGCAGCATCAGGACGCGCACCAAGCTGTGTGCCGTCCGTTCCGGTTCGAGTCCGGCGCGGGCGATCAGGTGGTGTTCCCGCAGGGCGGGATGGTCTGCCAGGTCGCCCTCGCGGAGCAGCTCACCGGGCAGCCCCCGCAACAGCTCGGGGAAATGGTGCGGCTGCTCGGCCAGTTGATCGCTCAGGGCCAGCACCATGCCCTCCCGGAACCCGGGCCAACGCGCGGCCACCTGGGTCAACCCGGCGCGGAAGCGCTCGTCCACGCGCGCGGTCACGGTTCGGTCCAGCAGAGCCCGGGTGATCTCGGCGCTCTTGTGGACCAGGGTGTCGTGCTCCGGCTCCAGCCGGGCCGCGGACGCCCACAGCAGCAGACGTACGCCCTGCCGGTCGTCGCAGTCGCGCAGCAGGTCCACGAAACGTGCGGTCGCCTGCCTGCGCAGCACCGGGTCCCGGATGGGAACCGGCTCCGCGGCCGTGGGATCGTCCGCCAGGTGCCGCCGCATCTCGGTCTCCAGCTGTTCGCCCTGGATCTGCTCGACGAGTTCCGTGTCGTGTGTGGCGCGGGCGATCCGGCTGAGCGCCGTCAACTGGTCGGCGGAGAGCTTGCGTTGTCGGTAGAGGTCCCGGACGACGGCGGCGAGGACGTCGGGCGGCAGGTGGTCGCAAGTGTCGAGCCAGCCGACCAGCGAGGCCACCTCCGCGTCGTCGAGGGCGGTCCCGCCGGACACCGCAGCCGCCACCGCCGGGGCGTACCAGTCCTGCGGATCGTGTTCCCGGCCGCTCACGTAGTCGTTCGTCCATGACCAGAAGGTCTGGGCGGTCGGTACGCCGACCCGGGCGAGCAGTCCGGCCAGAGGGTGTTCCGGTATGTCGGGCGTCCGGCCGGAGACGAGGTCGAAGACGTGGAAGGCGTCCTGGGTGTCCGGGCCGAGTCCCACGCGGATCTCGGGCACCGTACCCACCAGCCGCAGCCTGCTGCGTTCGGGACGGCTCAGGTACGTGGCGAAGGACAGGGTCCGCGCGAGTGGCGGCGGCAGCAGGTAGCAGACGGCGGCGAACCAGTGGGCCACCGCCTCGGAGGACGAGTCGATCACCAGGACGGTGCGGTCCTCGGTGAGCGCCGAGAGGACGGCCGACACCAGCCGCGGCAGCCGGTCCGCGTACGGATGTCCGCGCAGGAAGCGGTCCACGCCCGCCGGGGACAGCGGCCCGGGCCGCGGCGGTGCCGGCAGCTCCGGGAGCCGGATGTCCGCCACCGGGCGGCTCGCCCACTCGGGGGAGTCCCACAGCTCGATGGGCAGGAGCGCGTCCGCTTCCCCGGTGACGTCGGGGTGGCCCAGGGCATGGGCGAAGTAGTTGCCGAAACGCTGTGAGGGGTCCCGGCCGACGTACCGGACGCAGGCGGTCACGGCGCTCTCGCCCGGGCGGCCCGGCACGAAGCACAGGTTCACCGGGCAGCGTTCCAGATCGGCGGGGTCGTCCGAGTAGACGAGGGACTGCGGCGGCTCGTACGCGACCAGTGCCTCCACCTCGCGCAGCGTCTCCGCGGACACCCCGTCGCTCACCGCGTTGAACTGGTAGCCCGCGTAGCCGGTCAGGCCCCGCTCGCACGACGTGTAGTACATCTGCTGGAGGCCCATCTCACCCCCTGCCCTGCTTCGGGACGGAACCGAACTCGCTCAGCAGCCACAGCAGGGGGTCGGTGACCCGGTACGGCTGGATGCCGGTCGCGGCCACCTTGAGGTCCCGGGTGGGGGTGCGGCCGAGTGCGGAGACACCGAAGTAGCGGTAGCGCGCGTAGTTGGTCTCCAGCGTCTGGTCCAGTGACACGCCGTCCCACTGTTTGAGCAGGTCACGGACCTCCTCGTGGGCGCTGAGGCTGTCCGCCACGTCGAACCTGCCGTGCTGCGGCGGCTGGATCCGCAGCGGGCTCCCCTCGGGCAGCCGGTGCCAGAGGGCGTCCATCTTGGAGAACACCACTGCGATCGGGGTCCTGACCCTGGCGGCGCGGCGGCCCGAGGACCGGGCCAGCAGCATGCTCGTGATCCGGCTCAGCACCTGCTGGGGGGTGTTGCTGTCCGCCTCCGGCATCACGGTGTCCGGTTGCGCCAGCTCCTTTGCGCCCCGCATCTGCAAGGGGTCGAGGACGACGATGATCCCGTCCGCGTTGGACAGGTAGCGGGTGTTGAGCTCCACGCTCTCGCGCGAGTTGAAGTCCTCGCCCGCCGTGTCGAAGAAGGACAGCACGGTGGTCTGGGCACGGCTGCCGAGCAGTCCGTCCTGGATCCGTCCGAACCGGAAGACCAACGGATCCACCCGGTTGTCCTTGGCGGCGGCGGACTGGGTGCCGAGAACCATCTGCCGGCGTTCGTAGAGCTTGTCCTCGTAGTCGCTGCCGAAGCGGGTCATCGTCGACTCGTCCGAACCCATCAACGAGACCCGGAAGTTCTCGCCGACGCGGTTCATCAGCTCGTGGAGCAGCACCGTCATCAGGACCGTCTTGCCGGAGTTGCGGGCGCCGACCATGGCTATGAGGCGGTTGTCCACCATGCCGAACTGCACCGGGAGCAGGCTGTGGCACACGGGGCAGACGCGGTAGGTCGTCTCTCCGCCGCACTGCGGGCAGTCGGCGACCGGTTTGCGGCCGTCGGCGGTGAACACGGGACCGCTCTCCCCGCGGTCGCCGAGCCGGTCGACCCGCACCTGGTCGCGCTCCGCCTTGCAGCGCAGGCCGCTGCGGCTGAGCCGGGTGTTGCAGCGGAACCGGATGTCCCGTGCGGCGAAGGTCTCGTAGCAGTAGGGGCAGGCGAACATCCTTGCCATTCACGTCACCTTCAGTCGGTGCAGCGCCGCCGGGCGCAGGTCGATGTCCTCGTGGGCGGGTTCCGCAGGGAAGCAGACCAGCCACGCGTCACCGCGGTCCGACCGGCTGGAGGGATACGGGAACTCGATGACGAGAGGGGTGTGCGCCTCCACGCGCTGGGGCGGAATCTCGTGCACCACCGTCCCGTCGGCCGGGTGTGCGGGCCGGTAGCGGCCCCGGCCCAGCACCACATGGAGGGCGGGCAGCAGGCAGGAGGTCTCACTGGTGAACGACACCCTGGCGACCTTGCGGTGCAGGCGCCGTCGTACCACGGGTTCGTACCGGACCACCGGGAGCCCGGAGGACACCGTGAGGGACGACGGGGGCTCCCAGGCGTCCGCCTCGCCCGGGACCATCGCCTCCACCGTGAGGGTCACCCCGCCCCGGCCCACCACCAGGTCGAGGCCGCCGTCGTGCTCGTAGACCCGCCGGGAACACCGGACGTCGCCCTCCCTGACCCGGCCGCCGGCCGTGTCGGGATCCTCCAGCCGCCAGCGCACCCGGGCCGTGAGGCTGTCCGGCGGCCACTCCCAGAGCAGGAGCAGGTGGTCGTCGCGCCGGACCGCTTGGAGTCCGGACACCGGCACTCCCACGAGGTCGCCGCCCGGGGACGGGGTGCGCCGCTCTTCCCTCGCGCCGGCGTGCGGACCGGGCCCGGGCGGCGAGGACGCCCAGACGTCCGCCGCAGGCGAGGACGGGCCGGCCGGGCCCTCGCGCGGATCCGAGTGCGGGTCGGCGGACGGTCCGGACGCCGGCCCGGCGGCGGGTCGTGTCGTGTGGTGGGCGGGGCCGTCCCGCGTGGGTGTGCCGGGCTCGAGTGCGTCAGGGAACCGGGCGGTGGCGGGGGGCGGTTGACTGCCGCGGGGTTCGGGGTCGTCGGCCGGTACGGGCTCCGGGTCGTCGGCCGGTACGGGCTCCGGGTCGTCGGCTGGTACGGGCTCCGGGTCGTCGGCCGGTACGGGTCCGGGACGGGGGGCGGGGCGCGCCATCGGCTCGGCGGGCCGGCCGCGCTCCCGGACTCCCGGGCCGGCGCCGGACGACGGTCGCGGTGACCGCCCCGACTCGATGCGCAGCAAGCCGAAGTCCTGGATCATGGCGAGGCCGCGGACGACCGCCAGCTCGGGAGTGGCCGAGCGCACCGGGAGGCCGAGGTCGTCCGCCAGGGCCTCGGCCGTCCCCGGGGTCGCCGCCACCCCGCCGGCCAGCAGCAGCCCCGACGGCCACTGGCCGGTGCGCTCCTGTGCCGCTTCAAGAACCTGCACCAAGGCGTCCCGGGCACGCGCCCGTTCGGGGGCCAGTACGGCGTCGAGGCGCTCCCGGTCGAACGCCACCGTGTGATCCGTTCCGTCCAGCCGGACCGTCTCGGTCGCCTCCGCGGCCTGCGCGAGCCGTAATCGGAGCCGCTCGGCGCCCCTCAAGAGGGGCGGGGCCACACGGCCGTACGGCACCTGCCGCAGCAGCTCCCGGGCCACCGCCTCGTCCCGCGCGGAGCCGCCCAGCGGGTGCTCCGCGGTCTCCACCAGCCGCACCCTGCGGTCGCTGCTGACGGCCAGCACGGTCAGACGCAGCCCGCTGCCGCCCTGGTCCCAGACCAGAACGGTGCTGTCGGTGCCGTCCCGCAGCGCGCCGTAGTGCAGGGCGACGGCCACCGGATCGGGGACCACCTTGTCGACCCGCAGTCCGATGGCCTCGGCGGCGCGCCGCAGCGCCATCTCGTGGGGGTCGGACCCGCCGGGCGGCAGGTTCAGGACCACCCGGCGTTCCTGTTCCGCCCCGGCCCGCCCGGCCCGCTCCAGCAACTCGGTGAACACCCCTCCCACCAGTGCGGAGGGAGACGTGCGGACCGCGTCGGACGACGGTACGGCCGTCACCGCCGACTCGGCGGCGAACAGCCTCGACCGCACGGAGACGACGTCGCCGTCCTCGTCACCCGCCGCGGTCTGCCCGGCCACGGCCACGGCCGGGACCGCTCCGTCCGCCGTCACGGGCTGCCGCCGCTCGTCCAGCCAGGCGATGCGCGCACAACTGGCGCCCAGGTCGATCCCGTACACGCTCAGGGTGTCCCTTTCCTAGACGCTGTCCGACGTCGGTGGCACTCGTACGGCGGGGGGCGAGGCACGGCCGCCGAGGGCCCCGGCGCCACCCGGGCCACGGTCACCGGCGGGCGACACCCGCACCTGCCCGGTGAGGTCGAGGCCGACCTCGACGCGGGAGCCGGGGGGCGGCGAGTGGGACAGCAGGTGGGCCACTAGCGCGGACCGCAGCAGTTCGAGTTCGTTACGGATCTGGCGGCCCCCGTACGCCCGTTGCTCGGGCAGGGCCATACGGGCCGTGATCCACGCGTGGACACCGGCCCGGTCGAAGACCACCTCGACCTGGTTGCGTTCGTGGGCCGAGGCCGCGAGCTGGTCGAGCAGCCGGTCGGTGATACCGGCGACGTGCTGTGCGCGCAGCATGTCGAACACGACCACGCCCGGCTTCAGCCGCCCGAAGATCTCCGGGCGGCCGATGGCACGGAACTTCTCCTCCACGGCCCGGGAGAAGTGCTGCCGCAGCGCGTCGTACGACGGGCCGTCGCCCTGCTCGGCGGCGAGGAGCCCGCTCAGCGCTTCTGTGCCGGTGTTGGAGGTGAAGATGATCAGCGACTGCGAGAAGTAGGCGGTCTGTCCCCGCCCGTCGGTCAGCCGCCCGTCCTCCAGGACTTGCAGGAACTTGTCGAGCACCGCCGGGTGCGCCTTCTCGATCTCGTCGAACAGCAGCACGCTGAACGGCCGTTCCTGGACGCGTCTGGTCAGCTCGCCGCCCTGGTCGTACCCCACGAATCCCGGCGGTGCGCCCGCCAGTCGCTCCGCGGCGTGCTCCTGCTGGTACTCACTCATGTCGAAGCGGGCGTAGGCCGTCGGGTCACCGAAGATCAGCTTCGCCACGGCCTTCGCCAGCTCCGTCTTGCCCACACCCGTCGGCCCGACGAAGAAGAACGATCCGCGCGGCCGCGCCGCCCCCGACTCCCCGAAGTCGAGCCCGACGAAAGCGGCTTGCAGGGCGGCGGCCACCGCGTCGACCGCCACCTGTTGACCGATCACCGACGATTTCAGGGTCTGGGCGGCCTGTCCCATCACCGTCCGGTCCAGCTGGGACCAGGGATCGACGCTGACGTTGAGCCGGTGCGCCTGCATCAGCCGGTCCGGACGGCCCATCTCCACACGGCGCAAGTGCGAGGTCCGTGCGAGCGCGTCCAGTTCCCAGCCGGCCATTCCGTCCGTCGCCCCGATGAGGGCCTCCACGTCGTGCCGGGTGGCCGACTCGTGGCCGCGGAAGTCCTGCCGCAGCAGCGACAGCCACAACCGGCGCTCGGCCTGGTCCGGGGGGCCGATGGGGAGACTGGCGATCCGCGGGTCCTCCTGCCAGAACCAGCCGGGCAGCCGGGACAGATCGCCCACCGCGACCAGCATCGCGTTCCTGGCCCGGCTCCCGGAGGCGGCGGTCGTGGGGGGTATGGCGTCGGCCATCGCCGCCCGCAGCCGCAGGTACCCCTGGGCCGATGCCGGATCGGCCACGGGCAGGGCGTGGTCGACGTCCTCGAAGACGAAGGCGGTGGCGGCCGAGGACTGGGCGGCCAGCCGTCGTGCCTGTGCGGTCGCGTCCTCCAGTGAGACCAGCCGGCGGGGCGGGCGCGGCTGCAAGAGTCCCGCCGCCGCGGTCCGGCGGGCGGTGGCCCGGCGCGTGCCGTCCTGCGACGGGCCGTCGTCCCCGGGGTCCGCCGCCGCACCGGTGCGGTTCACGTTCGCGGACACCGACGAACCGCCGGAGGCCGCGGTCGCCGAGGCCGACCAGTCTCCGGACGGGGCCGGCGCGTCCCCGGGCGCCTCTGCGTCGGCGGGCAGGGCGGCGGAGAGCGTGTCGAACCGCTCGCGATGTCCGGGCACCGGGAAGGTGAGCCCGTCCACCGGGTCCCACCAGCCCACCACCTCCGCGCCGCGTCCCACGAGCACGTTGACCATGAGCTCGCGAAACGGGGCCGGTCTGCCGTCGAACCACCAGCGGTCGCGGATCTGGCCGCTGACGACGACCTGGCGCCCGCGTTCCATCTCCCAGCCCAGCGACACGGCCCACAACGGCATCAGCGCGTGGGCCGGAGCCGGGCCCTGCGGGGCGGCGCCGTCCTCGCCTGAGGCAGAGCCCGTCACCGCCGCCGCTCCGTCCGCGCACCGGGCAGACCCCGGCCTCGGCCACCGGGCGGCTTGCCCTCCCACAGCAGCTCGCCCGGGACGAATCCGTCGTCGGCCATGGCGTCGTGTACCTGGTCGAGCAGATCCTCCGTACGGTCACAGGCGACCTCGGCACCGTCGGGCACGGCGGACATGTCGGCCTCGCCCTCGACGCGGTACGCCAGCACGGGGGCCCCGTCCGGAGTGCTGGCGACGGTGGTCGAGTAGAGGGCGCCGTTGGTCCGCGCGAAGTGCAGGAGCAGGCCCTGGCCCTCGTCGGCACCGCCGGTGAAGCTGAAGCCCGCGCCGGCCATGGCGTGCTGTAGCGCCCGGGCGAGCTCCGCGCGCCGTTCGTAGGCGAGCAGCAGTTCGTCCAGCATGGCCTCGGCTCGGGGCAGGCCCTCCTCCAGCCGGGCGACCGCGGCGAGCGCGTCGTCCGGGCGCCCCGCGTCCAGGGCCTCCGTCACCGCCGACAGCGCGGACCGCAGCTCGTGCGCGAGGGTGATCTCCGTGAAGTCCTCCGCGTCCCTGATCGCGTCGCGCACGGCGTCCGCGATGGTGCCGAGCCGGTCCGTCGCCTCCGCTACGGCTTCGCGGCGGCGCTGTTCCTCCTCGGCCGCGAGCCGGTCGGCCTCCTGCTGCCGGGCCACCCGCTCCGACTCCCGGACCGCTTCGGTGCGGCGATGGGCGGCCGCCGCCTCGACGGCGGCGGCGTGCCGGGTGAGCCGGTGCTCGATGGTGCCCCGCAGGGCCTCGAACCTGGCGGTGCGCCCTTCTTCCCGTGCCGCACGCAGCTGCACCAGGAGGCCTGTGCACTCGCGGTGTCCCTCGGGATCGTCCACGGCCGCCTGCGGGCCCAGGTCCGCCAGCCGGAGCGCGAGCGCAGCCACGGCCTCCCCGCGATCGCCACCGCTGCCGTGATCCCGCGCGGAGGGCCGAAGCCGCACCGCACGGCCGCGCAGCCGCTCGATCTCCTCGTCCAAGGACCCCTCGGTGCCGTGGCGCAGCCGTTTGCGCAGGAGGTCCGTCTCCTCCCGGAGCCGCTCCGCGGCGTCCGCCGGCCCCCCGGCCGACTCCAGGGCGTTGATCAGTTCGTCGAGCTGGGTCAGCTTCCGTTCGGTGGCCCGGGCGTGTTCCATCCGTACGCCGGTCATCCGCTTGTCGTCCGCGGCCTGGCGCGCCTCCACCAGTTCGGCCATCCGGCGTCTGCGGGCATCGGCCCGCGCGGCCGCGAGGCGCTGCCGTTCCGCCGCCCGTTCCGCCTCCCGGCGCCGGCGTTCAGCCTGTTGCCGGGCCCGGCGCTGCGCTTCCTCCTGTAGGCGGGCCGCACTGACCGCGACCGTGCTGTACTTCGGCGATCCGCTCATCCGTCCCCCGGATTTCCCCCTGCGCGGCGGCTGCCGTCTCCCCGGCGCCGACCACGTACCCCGCTTGTGCCAACCGCTCCTCGACGAAGGTGCGGAAGCCGGGAACAGCCGGGACTCCGGCCCAGGAGAACTGGCCGTCATGCCCCACCGACACCTCGATGCCCGCCCCCGCGTCTGTGAGTGACCTCACATGATGGTAGCGCTCCGTGAGTGCGACAACACGCTGATTGGACGAACCGCGCCACAGCAGGTCCCCATGTCTGGCGGCCACATAGGGGCCGTCGACGAGGAGGTCAAGCCGGTCCAGCAGGGCGCGCGCCCCCGGCGTACCGCGAAGCAGTGCCTCGTGGCGGAACCCCGAGTACGCCATCGCCGAGAAGTCGGGCCGCAGTGCGCGGACCGCGTCCAGCAGGTCCGCGAGCGACTGTGCCTGGCTGAAGGGTTCGCCCCCGGACAGGGTGACACCCTCCACGTCGGTCAGGCGCGCGAGCCGGCCGGCCACCTCGGTGACGGCACGCACCTCTCCGCCGGCGAACGGGAGTGTCTCCGGTGCGACACAGCCTGGGCAGCGCAGGGGGCAGCCCTGCACCCAGATCACCGCGCGCAGACCGGGGCCCAGCGTTCCGCAGCGGTCCAGGACACGGTTGACGACCAGTTCCCCCGGGCGGGAGACGTCGGCCGGGCCGCGCGCGTGTCCCGCATGTTCCTCGTCACGTGGGCCGCGCGTCGTCGGCCGGTGCCGGGGGTCGGAGCCGGGGGCGGGGCCCGGGCCGGAGTGGGTCATGGTCGGCTCACCTCGCTGGGTCCGGAGCGGGTACGGGGCGCTCCCCAGGTGACGGCGCCGTGCTCCTGCTGGTCGCACCAGGGGCACCAGGGCCGTTCCACCGTGTGCACGTGCAGGTCGTCGCGGTCACAGGCCGTCAGCCGGCCGGGTCGTGTCTCGGCCCGCAGCGCCCGGGCCCAGGTGGCGGCGTCCGGCCGGGAGTCCGGGTCGGTGAGCCCGGAGCGGCCGAACACCTCGGTGAAGAGGCTGCGGAGTCTCCGGGGAAGCAGGTCCGCGGCGGGAGCGGTCCTCGGCAGGAGCACCGAGGCGGGGTCCGTGAACCGGCACCGGCCGTTGCGCACGTTGTCGTCCAGCGAGAAGTAGGGGGTGCCGTCGGCCGGGAGGCCGTGGAAGGGGTGGAGTCCACCCATCAGCAACTGGTGGACGAGGACGGCGAGGACGAAGTCGTCGGAGGAGCGGTCGGGCAGGACGTCGGAGTCGATCCCCTCGGGGGCGGTGTAGCCGGGCGAGCGCATCCGACAGGGAAAGGCGAGCCGGCCATCGGTGAACTGCACCGAGTCGATGTCCGCCAGACCGGTCCGGCCCTCGGCGTCGGCCCAGAGGTTGTCCGGCTTGAGGTCCCCGACGACGTATCCCTCGGCGTGCAGATCCGCGAGCAGCTCCGCCAGCGAGGCGGCCGTCCGCAGGGCGGTGCCCCAGGTCATCTCCGGCAGGGACTCACGGCGTGCCGTCGGCAGCAGCTGCCGTTCGAAGGGCAGGAACGCCCGTCGCATGTCCCGCATCAGATACCCGACGACACCTGTGGACGTCACCAGGGTCTCCAGCGGCCAGGCCAGCCGGCTGGGTGTCCCGCTCAGCAGCTTCACGGTCCGTGGCTCCCGCCCCTGCCGGACCAGGCTGTCCAGGCGCAGCCGGTGGACCTCGGGCTCGGCCACCAAGGGTGCGAGCTTCGCGACCAGGCCGGGCCGGTGCTCCACGGTGTACACCACGCCTTCCGAGCCGCTGCCCACGACCTCGTCGAGCACCCACTCACGACCTGAGGGGGACCAGGTGCGGATCATGGCGTCTCACCGCCGCCCGGTGCGGGGGCCGCGGCCCGTGAGCGCGCACAGCATCGTCAGGTCGTCGCCGCTGCGCCCGGCCTCGGGGCTGGACAGCAGGGCGCGCAGCGGTTCCGCGTCTCCGCCGTTGTCCCGCAGGGCCCTCGCCAGTCCGACGAAGAACCGGTTCGAGGGCAACGGCCCGGCCTCGGGCGGCAGTCCGTGCACGTCGGGGTGGTCCAGCGTCAGCGGTACGCAGCCGTCGGTGGCCACCATGACACCGGTCAGGTACGGATCCCACAGTGCGAACGACCGCACGCGCGCACGGGCCCCCGGCGAGGAGAGGAAGACGGCGGAGTGCCGTTCGTCGGGTGGCGGAAGCACCAGATGGCAGCGCTCCCGGGTACTGCCGGCGTCCATGGTCAGCACGGTGCCGAAACAGTTGCCGACGCAGAGGAACGCGGCCCACGGCGGCCGTACGACCACTGAGGCGAGGGTCGCGGCGAACTCACCGGGATCGGCGGTGCGCGGGTTGTGGGTGTCGTCGTCCCCTTCGGTGTACTCCGCCGCCGTGGGCAGGGCTCGGGTGGCACGCAGCCAGGTGTCCACGACCTCCTTGGACCGGGTGCCGATCCAGTCGATCCACACGGCGGGGTCCGTGGCACCGTCCGTCTCGGAGTGGTCCGGGAGGCCCCGGGCCAGCACCCGGCAGGCGATGTCGACCGCCAGATGTGCTCCCAGGGCACTGCGGTCCCGGCTGCCGGCACCGTCGGCGACGGCCAGTACGACACCTTCGCCGCCCTCGCACCGGGCGGACTTCAGGGCGTCCTGGCAGCCGACACCCGAGGAGAGATGGTCGGTGCCCTGCA
Source organism: Streptomyces sp. NRRL B-3229 (assembly GCF_000719505.1). NCBI lineage: Bacteria > Bacillati > Actinomycetota > Actinomycetes > Kitasatosporales > Streptomycetaceae > Streptomyces > Streptomyces sp. NRRL B-3229. Next base: position 8,939 of record NZ_JOGP01000023.1, on the reverse strand, counting down.
CCACGGCCCCCGACACGAACAGCCCCCGGTGGTCGTCCACTAGAGGTGCTTCTCGGAGAGTTCGTTCATGGCCTTCTGCAACGCGGCCTGCCGGGCAACCTCGCGGTGGACCTCCCCCGCTGTGCCGATCGAACTGACTCGGTCGGAACTGCGGAGCAGGAACTTCAGGATCTGGGTGAAGTCGAGGCCTTCCAGCATGAACGTGGCGTCCGGTGCGAGTACTTCGAGGAGTCGGCGGTCGGCGCCCTGGACCCCGATCGTGAGGAAGACACATCCGTCGGGGGGCCGTGCCGCCTCCGCCGTGCGCAACCGGTCGGCGAGTGGGGCCAGTTCCGTCGCGTCCAGTGCGCGGCCCCGCTCATCGCTCGGCGCGCCGTCGGTCACCATCCAGATCAGCGGCCGGAGCACGGACAGCCGCCGCTCCTCCAGCGCCCGGAGGCGTTGCGCGGCGATGCGCAGAGCGATGTCCAGCGCGGGTTCGAGGCAGGTGTAGCCCTCCGCGGTGAGCGGGGGAGGGGAGAGCTTCTCCACCGGTACGAAGACACGGTCGGGGTCCGCCTGTTCCCCGGTGACGAGGGCGGAGGCGTCCGCGTCGTAGACCCGGACCCGTGAGCCGAAGGTGATCAGGCAGATCTCCACCCGCGCCCGCAACCGGGCCTGCGATCGGACACTCTCGAACAGGGTCCGGAGGGCCGAGTCGACTTCGGCGATGCGGGGGCTGGACACAGGGCGGGCCATGGAGCCCGAGGCGTCGAGAAGGATGACGACAGGCTGCCGTTCGTCCAGCCCCGACGCGAACCCGATGTCGTAGTCCGTGGTCATGCGGCACCCTGCTTCCCGGCGTTCGGGGGAGCGTCGTCGGGCTCGGCCTCCGTCATGAGCAGCCGCCGCTGCTCGGGGTCGAAGGCGAGCCGCACCCACCGGCCGGGTATCGCGTCCACACCCGTCGGGAGGGCCCGCAGCAGGAGGCCGTCCACCAGAACGTATGCGTCGGGTGCGGGCCATGTGACCACGCGCGCCAACGAGTCGTGGGCGCCCGACCATAACTCCGTCACGTGCTCACCCTTCCTCGGCACAGACCGATCCGGTGGCCACCGAGTGTAGTTGGACGAAAGCAGATTGTCGCAGGATTCCCCAGGCAGGACCGAGCACTTCGACGCAGCGTCCCACTCGGGAGACGACGACTTGAGCAGCCTCGGAGACCACGCCGAGTTGCGGCTTTGGGTCCGGACAGGGGGCCCTCGGTGGGGTGAACCCGCAAGGCCGGGTGACGAGGACGGAGCGGGAGTCGGCGGAGGTGCGGATCCCCAAGGCGGCGCTCCACGCCCTCGCCGCGACGCTGAGCGCCCGGGCTCCGGACGAAAAAGGGGGGCGTGTCGGCCCGACGAACCGGACGATCAGCCCCTCGGCTGATCAGGCGGGGGTTTGACGAAAAGATCCACTCGCTTGCGGCGGTCGAGGCAGATCCCTGGCCTCCTGGTGACGCCCGGTCAACGCGAAGACGGCATCTCTGCGCAGCCGCTGCTGAAACGCATCCGTGTCCCGCGCCTGCCCGTGCAAACGCGGGATCGGCCACACCAGACCCGACAAGGCCGATCAACAGCAATACCGACACGACGGCGGCCGCCAGGGCGGCCAGCCACCCGAGGCGTCGCCACCAGGTACGACAAGACCGCCACTTTCTACGAGGCGGCGGTCAGCCGAGCGTCGTGCCTGCTCTGGGTGAGATCTGTTCGAAGACGGAGCCTAGTAGCTGTCGTATCCGGGCCTGCCGTTCGGTCGGTAGACGCCGACGATGGTGCCGCTCTTCGTCGTCGAGACACTGACCGGCTCCAGCGCGGTCGGGATCGCACCGTCGGCGAACAGCCGCTTGCCGGTTCCGATGATCACCGGGTGGATGGTCAGCCGGTACTCGTCGACGAGATCGTGCCGCATGAGGGTCTGGGCGAGGTCGCCGCTGCCGACGACGTTGATGTCGCCTCCGTCGGTCGCCTTCAACGCGCGTACGGCGTCGGCGACTTCGCCCTCCAGCAGCGTGGAGTTCTGCCACTCGACGGACGTCAGGGTTCGGGACGCGACGTACTTGTGCATGCTGTTCATCCGCTCCTTGAACGGGTTGCCGGGATCGGCGGTCGGCCAGTACGACGCGAAGATGTCGTACGTCTTGCGGCCCAGCAGCATCGCGTCGGCGGGCTCGTACCAGCCCGCGATCGCCGCGCCGACCTCGTCGTCGGTCACCGGCTTCTGCCAGCCGCCGTGCTCGAAGCCGCTCTGGGTGTCCTCGTCGGGGCCACCGGGTGCCTGCATGACGCCGTCCAGGCTGAGGAACGTGCAAACGATGATCTTGCGCATGGTGCGCTCCTTTCGTCGATGCACTACAGACCGCGCAGCCACCGGAAACTCATCGGCGGTGCGGCCGGCTGATTGCCGCTCGCTCAACTGACGGGACAGGGGCGGTCCGTTGCCCTTGCAAGGAGGTACTTCCGCCAGTCGCCATGCCCATGCTTCTGATCAAAGGCCTCTACGGCGTCAAGGGCACCCAGTCGGGCGGGGGCACGGTGGCCTTCACGGCCGCCGACCCGAGCGAGTGGGACTCGTGGGCGGCGTCCTGGGCGGGCCGTCGAGCACAGTGCGACCGGCCGCGCCAAGCTGCGGCTGGACGCGTGCGACGCACGGGAGACGCACTACGGCGCCGCCGGGTCCACCAGCCCCTGCGCTTCGCCCACGCCGCGAGCGACGCGATCCGGAAGCGCTCATGACCAACGCCGGCCCAGGTGACAATCCAGGTCCTTCCTGGGTGACGGAACCGATGAGCTGTTCGGTTGGTACGGTGCCGGCGATGTCACCGTGCCGAGTGCCGACGATCGCTGGTCCTTCCAGGTCGACCTGACCAGTGCGGAGATGCTGCGCGAGGTACTCGTGGGCACCGGTGCCCTCGTCTGGGGCCGCCGGCAGGCACTTGATCTGGGACTGGTGGACGAGGTCTGCATCAGTGTCGTGCCGGTGCTGCTCGGCAACGGGGTCCCCTGCTTCGCCGACCTGACCAACGCACCGCACCGCTTCGACGACCCGACCGTCCTTCAGTGCAAGGGCGCGACACACCTTTGGTACCGCGTACGTCGCTGAGACTCGACTTTGTCCTGAGTGTGGGAAAAGAACGTCTGGGTGCTGCACAAGTACTTCCCAGTCTGGAAAATCGTTGTTACGTTCCTCCTCGCAAGCCTGACGACGCAGTCGGCGGAGACCGGCGGCGTCCGGGACCCGGTCGTGTGTGAGGGGAGGGGATCGTGAGACGGATGACCGCTCGACCTGAGAACACCCATCAGGGGCGGCTCCTGCGTCTGTTGCGTGACAACGGCTCCAACTCTCGTGCCCAGCTGGGTGATCTGGTCGACCTGTCCCGTTCGAAGCTCGCGGTCGAGGTCGACCGGCTGCTGGAGACGGGCCTGGTCGTCGCGGACGGGCTGGCCCCCTCCCGCGGTGGCCGCCGCTCGCACAACATCCGGCTCACGCCGACGCTGCGTTTCCTCGGCGTCGACATCGGTGCCACGTGCGTCAAGATCGGTACCGGTATCGGCTGCGGCATCGTCGCCGGCGGTGCGGTCCACCGCGGGGTGACGGGCAGCGCGGGCGACATCGGCCACATCCAGGTCGAACCGGACGGCCGTGCATGCGTGTGCGGCAACCGGGGCTGCCTGGAAGCCCACTTCAGCGGGGCCGCACTGGCCGGCGATGCGGAGCAGGCGGCGTGTGAGGGCCGCTCGGCGCAGCTCGCCGCGCGGCTGGAGACAGCCGGACGGCTGACGGCCGAGGACGTGTCCGCTGCCGCGGCGGCCGGGGACCCGGTCGCCCTGGAGCTGATCCGCGAGGGCGGGATGCGCCTGGGGCAGGTCATCGCGGGGCTCGTCAGTTTCTTCAACCCGGGACTGGTGGTGATCGGCGGTGGTGTGACCGGACTCGGCCACACCTTGCTGGCCAGCGTCCGGACCCAGGTCTACCGTCAGTCGCTGCCGCTGGCGACCGGCAATTTGCCCATCGTGCTGGGGGAGTTGGGGCCCGCCGCCGGAGCCATCGGCGCGGCTCGGCTCATCAGCGACCACGTCTTCTCGCCGGCCTGATCCGCCCCCCCCCAGTCCGTCCGCGACAGGTCACTCCTGGGCGATCCCGCACCTCCGGGCGATCCCGCACTCCTGATCCCGCACTCCCGGGCACTCCAGCCCTCCTGAACGATTCCCGCACCCCGGTGCACCGCGGCGACTCCGTGACGCCCCGGCGCCCTCAGCGCAGCCCCCAACTCACCAGCAGCGTCACAGCAACGGCCACATCACCGCCGTAACCGCTCAGCCCCGCCCTGCCCACTCACGGCCCGCATCCGCCGAGGGGATTCCTCATGGCACCACAACCACCCCTGCTCACCATGTCCGCTATCACCAAGTCCTTCCCCGGTGTTCGCGCCCTGGACGGCGTGGATCTCGAGGTCCAGGCCGGTGAGGTGCACTGCCTGCTCGGCCAGAACGGGGCCGGCAAGTCCACTCTGATCAAAGTGCTTGCCGGGGCCCACCAGCCCGACAGCGGTGAGATCACCTGGCGCGGTGCGCCCGTCACCCTGGGATCGCCGGTCGCCGCCATGCGGCTCGGCATCGCCACCATCTACCAGGAACTCGACCTGATCGAGGGGCTGTCCGTCGCGGAGAACGTCTTTCTCGGACACGAACCCACCGCGGCCGGGTTCGTGGTGCGTGGCTCCGCCGCCGGGACGGCCACCGCCGAGCTGCTGAGACGTCTCGGGCACGCGGAGATCGATCCGACGCGCCTCGTCGGTGAACTGTCCGCCGCCCAGCAGCAGATCGTCTCGATGGCCCGCGCGCTCTCCCACGAGGTGCGGCTGATCGTCATGGACGAGCCGTCGGCGGCGCTCGACCCCGAAGAGGTCGACAACCTCTTCAGGATCGTGGGCGACCTGACGTCCGACGGTGTCGCCGTCGTCTACATATCCCACCGCCTGGAGGAGATACGCCGCATCGGCGACCGGGTCACGGTCCTCAAGGAGGGCCGGTCGGTCGCGGGCGGCCTGCCCGCCGAGTCCACACCGACCCATGAGGTCGTCGCCCTGATGACCGGCCGGCACGTGGAGTACGTCTTCCCCGAGCGGCCCCAGGCCGGGTTCGCCGCGGAGCGGGAGCCCGTGTTGAAAGTCGAAGGGCTCAGCAGACGAGGGGAGTTCGCGCCGGTCGATCTGGAGCTGCGGCCCGGCGAGATCGTCGGCCTGGCCGGACTCGTCGGGTCCGGGCGCAGCGAGATCCTGGAGACGATCTACGGCGCCCGCAAGCCCGACCAGGGCCGGGTCCTCGTCGACGGTACGCCTCTGCGCCCCGGAAGCGTCCGCGCCGCGGTCAGTGCCGGCATCGGTCTCGCGCCCGAGGAACGCAAGGCGCAGGGACTGCTGATGCTGGAGTCCGTCAGCAGCAATGTCTCGATCTCCACGCTGTCCCGGTTCGCCCGCGCGGGCTGGCTGGACCGCCGTACCGAGCGGGCCGCGACGCACGAAGCGGTGCGGGAGCTGTCCTTGCGACCGGACAACCCGGACGCGGCGATCAGGACTCTGTCGGGCGGCAACCAGCAGAAGGCCGTCCTCGCCCGCTGGCTGCTGCGCGGCTGCAAGGTGCTGCTGCTGGACGAGCCGACCAGGGGTGTCGACATCGGCGCCCGCGCGGAACTCTACGCAGTGATCCGCCGGCTGGCCGACGAAGGCCTGGCCGTGCTTCTCGTGTCCAGCGAGGTCCCCGAGGTCCTGGGACTCGCCGACCGGGTGCTCGTGCTCCGCGAAGGCAGTGTCGTACACACGGCGGATGCCCGGGAGCTCGACGAGCACCGTGTACTCGATCTTGTGATGGAAGGGAGCCCGACGTCATGACGCAGCCGACCACCGTGACGCAGAAGGACGCGCCGACGTCCGCCGCCAAGTCCGCGGGGGAGAAGCAGGGTTCGGGCCCGCGGTGGGGATGGGACGTACGCACCCTGTCCCTGCTCGGCGTCCTCGCCGTCCTCGTCGCGGTCGGTGGCATCACCGCGCCGGACGAGTTCCTCGCCACGAGCAACCTCCAACTCGTCCTCACCCAGGCGTCCGTGATCGGTGTCGTCACCGTCGGCATGACGTTCGTGATCACCAGCGGCGGCATCGACCTGTCGGTCGGCGCGATCGTGGCGCTCGCCTCGGTGTGGGCGACGACCTTGGCCACCCAGGAGTTCGGCTTCGCGGGCATCCTGTTCACCGCGCTGATCGTCGGTGTCGGCTGCGGTCTCGTGAACGGACTGCTGATCGCCTACGGCAGGATGGTGCCGTTCATCGCGACGCTGGCCATGCTCGCCTCCGCCCGAGGCCTGGCACTCCAGATCACGGACGGCAGCACTCAGATCGTGAGCGTCGAGTCGGTGCTCGACCTGGGGGCCAGGGACTCCTACATCCTCGGCATCCCGCCCCTGGTCCTGATCTTCGCCGCCGTCACCCTCTTCGGCTGGCTGGTGCTCAACCGCACCACCTTCGGCCGCCGCACGGTCGCGGTCGGCGGCAACGCCGAGGCGGCCCGCCTCGCCGGCATCGACGTCCGCCGCCAGCGCCTCTACCTCTACCTGCTGTCCGGACTGTGCTGCGGGATCGCCGCGTTCATGTTGATCGTCCTCGCCGGGTCGGGCCAGAACACCAACGGCAACCTCTACGAGCTGGACGCCATCGCCGCCGCGATCATCGGCGGAACCCTGCTCAGCGGCGGCCGCGGCACCATCGTCGGCTCCGTCCTGGGCGTCCTGGTCTTCACCACGATCACCAACATCTTCGCCCTGAACAACCTCGAGACCGCTGTCCAGCAGATCGCGAAGGGCGCCATCATCGTTGCCGCCGTGCTGGTCCAGCGCCGCTCGCCGCACGGCGACACCTGACGCCGTGCGGTACGTGCCGGACGGCGGCCCCTGACCCGCCGTCCGGCGCCCTCGGACTCCACCAGCCGCACACCGCCCAATCGAAGGGTCGATCCGCCATGCCCGAAACCCCCGCCTCCACCAGCCGCAGAGCACTGCTGTTCGGCACCGCCGCCGTCTCCGCCGGCGCACTGCTCACGGCCTGCACCAGCAACGAGCCCAAGGAGCAGGCGCAGGCCGCGGACAACGCCGCCCCGGTCGCGGACGACAAGCCCGGCAAGAAGGTCACCATCGGCTTCGCCGGGCCGCAGGCCGACCACGGCTGGCTCAACGCCATCAACTCCAACGCCAAGTCGCGGGCGAAGAAGTACTCGGACGTCACCCTGGAGATCACCGAGGGTTCCAACGACACCGCCCAGCAGATCGGCCAGATCGAGACTCTCATCAACAAGAAGGTCGACGTCCTGGTGATCCTGCCCGCCGACGGCAAGGCCCTCACCCAGGTCGGCCTCAAGGCCATGCGCGCCGGGATACCGGTGGTCAACCTGGACCGCATCTTCAACACTCCCCAGGCGTACCGGTGTTGGATCGGCGGCGACAACTACGGCATGGGCCGTCCTTCGACGCGCTGTGGAACCACGACGACGACCAAGGCGTGGGTGCGCTGCGCGCCATCGACCAGGCCGGGCGCGACGACTTCCTCATGGTCGGCGGCGCGGGCGCCAAGTCCGCCATGGACGCCATCAAGAGCGGCAACAGCGTGCTGAAGGCGACCGTCCTGTACCCGCCGACCATGGCCGCCTCCGCGATCGACCTCGCCCGGGCGCTCGGGCAGGGCAAGGGCATCGGCGGCCTCGCCGAGTTCGAGATCCCGTCCTCCCTCACCCTCTACTCGGCCGTCGTCACCAAGGACAACGTCGACCAGTACCTGCCGACCGGCTTCATCTGACCGGCCCGGACGGGACGGAGGCGGACGTCGACCGGTCCGGACCCGACCAGCCCGGGCAGGTCCCGGTCGGCCCGGACCCGGCCGCCGCCCCCGCGCACCGCACCACGACTCACTCACACTCCGACCAGGAGGAATCCGTATGGAACAGAGGGACAGTCGGACCGCACCGCCGACGCTCGGCGTCGGCATGGTCGGCTACGCGTTCATGGGCGCCGCGCACTCACAGGGCTGGCGCACCGTGGGACGCGTGTTCGACCTGCCCCTGCGGCCCGTCCTGGCGGCGATCGCCGGCCGGGACGCACAACGAGTGCGGGCGGCAGCCGACAAACATGGCTGGGCCGCGACGGAGACCGACTGGCGCGCCCTCATCACCCGCGACGACGTGCAACTCGTCGACATCTGCACCCCGGGTGACAGCCACGCGGAGATCGCGATCGCGGCGCTGGAGGCGGGCAAGCACGTGCTGTGCGAGAAGCCGCTGGCCAACAGCGTAGAAGAGGCGCAGGCCATGACTCGGGCGGCCGAAGCGGCCCAGGAGCGCGGTCAGTTGGCGATGGTGGGCTTCAACTACCGTCGTGTGCCCGCCCTGACCTTCGCCCGCCGCCTCATCGCTGAGGGCAGACTCGGCGCACTGCGCCACGTACGGGTGAGCTACCTCCAGGACTGGCTCGTCGACCCCGACTTCCCCCTCACGTGGCGGCTCCAGCGGGAGCACGCGGGATCAGGGGCACTCGGCGACCTCGGCGCACACATCGTCGACCTCGCCCAGTTCCTGGCAGGTGAGGTCCTGGTCGGCGTCTCCGCCCAGATGGAGACCTTCGTCAAGGAACGCCCCCGCCTCGAAGGCGCCTCCTCCGGCCTTACGGCGTCCGGTGGCGCCGCGCGCGGGCCGGTGACCGTCGACGACGCGGCCGTCTTCACGGGCCGCCTCGCCTCGGGAGCCCTCGCCTCTTTCGAGGCCACCCGGATGGCGACCGGGCGCAAGAACTCCCTGCGCATCGAACTCAACGGCGAGCGCGGCTCGTTGGCCTTCGATCTGGAGCGGCTCAACGAGCTCTCCTTCCACGACGGCACC
>NZ_JOGP01000022.1:0-119922 GCF_000719505.1 Streptomyces sp. NRRL B-3229 | reverse complement strand
GCCCTGGGCCGGTACCGGGGACGCCGGGCGGGTTCCTCCCCGGGTCCGGAGGCACCGGGACCGGAGGCACGGGGGTTGGGGGTGCGGGCCGGGGCCGGGCGGGTCCCTCCCGGGTCCTAAGGCACCGGGACCTGAGGCACGAGGGTTGGGGGTGCGGGCCGGGGCCGGGCGGGTCCCTCCCGGGTCCGGAGGCACCGGGACCGGAGGCACGGGGGTTGCGTCCGAGAGCGGGGGCGCGGTGCGGGTCCCCGGGGCCGGGGGCGCGGCGCGTCAGTGGGTGGGGCGGGGGCGGGAGCGTCGGTAGAGCGCGGCTCCGCCGAGCAGTAGCCCGGCGCTGGCCAGAGCGGTGGGCAGGAGGTCGTCCGCGCCGGTGTGGGCGAGCGTGGGCCCGGGGTCCGACGGGGCGTGGGGTGCCGGTCGTGGGCCGGGGTGGTGCCGCGGCGGGGAGACCGGCGTGGACTCGGCCGGAACGGCGGGGGCCGGGGCCTCGGGGTGGTCACCGGGACCGTTCACGGACCCGTTGCCGACCGACGCGTTGCCGACGCCGACCACGTTCACGGAGTTCCCGCTGAGGTCGACCGGCAGGTGGACCGGGAGCCGTACCCCGTTGCCGGCCGGCACGCCCGGTGAGTCCGTGGTGCCACCCTCGGCCCGGGCACCGTCGCCCGCCGTGGCGCCACCGGCCACGCGCACCGACCGGTCAGCACCCCGGGACACCCCGGCACCGGGGACCCCGCCGCCCGAGTTCTCGTTGCGGCAGCTGTTCCCCGCCGTCGGGTTGAGGAGCCCCACCACATTCACCGTGTTCCCGCACACGTTCACCGGGACATGCACCGGAAGCTGCGCCACGTTGCCGGAGACCAGCCCCGGCGAGCCCGCCGCCGAACCGTCCGCCGCGCTGCCGGCGTACGCGGGCATCGTCACGGTCATCGCCCCGGACACGGCGGCGACGGCGATCACGCCGTTTCGGGTAACCCGTCTCATCGGTTCCTGCCTTCCAGACGTGGACGCGGGCAGTCACCCGCACCGTGTAAAACGCAGGCGAACCATCAGTGTTACGGCTAATCGGCCTTTCACCCCATCGAGCGACATGGTTGTCGAACTTGCGGCAAAACCGACTCATCGCCATCGAGCGGGCACGCAGGGTAGGACTCCCGCCATGATCCCGTCTCTCCGGCGGCGGCCGACGCTCGGGAGGCGACCCGGCAGAGGGCCGCATATCGTGATCGAGGGCGCCGATGGGCGCCCTTGGAGGCATGGATGCTCGCCAAGGTGACGAGGCGACGGTGCACTCTCTCCGGCGCCGTGGGCCTGGCCCTGCTCGGCGCGGGGTTGCCGGCGACGGCCGCGGACGACTCCGGGCCCGACCTGTCGCGCTTCTACCACCAGAAGATCAACTGGTCGAAGTGCGTGGGCATGGAGGCACCCGAGGACCTCCAGTGCGGCAAGATCACCGTTCCCGTCGACTACGCCCGCCCCCGCGCCGGCACCCTCGACCTGGCGCTCGCCCGCTACCGGTCCACGGCGCAGCACAAGCGCGGCTCGGTGGTGCTGAACTTCGGCGGCCCCGGAGGCGCGGGCGTGCCCGAACTCGCCGCCGGGGGCCACGACTTCATGGACCTCACGGACGAGTACGACGTGGTCTCCTTCGACCCGCGCGGCGTGGGCAGGTCCTCCCCCGTCAGCTGCGGCGAGGGCACCGACGAGGCGCTGCGGGCCACGGACGACGACACGGCGCTCAGCACGGACCCTCAGGACGTCCTCGGAAGGCTGCGCAAGGCGGCCGCCCAGTGCGCGGAGCACTCCGGGCCCGTCCTGCCCCACATCGGCACGGTGAACGTCTCCCGCGACCTGGACGTCATGCGCCAGGCCCTCGGCGACAAGAAGCTCAACTACCTCGGCTTCTCGTACGGCAGCCGGCTGGGCGCGGTGTACGCGGCCCAGTTCCCCGAGAAGGTGGGCCGGCTGGTGCTCGACGGGGTGGACACCCTCACCGAGCCGGTGGCCGAGCAGGGCGTGGCGGGCGCCGCCGGGCAGCAGACGGCGCTGGACGACTTCATCGACTGGTGCGCGAAGGACATCGCCTGTCCGTTCGGCACGGACGCGCGCGGGGCGCGCGAGCAGGTCGTACGGCTGGTGGCGTCCCTGGACGCGGATCCGGTGCCGACCGACTTCGGTCCCGCCTTCACCGGCCAGGACCTCGTGGGCGCGATCAGCCAGGCGCTCTACAGCGAGAAGCTGTGGCCGTCGCTGGAGCGGGCGCTGGCCGAGCTGGTGGAGGACGGCGACACCACGGGCATCCTCGCCTTCGCGGGCGGCGGATCCGGTTTCCTCCCCCGTGCCCGGCCGCTCTCCGACGACCCGACGCACAGCCCGCTCGCGGACGTGGACGACATCCCGTTCGACAATCTTCCGGCGGCGCTGATGGCGGTCAACTGCGCGGACGATCCCGACCGCCCCGGCGCCGACCGGATCACCAAGGACCTGGCCCGGCTGCGGGCCGCCTACGAGCAGGCGTCCCCGGTCTTCGGACGCTACCGCCTCACCGAGTACCTGATGTGCTACGGCCGCCCCAAGGGCACCGACTACATACGCGAGCAGGTGCGCGACGTCGGCACACCGAAGATCCTGCTCGTCGGCACCCGCGGGGACCCGGCGACGCCGTACCGCTGGACCGTGGAGACCGCGAAGCGCCTCGGCGACTCGGCCGTGGTCCTCGACAACAAGGGCGAGGGCCACACCGGTTACGGCTCCTCCTCGTGCGTGCACCGCAAGGTCGACGACTTCCTGCTGTACGGCAACCTGCCGCCGAGCGGCAGCTCCTGCGGGCCCGAACGCGACGACTGAGACCCCTCCGGGGACCACCGCCGTCGAGGACGAAGTGCCCTGACCGCACGATCAAGTTGCCCCGAATGCCCGATCGGTGAATCGGTCCTATGGTGCTGTTATGGAGCACGCACTCAGCAATGCGACCCTCTCCGAACTGCGCCGTCCGCGCACCTATCCCGCGGTGTCCGTGCTGACGCCGACCCACCGCCGGGAACCCGAGAACGCCCAGGATCCGGTGCGGCTGCGCAATGTGGTGGCCGAGGCGAAGAAGCGGGTGGAGGCCGATCCCGCCGTCCCCAGGGAGCGGCGCGTCGACGTGGTCCGGCAGCTGGACCAGGCGCTCGGGGAGATCGACCTGGCGCACGCCGAGGACGGCCTGGTCATCTACGCGGCGCCGGGTGAGCACCAGGTGTGGTCCCTCAGCCGTGCCGTGCCGGAGCGGGTAGTGCTCTCGGACACCTTCCTGACCCGCAACCTCGTGTCCGCGCAGGCCTCCGAGCGCCCGTTCTGGGTGCTGTCGGTCTCCGCCGACCGCGTCACCCTGTGGAACGGCGGCGCCGAGCGGGTCACCGAACACCATGCGGGCGGCTTCCCGATGATCCGGACGCGCGAGAACTTCGACGCCGAGCGCCTGGAGCGGATCGGCGACATGCCGAGCACCTTCCGGGACGAGGGCACGCGCCACTTCCTGCGGGACGCCGACACCGCGATGGCACGGCTGCTGCGAGCGGCGCCCCGCCCCCTTTACGTCACCGGCGAGACCGCGGCCCTGTCGGCCCTGGACGACGTCGGCAGTGTCTCCAGGGACGCGGTGCACCTTCCGCACGGCGGGCTCGCGCACGGCACCCCCGACGCGGTGTGGCAGGCCGTGCGGCCGCTGATCGCGGCGGAGGGCCGCCGGAGCACCGAGGCGGTGACCCACGAGCTCGAATCGGCGCGCGGACGGCGGACGTTCGCGGCCGGAGTCGACGAGGTCTGGCAGAGCGCCCGCGAGGGCCGGCTGCGGCTGCTCGCGGTCGAGGAGAACTACCGGGTCACGGTCCGCGACGGGGGCGGCGACCACCTGGTGCCCGCCGAGAGCGGCGACCTCGACGCCCGCGAGGACATCGTGGACGAGATCGTCGAACAGTGCCTGGAGACCGGCGCCGACGTCCGCTTCGTCCCGGACGGCACGCTGGGCGGGGTGGACCGCATCGCGGGCGTGCTGCGGTACTGAGGCCGCCTGGTGCCCAGGAGGCCCCTCGCACACGCGATCCCTCACACACCCCCGAACAGCGCGCTGAGCCCTCGCTCGACGGCCTCCTCGAGGTCCTCCTGACCGTCACCGACCACCAGGTAGGTGCGCAGCAGGAAGCTGCGCAGGGTGGGTGTGTCGAACTGGAGGAGGGCGAGGCCGTACGGCGAGTGGAACTCCACGACCGTGGTGCCGCTGCCGCACGGCCACAGGTGCACGTCCCCGCCGCCGACCGGCCCGGCCAGCCCCTCCTCCAGGAGGACCCGGGCGAAGGTCCAGGTCACCCTGTGCCCGTCCAGGGAGACCTCGGCCGGGAAGTCCACGCACACGGCCAGCGGATCGGCGGAGCTGTAGCGCAGGGTCGCGGGGACGGGCAGTTCCTGGTTCTCCGCGGTGATCAGTCGGGCGCGGGCGGGCTGCTCGATCGTCGTGTCCATGGTCGGTCTCCACTGCCTGTGAGAGGTCGGCCCGGTTGTGCCGATGTGTTGTTACGACCTCGCAGGTGCCGTTTCATTACGGCTGAGCGGGAGTGAATTTATGTGACCTGCATCACATCGCACCGCACGGGCATCGCCACCCCTGCCTTCCGGGCGCCCGGGAACCACCCCCTGGCACGGCCCGATCCACCTGTGCCAAACTCCTTAGAACACAGGACCGTCGAACACACAAATGAACACCGGGCCGACCACCCCCACGACCCGTCAAGTCACGTACACCATCTACGACTTGAGACCCTGACCGGCGTAGACGAGACGCCCTGCACGACCGCTCCGCGAAGACTGTGGCATATGCCAGAAGCACCACCGTATCGTGTGCCGCCAAATCCCTTACAGCGCGTCGCGGCCTGTGCAACAGTCGTAACGGTCCCTCCGTCCCCCTTGGTCGAACCGTCCCGCATCGGAGCGCGTCATGCCGTCCCATCTCTCCGCGGACCGCCCAGCCGCCCAGCCACCCGGAAGCGGCTCGGTCGACGCGCTCATATCGCAGGCGCGGCGGCTCAAGGGCGACGTGGACGCCGTCCGACGGGACGCGCCGAGCGACGGTACGGACCCCCAGGACCGCTGGCAGCGCGCGTTGTACGACCTCGCACTGCACCAACTCAGCGATCTGGACGCCCACTTGGCGCAACTCAGGGACGGCCCGCCACCCGCGCCCCCGGCGCCCGGCGCGGAGGCCGCCGCAGGAGCCGCCCCGCCCGCTCCCCGGCGCGGCTCGCTGCTCAGCCGGGTCGGCAGCGCGGAGTGGAACTTCCTGACCGACGAGGTGAGTTGGTCCGGGGAGCTCTACCGGATCCTCGGCCGCGATCCCGCCGCTCCCCCGCTCACCCTCGACGAACTCCCTTCCCTGGTGCTCGACGAGGACCGGCCGCGACTGACGGCCATGGTCACCGACTGCCTGGTCGACGCCCAGCGCATCGACGGCGAGTTCCGTGTCGTGCGCCCGGACGGCGAGGTCCGTGCCGTCCACATGATGGGTGAGCCCGTGCTCGCGGCCGACGGCAGCACCGCCTCGATGTGGGCCGTGCTGCGCGACGTCAGCGACCTGCGGCGGACCGAGCGGGCGGTGAGCGAGACCCGTGACTCGTTACAACGCCACCGGCAGCGCGCACAGAGCGAGCACCGGCTCGCGGTCGAGCTCCAGGAGGCCGTGCTGCCGCCGTGGCGTGGCTCCCTGCGGCTCCCGCACCAGGGCGCCGAGACCCTCGACCTCGCCGCCCACTACCTGCCGTCGTCGACCAGCACCCTGATCGGCGGCGACTGGTATGACGCGCTCGAACTGGCCGACGGACAGACGCTGTTGAGCGTCGGCGACCTCACCGGTCATGGAGTCTCCGTGGCCTCGGGCATGGCGACCCTCCTCGGCGCCGTCCGCGGCATGGCGATGGCCGGCACCGAGCCCGGCCGGCTGATGTCCCTGCTCAACCAGTTGCTCGACGCGACCGTCCAGCCGGCTCTCGGCAGCGCGGTCTGCTGCCGCTACCGCCCCGAGACCCGCACCCTGGTCTGGGCGCAGGCCGGGCACCCCGCCCCGCTGTTGTTCCGGGGCGGGACGGGGCGCCGGCTGCACTCGCCCGACGGCGTCCTCCTCGGCGCGACCTCCGGAGCCGTCTACGCGCAGGCCGAGGAAACCCTCGAACCGGGCGACCTGCTCCTGCTGCACACGGACGGACTGGTGCCCGGGCGCGACAGCACGGCTGCCGTGCACCGCCTCCTCGACCTGGCCCCGCGGTTCGGCGGGGCGCGCACCGCGCAGGACTGTGTGCGGATGGTCAGGGAGGAGTTCGGTGAGACCGAGCGCGAGGACGATGCCTGCGTCCTCATCGCCAAGGTGACTTCATAACAAGCTCACGCCCGTCGGCTGTTGCCACCCCTTCCCTTGGGCTTGGGCAGTGCCAGCCTGATCTCCTCGCGCAGCTCGTCGATCTTCGGATAGCTGGAGTACTCGGCGGTGAGCCGGTACATCTGGCGCAGCCGGTCCCAGGTGCGGCCCGAGGAGTTGGAGCCCATCGCCATCAGGGCCAACCGCGCGTACCGGTCCGCCTGTTCGGGGTCGTCCGCGATGAAGCAGGCGGACGCCATCGACAGATGGTCGAAGATCTTCGACCGCTCCCGGCCGTCGTTGCGCAGGGACAGGGCCTTCTCCGCGTAGTGCTGCGCGTGGACGGCCGCGCCCGGCTCGAACTCCGCCAGCGTGCGGTAGGCCAGCGCCTGCATGCCGTACAGGTCCTCGTCCTTGAAGGTCTGCATCCAGCTCGGCGGCGACACGTCGCCGCGGTCGGAGACGAAGAGGTCCTCCGCCTGGCCGAGGGTGCGGCGCATGGCCTGGCCCTTGCCCATGGACGCCTGCGCCCACGCCTCGATGGTGTGGAACATGGCCCTGGTGCGCGGCAGGACCTGCTCGCCCGATCCGGTCTGGGCCAGCTTCATCAGGTCGAGCGCGTCGTCCGGCCGGCCGAGGTGCACCATCTGGCGGGCCGCGCGGGAGAGCGCCTCGCCGGCGCGGGGCCGGTCACCGCCCTCTCTGGCCGCGTGCGCGGCGATGACGAAGTACTTCTGGGCCGTGGGTTCGAGGCCGACGTCGTGGGACATCCAGCCCGCGAGGACGGCCAGGTTGGCGGCGACGCCCCACAGGCGCCGCTGGAGATGGTCGGGGTGCCGGTAGGCGAGCATGCCGCCCACCTCGTTGAGCTGGCCCACGACCGCCTTGCGTTGCAGCCCGCCCCCGCGGGCCGCGTCCCAGGCCCGGAACACCTCGACCGAGCGCTCCAGTTCCTCGATCTCCTGCGACCCGATGGGGGCGGCCTCGTAACGGTCGAACCCGGCGGGGTCGGCGTGCAGGGGGTCGTCGAACTGGGGGGCATCGGCGCTGAGGGCCGGATCGGTGTGCAGCCAGTCGTACATGGCACTGCTGAGTACGGATCCCGCGGTGAGCGCGGCACCCGCGCCCACCAAGCCGCGTCGGTTGAGCATGAGGTCCATTCCCGTGAATTCGGTGAGGACCGCAGCGGTTCGGTCGGGCGCCCATGGCATGCCGTCGGGAGCTTCCGCGCTCCCGTCGCCCTGCCGTTTCCCCGTACGCCCGTGCCGGACCAGACCGAGGTCCTCGATGGTCACGACACGGCCGAGACGCTCGGTGAACAGGGCCGCCAGCACCCGCGGCACCGGATCGCGCGGGATCTCTCCCATGTCGATCCAACGCCGGACCCGGGAGGTGTCGGTCGAGAGCTGGGGGTGGCCCATGGCCGCCGCCTGCCGGTTGACCAGCCTCGCGAGTTCACCCTTGGACCAGCCGGCCAGGCCGAACAGGTCCGAGAGTCGGGTGTTGGGTTGTCCGCTCACGTCAAGCCCCCAGGTTCTCGGCTGAGTTGACAGTAGCCCCGTGTCAGTTGCTCCGGGACTATTCGCCAGGGTTCGCCAGGGTGCGCCAGATGGTGTGCCACGCGGCATATGCGGTGAGGTAGGAATGCGCCACCCCGACCCGGACCGCACAGGGACATTCCCCAGGGTGCACCCGGTGATCCGGGTCGGGCAGCGCACCGCCTCCCCAGGCACCACGCACCGCAGATCCACGCACCACAGATACACGCACCAGAGCTCCTCCAGCACCACCGCTTCTCCAGGCACAGCAGGCACACGAAGGGATCTGTCTCTCCCATGTACGCAGCATCGTCCTCCGTGTCCGCCCCGCCCCGGTCGCCGCATCTCCGCCCGGCGGGTGGCGGCCCCTACCTCGACCCCGCGCGGCCGGCGGCCCCCGTACCGGGTACGGGCAGGACACGGCGCGTTCCGGGGCTCGGCACCCAACCGCTCAGCGGGAGACTCGACTTGTCCGGCCCCCAGGGCGCCCAGCTGCGCACGGCGATCGCGTCGGTGCACCGGATCTGCCCGGAGTTCGCTCCGGTGCAGGTGCTGCGCCGCAGCGGGCGCTCCGTGCTCCTGGTCGGTACGACGGGACGCAGCACGGCCGTCGCCAAGTGTTTACTCGACCAGTCCCCGGTATGGGCCGAACGGATCCGGCACGAGATAGCCGCTTACCGCTCGTTCGTCCGGCACCGGCCCCCGGTACGCGTCCCCAGGCTGATCGCAGCGGACCCGGACAACTGCACCCTGGTCATCGAACGGATGCCCGGCCGGGTCGCGGCGCTGCACCGGCACCCGGCGGAGGCCCCGCCGCGCGCGGACATCAGGGCGGCCCTCGGCTCGGTATGCCGGCTCAACGCCTGGCGGCCACCGGCGGGCACCTTCGACGCCCCGCTGGACTACGCGGCGCGCATCTCCCGCTACCACGAACTGGGACTGCTGACCGACCGGGACCTGGGCGACCTCCAGAAGCTGCTGCACGGCATCGCGCACTCGGCGGGCCGGCAGGGCATGGGCCAGTTCTGCCACGGCGACGCCCTGCTCTCGAACATCCTGCTCTCACCGGCCGGTCCAGTGCTGGTGGACTGGGAGCACGCGGGCTGGTACCTGCCGGGCTACGACCTGGCGACGCTGTGGTCGGTCCTCGGCGACGCCCCGGTGGCGCGTCGTCAGATCAGCCAGATCGCCCAGTCGGCGGGCCCGGCCTCCCGGGACGCGTTCCTGGTGAACCTGATGCTCGTCCTGACCCGTGAGATCCGGACCTACGAGACGGCCGTGCAGCGTTCGATGCACGACACGACCCCGGCGGCACCGGCCGTGGCCCACCCCGGTGCTGCGCCGTCCGGCGAGGAACAGCGGCTGCTGCTGAGGCGGCTGCACGACGACTGCCAGCTGGCCCGTCGGGCCGTACGTGCGGCGGTCGGCACTCGCTGACGGGGCGATGGCCCGCGGAGCGCAAGTGGAGCGGCGCCCCGCGGGCCTCTGCATGTCCGGACGCCTTCGCGGCCCCGGCCATTGGTGTACACCACTGACGCCCCGCAGGCCCGCGGGCCACCGCCACGAAACTCCCGCGGACCCGGATTGACATGGGAAATCCCCTGCCCCTGGGCATGATTGACGGATCGTCGACGAGCCGGTAGCACTGACGCACGCCCGGCCCCGCTCGGCTCATCGCGCTCGATCGCCCCAGGAGGACGCATTGCGAGGATCCGCCACCACCCCCCACAGAGCCACCCGGAGAGTCTTCGGCACCCTGGCCGGCACCGCCCTGCTGCTGCCCCTGCTCGGCGCCGCCCCGGAGCAGTCCGGGGACTCCGCCGCCGGGCTCCAGCAGGCCTTCGCCGCGGCGGCCGCCGAGTACCACGTGCCGCAGAGCGTCCTGCTCGGCGTCTCCTATCTCCAGTCCCGCTGGGACGATCACGCCGGGGCGCCCAGCGTGACCGGCGGCTACGGACCGATGCACCTCACCGACGCCCGGTCCGCACTCGCCTCGGCACCGCACCACAGCGAGGGCACCGAGGACGCCCGCGGCGACAGTGCCCGCGCGGCCCTGCTCCCCGACCGGAAGGTGCCGCCGGCCGGCGAGGTCCCGGCCCGGCTGGAGACGCTGCCGAAGGCGGCCGACCTGTCCGGCCTGAGCCCCGAGGACCTGCGGACCGACCCCGCGGCGAACGTCGCGGGCGGTGCCGCGCTGCTGGCCGCGGCCCAGAAGGAACTGGGCGAGCCGCTGACCGAGGACCCCGCGGACTGGTACGGCGCGGTGGCCCGTTTCTCCGGCGCGGACGACAGCGGGACGGCGGCCGCGTACGCCGATGACGTCTACGACGTCCTGCGCACCGGCGAGGCACGCACCACCGACGCCGGTCAGCAGATCGCCCTGGCCGCACGCCCCGACCTGGTCCCGGACACGGCGCAGCTCGCCCGTGCGGGCCTCAGGAAGCCGAAGGCGGGCGCCACCGAGTGCCCGAGGACGGTGTCCTGCGAGTGGATCCCGGCGCCCTACGAGGAGTTCGGCGACAACGACTACGGCAACCACGACCTCGGCAACCGGCCGGCCTCGCAGAGCATCAAGTACATCGTCATCCATGACACGGAGGGCGCCTGGGAGGGTGTCCTCAACCTGGTGCAGGACCCGACCTATGTGTCGTGGAACTACAGCCTGCGCTCGACCGACGGTCACATCGCCCAGCACGTGAAGGCGAAGGACGTCGCCTGGCACGCCGGCAACTGGTACATCAACGCCAAGTCGATCGGTCTGGAGCACGAGGGCTTCCTGGCCAATCCGGACGCCTGGTACACCGAGGCGATGTACCGGTCCTCGGCGCGGCTGGTGAAGTACCTCTCCGCGAAGTACGGCATCCCGCTGGACCGGCAGCACATCCTCGGCCATGACACCGTGCCGGGGCCGACGACCGCGACGATCCCGGGCATGCACACCGACCCGGGCCCCTACTGGGACTGGCGGCACTACTTCGAGCTGCTGGGCCACCCGATCCGGGCCACCGCGCCCAAGCAGGGCGGACTGGTCACGATCCGGCCCGACTACGCCACCAACCAGCCGCAGTACACCGGCTGTGTCACCAGCGGCCGGCCCTGCGCGTCCCACGGTTCGAGCGAGGTGCGGCTCTACTCGGCCCCCGACGAGAACTCCGCCCTCATCACGGACATCGGCCGGGGCGGCCGGCCCCCGACGACCGACGTCAACGACCTGTCGTCACGGGTCTCGACCGGCCAGCAGTACGCGGTCGCCGGCCGGGACGGCGACTGGACGGCGATCTGGTACCTGGGCCAGAAGGCCTGGTTCAGGAACCCGGCCGGCAACCGGACCGCGGTGAACGCCGCCGGTCTCGTGATCACCCCGAAGAAGGGCCTCGACAGCGTCCCGGTGTACGGCCGCGCCTACCCCGAGGCCTCCGCGTACCCGGCCGGCGTGCCCGCGCAGGCGGTGTCGCCACTGCCGTACAAGGTGCTGAAGGACCAGAAGTACGTGGTCGGGGACCGCGTGCCCGGCGAGTACTACTACGCGGTCACCTTCGCGACGGACACGCACAAGGTCGTGGTCGGCAAGGATCTCTACTACGAGATCCAGTACGGCCACCGGGTGGCGTTCGTGCGGGCGGCGGACGTGGACGTGAAGCTCTCGCTGACGCGCTAGGCGGGACAGCTCCGCCGGTAGGTCACATCGGGCAGGTGGCGGCTCCACTCCTCGCGGGTGAGGCCGCCACCGGCACGTCGGCACACGGTTGCGGCGGCTCGGTCCGGTCCGACGAGGTAGGTCCGCGGCGGTGTGTGATCGCCCACCGCGTGGAGGCTGTCGCCGTCCGCACCGAAGGCCAGGGCCGTGACCGTGTCGCCCGGGGTCGGCAGGGGTGATCCGATGCGGCGCCGGGACGCCACGTCCCACAGCTGGAGGGTGCCCTCGTCGCCGGCGACCGCGAGGGTCCGGCCGTCGGGGGCGAAGGCCAGCGCCGAGACGTACTGGTAGGTGGTGGTCTCGGGGTCGGCGAGCACCCCGAGGCGCCGGTGCAGGCGACCGTCCCACAGCTCGACCCGGCCGGACCCGTCGCCGACCGCCAGGTGTGTGCCGTCGGGGCTGAAGGCCAGCGCACTGCCGCCGCTGGGCAGGCGTCCGGCGGGCAGCCGGGTGCCCGAGGGAAGGCGGTAGGCCTCCCCGCCGGTGGTGACGACGAGGTCGCCGTCAGGATGCAGGGCGACCGCTCCGCCGGTGCTGGTCAGGGTCCGGGTGGTCGCGCGCCGCTCCAGGTCCAGGATCCGGACGCTGCCGACCGAGGGACTCGGCAGGTCGGTCAGCAGCAGGGAACGGTCGCCGGGACCGAAGGCGAGGTGGGCCGGCGGGGTCCGGCCGAGGTCAGAGGTGGTCAGGACCGTGGAGACTCGGCGGTGCGGGACGTCGTAGAGCCAGAGGCGTGGCGGTGCGGGCCGCGCGTTCGACGACTCGATGCCGTAGGCGAGGGTGCGGCCGGTGGAGTCGAAGGCGAGGTGGGCGGCGCACCCGTACAGCTCCACCGCCGGGTCGGGGACGCGGCAGGGGGCCGTGCCGAGGTCGGTCAGGGGCCGTCCCCTGGCGGTGAGGAGCCGGAAGCGGATGCGGGCGCCGTCGGGGTCCGGGCGGGCCGTGGCCAGGAGTGCGCCGTCCGGGCTGTAGGCCATGCCGATGGTCTGCGTGGTCGTCCAGTCGGGAGTGACCGCGTCGCCCAGGACGAGGGTGTGCACGCTGGGGCCCCAGGTGCCCTCGGGACCGCCGAGGTAGCGCAGGGTCCGGCGCGCGGGGTCGAGGCGGATGTCCTTGACGGTCTCGCCGGCGAGCCGGTGCCGGAAGACCGGGAAGACAGGGGTGGCCAGCCTCCAGACCAGGATCTCCTCGCCGTCGGAGGCGGCCATGAAGGCTCCGTCGGCGCTGAACCGGGCGATCTTCAGACCGGGGTACTCGAGGTCGGCGATCCGGCGGCCGGTGTCGATCCGCCAGGCCCGGAAGCCGGTGGGGCCGACGACGCCCAGGGCACGCCCGTCCGGACTGAAGGTGATCTGTTCCTGGAGGCACTGCCGGGCGGTCGTCCTGGGCAGCCAGGGGGCGCTGATCTCCCGGCGCGTCCCGACGTCCCACAGTCGGAGCCGGGCACCGGGGACGCACAGGGCGAGACGGCGGTCGTCGGGGCTGACCGTCGCGTCGGGTGTGGACCGGTAGGTCTGGATCGAGGTGCGCCTGTCCTGTCGGAGTTCCGCCACGACGGCCATGAGCCGGGGCCAGCCGATGTCGCTGACGTCGACGCTCGCGGGACGTAGGGGGTCTTCGATGTCCAGCAGTTTCCGGCGGGTGCGCGGGTCCCAGAGCTGGGTGTGGCCTCGGGTGCCCAGACGGTCGTAGACCACGAGGGTGCGGCCGCTGGGACTCATCTCCACTCCGCCGTCGGCGTCCGTGAGGGGGGTGCGGTCCTGGCGGCCGGTGGCGAGGTCGCGGACGGTCACGCGGGTGCCGTCGAAGACCGGGAGCCAGGTGGTGTCGCCGTGCGGAAAGCCCGCGTTCTCCATCGTCGCGCCGAGGCCGGGCTGCCGGCTCAGGTTCCGGTGGGTGCTCACGTCCCAGCGGGTCACCCGGTCGGTGCCGACGCTGATCAGGGTGCGTCCGTCGGCGCTCAGCCGGCGCATGGTCCGCTTGCCGCCGTCCGGATCGGTGAACACGTCCTGCTCGCGCTGGTCGGCCGCCGCGAGTAGCGCGGACCGGGTCTCGGGCAGGTCGGCCACCCGCCACGCCGCCAGGCCCAGCCGCATCGAGGTGACCGGGTCGGAGAGTCTGAGGCTCTCGGCCACGCCGACGAGCCGGCGGGCCTCCGCCTCCAGCCGGCGCCGCTCGCCCTCCCGGTTCTGCTGCCAGGCCACGAGTCCCGCGAGCAGGCAGAGGGTCACCAGCACGGACAGGGCGCCGACCCGCCCACGGCGACGGAACCGCTCACGCCGACGTGCGTGTACGGCGGTCCGGAGGAACTCCCTCTCCAGCGGGGTGAGTTCCGCGGAGTCGCCGGTGAAGTGCTCCTCGGCGGCGGCCAGTCGCCCTCCCCGGTACAGGGTGTCCGGGTCGCGCCCGGCTCCCGCCCAGGTGCCGGCCGCCTCGGTGAGCAGGCGTTGGGCGCGCAGCCGTTCGCGGTCCTCGTCGATCCAGGTGCGCAGCCGGGGCCAGGCGGTGAGCACGGCCTCGTGGGCGAGGTCCACGGTCTCGCCGTCGACGGTGATCAGCCTGGCGCGGGCGAGCTGTTCGAGGACGTGGGGGGTGTCGGGCCAGTCGGCGCCGGTGAGTTCGGCGCGGTCGGCGGGATGCCGGGTGTCGGGGGTGCCCTGGCCGGGGGTGACGAGGCGCAGCAGGACACGGCGGGCGGTGTCGGCCTGCGCCGGGCTGAGGCTCGCGTGGAGTTCCTCGGCGGTGCGGGCGATGGCCCCGTGGATGCCCCCGGCCGCCTCATAGGCCGCTTCGGTGAGTGTCCGGCCGTGGCGTCGGCGCCAGGTCTCCAGCAGGGCGTGGGACAGCAGGGGCAGCCCGCCCGGCTCGTCCGCGAACTCGTCCAACAGCCGTGCCGTGAGGGCGCGTTCGACGACCAGGCCACCGAGGGCGGCGGGCCGGACGATGGTCTCGCGCAGTTCGTCAGGACCCATGGGTGCGACCAGCAGCGTGGCGTCCTGGGCGGCCTCGGCGAGCCGGCGGTGGCGGGTGAGATGGCCGTAGAAGTCGGCGCGTACGGCGATCACGACGCGGGTGCGCCGTCCGGCGGCGGGGAGGAGCAGGTCGAGGAAGCGGGTGCGCTCGTCCGGGTCGGTGCAGAGGGTGAAGAGTTCCTCGAACTGGTCGACCACGATCAGGGACGCCTCGGACCCCAGGGTCTCGCCATGGGTCCGGGCGGGGTGCGGCCCCGGGGAGAGGACCTGCGTGCGGCCGGCCGTCCTCGGGATCAGACCGGCGCGGAGCAGGGAGGACTTGCCGCTGCCGGAGGGGCCGGCCAGGACGACGACGGGGTGGTCGGTGACCATTCCGGCGAGCCGGTCGACCAGCCGGTCGCGGCCGAAGAACCGCTCGTGGTCACCGGTGTCGTACCGCGCCAGGCCGAGGTAGGGGGCCCGGCCCGGGTCGTCGGCGGCCCGCCGTTCCTCGGTCGCCTCCTCGGACGCCTGCTGCCAGCGCCGCTCCCAGTCGGCGGGGTCGCCGTCGCAGGCGGAGACGTAGGCGAGGGCGACCTGGAGCGAGGGGAGCCGGTCGCCTGCCGCGGCCTGGGCGAGGGTCGCCGGGGAGTAGTGGGCTCGGGCCGCCATGGCCCGGTAGGTGGGACCCCCGGCTTCCTGGCGTAACTTCCGCAGTTCGTGGGCGAATCGGGCGACAGGGCCCTCGGTCGGGTCCAGCGGTCGCTCGCGTCGCCCCATGACTCTCCCCCTGCGTTCCCGTCGGCGCGGCCGGTGGCCGATCTTCGCACGCTAGGGACGGACGCCGGTGCGGGGCAGGGCAGTTCCGCCCGTGCGGCAGAGGCGTGTGGCTGGAGGCCGGGAATTGTCTGGAGTGGTGAAAGGGGGCTGCCGGACAATTCCGGGGTCACGAAGACTTGGATCACGGCACCCCGGGGCTTCGCCGAGGCGGGCGGAGCGGGGGATCCCGGGTGTGACCGTGCGGGGCCGGACGACCGACCGTGCCCGCGGGCGGCTCCGGAAGGCCAGGGACGGGGGAACTGGCCTTCCGGAGCCCACGGCGACACCGCGCAGGAGGCGTTCAGCCCTGCTGGAACAGCTCCGCCGGCAGGGGCTTGAGGAGGGCGTACAGATCGTCCGTGATGGGGCGGTCCCAGGCGGCGATGGTCACCAGGACCTGGTCGCTGCGGTCGAACTGGACGCAGGAGATCCGGCTCTCGGAGAGCTTGAGGCGGCGCACGATCAGGAGGTTGTCGCCCTGCATCACCGGTACGTCCTCGGTGTCGGTGACGGTCACCTCCTCGTCGTTCTCCAGCGCGATCAGCAGCTGCGCCACCTCGAAGGGGACCTGGCCCTCGGGCACCTCACGCGCCGGGGAACCCTCGGGGAGGTTGCCGATGATCATCGCGGGGCCGCGGCCGCCGAAGAGGTCGTAGCGCAGGAAGACGCCCTGGCAGGTGCCGTCGGGGGCGGGCAGCAGCCCGGCGCCGAGGTTGCCGGGCCAGTCGCCCGGATCCATGGCCAGTACGTCGAAGTCTGGACCGGCGGGGGTGGCGCGACGGCGGAGGAACGACATGCGCCCATGGTAACGGGGTGTACAGGTTGTCGGGCGACTGCGGGTAGTGGGGGCTGGTCGCGCTCACGCGGCGGAGCCGCACAGTGATGCGGCCCGCGCCCCTAGGTGGGATCACTCACCGGTCGTAGACCAGTACGGTCCGTCCCCAGCTTGCGGCAGACCGCTGACAGGAGGCGGACCGCCGCCTGCTCGTCCGTGTTCAGTTCCTTCGCGATCTCGCTGTCCGTGTGGCCTCGCGCCGCCAGGTCCGCCGCTCGGCGTTCGCGGGCCGTGAGGGTGTCCGTCTCCGTACTGTGCAGGCGGCGGGGGCGGAGGCCGGCGGCGGCCAGTTCCTCGCGGGCGGTTTCGATCAGTCCGTCGGCTCCGCACTGCACGGCGGTGTCCAGGCCGCGGTAGAGGTTCTCCGCCGCCTCCCGGGCGCGGCCGGAGCGGCGGAGCTCCGTGCCCAGGGCCACCAGCGCGCAGGCGAGTTCATACGCGGCCGGGGAGCGTTCCAGGTGGGTGACCGACTCCTCCAGGAGCTTCACGCGGGCCGAGCCGGGCACCACCTCGGCGGCCAGCCGCAGCGCCTGGCCGACGGCCGACGGGGCGCCGAACTGGCGGGCTCGCGCCACCGCTTCGAGAGCGGTGACGACCGCGCGGTCGGGGGCCTCCTGGCTCTCGGCGCGGGCGAGGTGGAGCTGCCACGGGCACCAGGAGGGGTTGCGCACACCGCGGGGTTCCAGGCGTCGGCCCGCGGCGGCCAGTTCGACGGCGGCCTCCTTGGTGAGGCCGCGGGCCAGGAGCAGTTCGCCGTACACGGTCTGGGCGTCCGGGAAGACCACGGCGGCCGGGAAGGGCGCCCCGAAGCAGTGGTCGTCGGCGACCTGGGCGGCCTCGGTGACCCGGCCGCGGGCGAGCAGGACCTCGATGAGGACGCCCAGGGCGTACCACTGGGCCGGGGTGCCGGGACCGACGCGCTCAGCCAGGCGCAGTCCGGCGCGCACGAAGTCCTCGGCCTCGGCGAGACGGCCGCGGCGGTAGCGGACGTAGGCGAGGAGGGTGTAGGCGAAGGAGAGGTGGCCGCCTCGCCAGCCCTGGCGTTCGAAGTCGGCGATCCCGGCGGCGAAGAGTTCCTCGGTGCGGCCGGGGCGGTCGGCGTAGGTGAAGGCGAGGGCGACCAGCACCGGCACTTCGAAGCCGCGGTCCGGCTCGGCCCAGCCGAGGCCCCCGGCGAGGGCCCGTTCGGCGTGGTGCAGGGCGATGTGGGCGGGCTCGCCGCGCAGGACGGCGTCCCAGGTGCGCAGGCCGATGATGTACCGCTCGGTGAGGTCGCGGCCGGTGAGGCGGTCGGCCAGGCGGGCCATGCGGCGGGAGCGGGAGGGGTGGTCGGGTTCGTCGGCGCGGAAGGCGTCCCACATGAACTGCTCGGCGACCATGCGCAGTTTGACCCGGGCGTCACCGGTGACCTTGATCTCGCGGGCCAGGGTGTCGGAGGCCTCGGCGAGCCGGTCGCTGTGCGCGAGGACCTGGGAGAGCCGGTAGACGATGCGGTGGCGCAGGTCCGGTGCGGTGATGGGCTCTTCGAGGGCGGCGCGCAGGAGGTTGACGGTGGTGGCCGGTTCGGTCAGCAGGGAGGCGCTGCCCAGTTCGTACAGGACGGCGGCGCGGTCCCCGAGGTCCGGGGGTTCGCGCAGGGCACGGGCGAGGTAACGGCGGGCCGCGTCGGGAGCGCCGGAGCGGAGGGTCTCGGCGGCGGCGGCGCGCAGCTGCTGGACGACCCAGGGGTCGCCGTCGGGGTGGGTCTCCAGGAGGTGGCGGGCAGCCGCGGCGGCGCCCCGTCCGTCGTCGACCACGCACCAGGCGGCCTGGCCGTGCAGCGCGACGCGGACGCCGGGCGGGATGGCCCGGTAGACGGCGGTGGCGATGAGCGGGTGGACGAACTCCAGGGACTCGACGCCGGTGAGGATACGGGCGCCGCGCAGCGCGTCGGCCGCGTCGGCGGCCTCCTCGTGGCCGAGTCCGGCGACGGCGGCCGCGAGGTGGGGGTGGATCTCGGTGCCGAGGACCGCGCAGGCCCAGGCGAAACGGACCGTGGAGGTGCCGAGGCGTTCGATGCGGGCGATCAGGCCGCTGCCCTTGACGGCGGCCGCGAGATCGCGGAGGAGGTGGGCGGCGTCCTCGGTCGGGGTGACCCCGCGGTCGTGGACCTTGGCGGTCAGCTCGACGGTCTCGAACGGGTTGCCCGCGGTGACGGCCCAGCACTCGCGGCAGAAGGCGTCGTCGGCCCGGGTGCCCAGCGTCTCCCGTACGAGGCTGGCGACGGCGGCGGCGCTCAGGGGCTCCAGGTCGAGGGGGCGCCCCCCGGCGCGGCCGGGCAGCGCCCTGAACGGCTCGGCGTGGTCGGGGAGTTCATCGGGCCGGTAGGCGACGACGACCAGGATCGGGAGCTCTTCGGCACGGGGTGCGAACGCGGCCAGCCAGCGCAGGGATTCGGGGTCGGCCCAGTGGGCGTCGTCGAGGACGAGCACCATCGGGGCCCGCAGGACGGCGAGATGGGTGAGCACCCAGTCGAGTCCGTCGCGCAGGCCCTGCGGATCGGGCGGTGCTCCGTCGGTCGGGGCGCACAGGCCGAGGGCGGGTCCGACGATGTCGTACCAACTGCCCAGCTGGGCACGGAGATCCGCTTCGGCGGCACCGGCGAACTGCGGCTGGAGGAGTTGCCGGGCGACATGGAAGGCGACCCGCTGCTCCTGGTCGCCACCGCGGGCGGCAAGGACGGTGCAGCCCCGGGCGGCGGCGCGGCGGCGGACCTCGGCGAGGAGGGTCGTCTTGCCGATGCCGGGGCGGCCGGCGACCGCGAGCAGGGCGCCGCGCGCGCGTGCATGCGGTTCGGTCCCGTCCGTGCGCAGCCCGGTGAGCTCTCCCAACGCCTCGTCCACAGCGGAGAGTTCGCTCTCCCGCTCCAGGAGAGTCCTTCTGCTCCGCGCACTGCGCTGCGTCATGGCGCACCCCCCGTCACGGTGCTGGACCCGCGCGGGGAGCGAGCGCACACCGTGACCTACAGGCAGCTCAGCGTACGCCTCCTGAGTGCCGCGCGAGCCCGACTCGACGCACTCCGGTCGGCGCTAGCAGAGGTGTTCGCACAGAACGGTGAATCCGTGGATCAGTGCTCCGGCGGCTACGGCGGAGCCGGCGCGGACGTCGGCATCGAGCACCGCGTTCGCGTGGGTCAACCGGCCGGTGGTGAACAGCAGTTCGCCACGGATTTCGGTGATCGGCCTGTTGCGGTCACGCCCTCCTGGCACGGCGTGCCGGCGGGGTCGGTCAGGTCGTCGGCGACCCCGCCGCAGCTGTCGTTCAGGCTCGCGCCGCCCGGTGGACGCGGGTCACGTGAGGTCGAACTCGCCCTCCCGCGCTCCTGACACGAACGCGCCCCACTCCGCCGGGGTGAAGATCAGGGAGGGGCTCTCCGGCCGGTGGCTGTTGCGCATCGCGATGAACCCCTCGACGAAGGCGATCTGGACATCCCCCAGACCACGGCTGCTCGAGTGCCAGTCGGCGTTGCTCAGGTCCAGCTCCGGCTTGTCCCAGCCCATGAGCGGCTGCTGCTGGATGGTGGTCTCCGCCACGTCCGTGCTCCTCCCGATCGCTTCGTCCGCGGCCAGCCTAGCGATCGGCCTCGGCCGCCGACAGGCCACGTGAGGGGGACCTTTGCGCGGGCATTTCACGCATCCGGGGGCTGGGACCCCACCAGCCACATCGAGAAGAACTGCGAGCCGCCGCCGTAGGCGTGGCCGAGCACCCTGCGGGCGCCGTCCACCTGGTGCTCCCCGGCCTGTCCGCGGGCCTGGAGCGCGGCCTCCGCGAAGCGGATCATGCCGGAGGCGCCGATCGGATTGGTGGAGAGCACTCCGCCCGACATGTTGACGGGCAGGTCCCCGTCCAGCTCGGTCGCCCCGGCCTCGGTGAGCTTCCAGCCCTCGCCTTCGTCGGCGAAGCCGAGGTTCTCCAGCCACATGGGCTCGTACCAGGAGAACGGCACGTACATCTCGACGGCGTCGATGTCCCGGCGCGGGTCGGTGATCCCGGCCTGCCGGTACACGTCGGCCGCGCAGTCCTTGCCGGCCTGCGGCGACACGGCGTCCTTGCCGGCGAACAGGGTCGGCTCGCTGCGCATCGCGCCGCCCAGCATCCAGGCCGGGGGCCGGGGCGCGCGGGCCGCACCCGCCCGGTCGGTGAGCACCATCGCACAGGCGCCGTCGGAGGAGGGACACGTCTCGGAGTAGCGGATCGGGTCCCAGAGCATGGGCGAGGCCTGGACCTTCTCCAGGGTGATGTCGTGTTCGTGCAAGTGTGCGTACGGGTTCTTGAGGGCGTTGCGGCGGTCCTTGTACGCCACCAGCGAGCCGACCGTGTCGGGGGCCCCGGTGCGCCGCATGTACGCGCGCACGTGGGGTGCGAAGAAGCCGCCCGCCCCGGCCAGCAGGGGCTGCTGGAAGGGGATCGGCAGGGACAGGCCCCACATGGCGTTGGACTCGGACTGCTTCTCGAAGGCCAGGGTGAGCACGGTGCCGTGCACGCGGGCCGCGACCAGGTTCGCGGCGACGAGGGCGGTGGAGCCGCCGACGCTGCCCGCCGTGTGCACCCGCAGCATGGGTTTGCCCACCGCGCCGAGCGCGTCGGCCAGGTACAGCTCCGGCATCATGACGCCCTCGAAGAAGTCGGGCGCCTTGCCGATCACTACGGCGTCGATGTCGGCCCAGGTCAGCTCGGCGTCCTCCAGGGCCCGGACGGCAGCCTCCCGGACGAGCCCGGCGATCGACACGTCCCGGCGCGCGGCGACGTGCTTGGTCTGGCCGATGCCTACGACGGCCACGGGCTCCTTGCTCATCGCGGATCCCCTTCGAGTACGGCGACCAGGTTCTGCTGGAGACAGGGCCCGGAGGTGGCGTGGGCGAGGGCACGGTCGGACTCGCCCCGGTGGATCCGGGCGGCGGCCTCGCCGATGCGGGCGAGGCCGGCGGCCATCATGGGGTTGGCGGCGAGGGCCCCGCCGGACGGGTTGATCGTCACACCGTCACCGAGCCTGAGCGCCTTGCGCAGGACGACCTCCTGCGAGGTGAACGGGGCGTGCAACTCGGCGGTGTCGACGGGCCGTTCGAAGACACCGGCCTTCTCGGCGGCCAGCCGGGTCGAGGGCGAGTCGGTGAGGTCGCGGACGCCGAGGGAGTGGGCCTCGATGCGGTGGTCGATGCCGCGGATCCACGCGGGGCGCTCGCACAGCTCCCGGGCCCGCTCGCCCGCCGCGAGGACGACGGCGGCGGCTCCGTCGCCGATGGGCGGGCAGTCGCCGGTGCGCAGCGGCTGTACGAGGTAGTCCCCTTGCGGCACCGGTCCTCTGAGCTGTGCGTGCGGGTTGTCGGTGCTGCGGCTGCGGGCGCCGATCGCGGCGAGTTCGCGCTCGTCCGTGTCGCCCGCGTCGATCAGCGCCTGGGCCTGGAGGGCGGCGAGGGCGACGGAGTCGGGCCACAGGGGGGCGACGTAGTAGGGGTCGAGCTGCCGGGTGAGCACATCACGCAGGGAGCCGGGCGAGGACTTGCCGTAGGAGTACACCAGCGCGGTGTCGGCGTCCCCGGACACCAGCTTGGTCCATGCCTCGTACAGGGCCCACGCCCCGTCGGTCTCGACGTGCGACTCGGAGATGGGCGGCCAGGCGCCCACGCCGTCGAGGGCCAGGGTGAAGGAGAAGGCGCGGCCGGCGAGGTAGTCGCAGGACCCGGAGCAGGTGAAGCCGATGTCGGCTGTCTTCAGGCCGGTCCGGTCGAGGACCTCGTGCAGGACCGGCATGAGCATCTCCACCTCGGACAGTTCCGCGGTGGAGCGCAGGGTGTCGGACTGGGCGAAGGCGACGACCGCGATGTCCCGGCTCACAGCAGCTCCTTGTAGGTGTCGTACTCCGCGTCGGGTTCGCCGGTCGGCCGGTAGTGGTCGGGATAGCGGCCGTCCTCGGTCCACACCGGCTCGACCCTCAGGCCCATGCGCACCTGGTCGTAGGGGATCCCGCCGATCCGGCCGTGCAGGGCGAGGTCGGCGCCGTCGAGGGCGATGTGGGCGTAGACGTACGGCACTTCGATGTCGAGGTTCTTCGCCTTGATGTTGACGATGCAGAAGGTGGTGACCGTGCCGGCGGGACCCACCTCGACCTGTTCCGAGGTGGCGACCCCGCAGGTGGGGCAGGCGCCCCTCGGGGGCACGTAGACCTTGCGGCAGGAGGGGCAGCGCTCGCCGACGGCCCGCCGTTCGGATTCCAGGGCCTTGATGTAGGCGGTCTGGGCGCGGCCCGGTGAGTAGGTGTAGTCGAGCCGGGCCTCGGCGACGATGCCGGTGACCGGGTCGTCGAATTCGCCCACATGGACGGTGACTTCGGCGGCGTCCGTGTGGTCCGGCTCGAAGCAGGCGATGTCGGTGATGGCGCCGACGCGTTCCTCGGCCCAGCGGATGCGGACCCGCATGCCGGTGTGCACGGCCTCGGGGCCGGGGGCGTCGAGGGCGTGCAGCAGGGCGGTGTCGGCGTTGTCGAGCCTGACCAGGACCCAGGCGAAGGGGGTGTCCAGGGGCTGCCCCCGGCGCGGGGCGGGGTTCCAGGCCCAGGTGGTGACCGTGCCGGTGAGACCGACGTGGACGAGGTCGCTGAGTTCGTCGGCGGTGACGGGGTCGTACTCGACCGGGGGGACCAGGGTGCGGCCGTCCCGTGTCTTCACGCCGAGGACGACCCGTTCGCGCAGGGCGGTCAGGAAGGCGCTCTGGACCGGGCCGAGGGAGCGGGTGAAGGGGAACTCGACGACGAGGGGGGCTTTGAGGACTTCGGGCATGCCCGGGCTCCTTCAGTGGCGTTGGTAGTCGGGCGGTCGCTTCTCGGCGAAGGCACGGGCGCCTTCCTTCGCGTCGGCGGTGTCGAAGATCGGCCAGCCCCGCTTGAGTTCGGCGGCCAGGCCCTCGCTCTCCGTCAGCTCGGCCGTCTCGTAGACCGATGCCTTCACCGCCTCCACCGCCAACGGGCCGCAGGCGTTGACCAGTTCGGCGATCTCCAGCGCCTTGTCGAGCGCGGTGCCGTCCGGGACCACGTGTCCGATCAGGCCGATGTCGGCGGCCTCCCGCGCGGTGTACGGGCGGCCGGTGAGCAGCATCTCCAGCGCGTGGGTGCGCGGGATCTGGCGTTGCAGCCGGACCGTGGAGCCGCCGATCGGGAACAGGCCGCGCCTGACCTCGAAAAGGCCGAAGGTCGCGGACTCGCCGGCGACCCGGATGTCGGTGCCCTGGAGCATCTCGGTGCCGCCTGCGACGCAGTGGCCCTCGACGGCCGCGATCACCGGCTTGCGGGGGCGGTGGTGGCGCAGCATGGCCTTCCAGTGCAGGTCGGGATCGGCGTCGAGCCGCTCCCGGTAGTGCTCGCCCTCGATGCCCTTGCCGGCCAGCGCCTTGAGGTCCATGCCGGCACAGAACGTGCCGCCCGCGCCGGTGAACACGATCGACCGGATCGAGTCGTCGGCGTCGGCCTCCACCCAGCCGTCGTGGAGGCCCACGAGCATCGGCAACGAGAGCGCGTTCTTCGCCTCCGGCCTGTTGAGCGTGAGCACCAGCGTGGCGCCCTCGCGGCGGATGTCGAGGTGTTCCGTCCCAGCCATCGCCCGTCTCCCCTCTGCCAGAACGAGAACAGGTTGCAGGAGCCGCCGACGCACTTCAAGGGTTTTCTGACAGACAGTCAGATTTCTTCGCGCGAACTCTTCACAGTCACGCCGCCCTTTGCTCTGATGACCGGCGAACCGTCACAGAACCAGGCCGTGTGGGGTCAGGAGGAGCGGTGGAGTACAACCTTGCCGACCTGTTCGAGTCGGTCGTCGACGTGGTGCCGGACCGTGAGGCGCTGGCGTACCTCGACATTCCCGGTACGGGCACGGAGCGCCGGTTGACGTACGCGGAGCTGGACGCCGCGGCCAACCGCATCGGTCATCATCTGCTGGACAGCGGGATACGGGCGGGCGAGCATGTGGGGCTGCACCTGTACAACGGGGTGGAGTACGTGCAGACGCTGCTGGGCTGCCTGAAGGCTCGGATCGTCCCGGTCAACGTCAACTACCGTTACGTCGAGGAGGAGTTGGTCTACCTCTACCGGGACGCGGATCTGGTGGGGCTGGTCTTCGACGCGGAGTTCACGGACCGGGTGGCGGCCGCGCAGCCCCATGCCGAGGGCCTGCGGCACCTGGTGCGGGTCGGTACGGCCACGGACCAGGGCGGGCTGTCCGCGATGCCCTTCGCCGAGGCCGAGACCGCAGGATCACCGGAGCGCGGCTTTCCCGCGCGCTCGGCCGACGACCAGTTCATCATCTACACCGGGGGCACGACCGGGATGCCCAAGGGGGTGATGTGGCGTCACGAGGACCTGTTCTTCTCGGGGTTGGGCGGCGGCGCACCCACCGGGGAGCCGGTCGGGCGGCCCGAGGAGCTCGCCGAGCGGGTCGCCGCGGGCGGAGCCGGCATCACCTTCTTCCCGACTCCCCCGCTGATGCACGGAACCTCCACCCTGACCACGCTCATCGGCTTCAACTTCGGCCAACGGGTCGTGCTGCACCGCAAGTTCGTGCCCGAGGAGGTGCTCAGGACCGTCGCGGCGGAGAAGGTCAGCGCCATGTCGCTGGTGGGCGACGCGATGCTGCGGCCCCTCATCGACGCGCTGGAAGGGCCCATGAAGGGCACCGACATGTCGTCCCTGTTCAGCGTGTCCTCGTCGGGCGCGATCATGTCGGACACCGTGAGCCGGCAGTTCCGGGCGCTCGTGCCGAACGCCATGCTGCTCAACAACTTCGGCTCCTCCGAGTCCGGCTTCAACGGCACGGCCACCGAGGACTCGGGTCCCGAGCGCGGCTTCCGCGTCCGGGTCAACGCCCGTACCCAGGTGGTCGACCCCGCGACCCGTGAACCCGTGGCCGTCAGCGAGGTGGGGCGGGTCGCGCAGTGCGGCCATGTGCCGCTCGGCTACTACAACGACCCGCGGAAGACGGCCGAGACCTTCTTCGAGAAGGACGGTGAGCGCTGGGTGCTGCTCGGCGACATGGCCACCGTCGACGAGGAGGGTGTGGTCACCGTCCTCGGGCGGGGCTCGCAGTGCATCAACACGGGCGGCGAGAAGGTGTACCCCGAGGAGGTCGAGCAGGCGCTCAAGGCCCATCCGGACGTCTACGACGCGCTGGTGGCCGGGGTGCCGGACGTGAAGTGGGGACACCATGTGGCCGCCGTGGTGCAACTGCGCGAGGGCGCGGGCGGGATGTCCCTGGACGAGCTCCAGACGCACTGCCGTACCCGGCTCGCGGGCTACAAGGTGCCGCGTCAGCTGGTGATAGCGGACGCCATCCACCGCTCCCCGAGCGGCAAGGCGGACTACCGGTGGGCGCAGAAGGTGGCGGTGGCGGCCGACGGGTGAGGGCCTGATCCCGGGCGTGATCCCGACCCCGCGTGCGATTGAACGGAACGTGACGTGCGACCGTACTGATGGTGGCAGGCTCGGTCACCGGGCCCTGTTCGTCATGCCGTCGCGGCAGGACCGCACGTCACAGCAAGACCGCACGGAAGGACCACCGGGTGTCACTCTTCACTCGCTCTCGCCAACTGCCGGGCACCGCTGGGGGCGAGGCGGACGCGGACAGCGGGGGTGCGACGGGGGAAGAAGTGACGGAAGGGACAGGTGAGGGGACTGCGTCGGCGCAGGATGCGGCCGAGGCCCCTGCCGGGGTGACTGCGTCGGCGCAGGACGCGGCTGAGGCCCCTGCCGGGGACACGGCGTCGGCACCGGACCCGGCCGAGCCCCCCGCCCCGGACGTGACCGACTCCCCCCTCTCCACGGACGTACGCGACTCCCCACGCCCCGGCTGGTTCGGCTGGCGCCGCCGCTACCCCCGTACGGCACGCGGGGTGTCCGTCGGGACGAGCGTGCTGGCCGGGCTGCTGGTCCTGCTCGTGCTGCTGTTCCCCAACCGGCTCGACCACATGAACGTCCGGTCCTTCTTCAGGCTGCCCGTGGAGGCGATCGTCCTCGCGGCCGTGCTGCTCGTGCTGCCGCCGAAGGCGCGCCGGATCGCGGCGGTCTGCTCCGGGGTGTTCCTCGGCCTGTTCAGCCTCCTGAAGTTCATGGACATGGGCTTCTACCAGACCCTGGCCCGGCCGTTCGACCTGGTCTTCGACTGGATCATGCTGGGGAACGCGACGGACTGGCTGAGGGAGTCGTTCGGCCGCACCGGCGAGGTGCTCGCGATCATCGGGGTGATCGTCCTGATGATCGCGGTGCTCGCGCTGTGCACGCTCGCGGTGATACGGCTGTCGAACGTCATGTCCCGGCACCGCCCCGTGGCCGTGCGCACCACGCTCGTCCTGGCGACGGTGTGGGTGACCTGCTTCATGGTCGGCGTGCAGTTCGGCGGGGTCACCTTCGCCACGAAGGGCAACACCGAGTTCCTCGCCAACCGGGTCCAGCACCTGCGCAACGGGCTGGGGGACGCCAAGGTCTTCGAGAAGGAGTCCGCGGTCGACGCCTTCGCGGCCACTCCTCCCGACCAGCTGCTGAACGGGCTGCGCGGCAAGGACGTCATGTTCACCTTCATCGAGAGCTACGGCCGGGTGGCCATCGACGACCCGGCGATGGCACCGGAGATGGACGCGACGCTGAAGAAGGGCGACGAGACGCTCAAGTCGGCCGGGTTCGCGTCCCGCAGCGGCTGGCTGAGGTCCCCCGTGACGGGCGCCGGCAGCTGGATGGCGCACTCGACGTTCCTGTCCGGCCTGTGGGTCAAGAACCAGCAGCGGTACCTGAACCTCACCTCCAGCAAGCGGGCGACCCTCACCAGCTACTTCCAGAAGACCGGTGACTGGCGCACGGTGGGCATCGTGCCGGGTGTGCGCAAGTCCTGGCCCGAGGGCAAGTACTTCGGCCTCGACCACATCTACGACTCCAAGCACCTCGGCTACAAGGGCCCCTACTTCAGCTGGACGCCGGTGCCGGACCAGTTCAGCCTGGAGGCCTTCCAGAAGCTGGAGCACGGCAAGAAGAACCGGGACCCGATCATGGCGGAGATCATCCTGGCCTCCAGCCACAACCCCTGGTCGCCGATCGCCCACACCATCGACTGGAACGACCTCGGCGACGGGACGATCTTCGAGCAGATCAAGAAGGAGGGCACCAACCCGACCGAGGTCTGGAAGAGCCAGGAGCGGGTGCGCACCGAGTACCGCAAGGCCATCCAGTACTCCGTGGACAGCCTGACCCAGTGGATGCAGCGTTACGGCGACGAGCGGACGGTCCTCGT
This sequence comes from Streptomyces sp. NRRL B-3229, assembly GCF_000719505.1. NCBI lineage: Bacteria > Bacillati > Actinomycetota > Actinomycetes > Kitasatosporales > Streptomycetaceae > Streptomyces > Streptomyces sp. NRRL B-3229. The sequence goes on along the minus strand of NZ_JOGP01000022.1, from coordinate 92,403 downwards.
CTTCCTCGGCGACCACCAGCCCGTGCCGACCGTCACCAAGGGCTCCACCAACTGGGACGTGCCGATCACGATCGTCGCCAAGGACCCGAAGATCCTGGACCGGGTGGCCGACTGGCACTGGACCGACGGCCTCAAGCCCGCGGACAACGCCCCGGTCTGGGCCATGGACAAGTTCCGGGACCGCTTCATGACGGCGTTCGCGAAGTGATGGCGAGCGGGAAATGACGGCGAGCGCGTCGCGGAAGGACGTGCGTCCTCCCCAAGGGCCTCCCGACAGCCCTCCGTCAGCCCGCGAACCGGTCCCGCAGCTCCCGCTTGAGGATCTTCCCGCTCGCGTTCCGCGGGAGCTCGTCCACGAAGAGGACCCGCTTGGGTGCCTTGAAGTGGGACAGCTTCTCGCGGGCGTGGGTGAGGAGTTCGGCCTCGGTGACCTCGCCGCGCGGGACGACGACCGCCGTGACGGCCTCGATCCAGCGCTCGTCGGGCAGGCCGATCACGGCGACCTCCGCGACGGCGTCATGGGTGTAGAGCGCGTCCTCGACCTGGCGTGAAGCGACCAGCACACCACCGGAGTTGATGACGTCCTTCACCCGGTCGACGATCGTGAAGTAGCCGTGCGCGTCCCGCACCGCGAGGTCTCCGGAGCGGAACCAGCCGTCCCGGAAGGCCGCTTCGGTCTCCTCGGGCTTGTCCCAGTACCCCTCGCACAGCTGCGGCGACTTGTAGACGATCTCCCCCGGCGTGCCGTCGGGCACGTCCTTGCCGTCCTCGTCGACGACCCGCGCGTCGACGAAGAGGACCGTTCGGCCACAGGAGTCCATCCGCCCCTTGTGCTCGTCGGGCGCCAGCACGGTCGCCAGCGGGCCGATCTCGCTCTGGCCGAAGCAGTTGTAGAACGCCAGCTTCGGCAGGCGCTCCCGCAGCCGTTCCAGAACCGGCACCGGCATGATCGAGGCGCCGTAGTACGCCTTGCGCAGCCCGCTGAGGTCGCGGGTGTCGAAGTCGGGGCGGTTGGCCAGGCCGATCCACACCGTCGGCGGGGCGAACAGACTGTCCGCGCGGCCCTGTTCGATCAGCTCGAAGAGACGGTCGCCGTCCGGCGCGTCCAGGATGACGTTCGTCGCGCCGACCGCGAGGTACGGCAGCAGGAAGACGTGCATCTGGGCCGAGTGGTACAGCGGCAGCGAGTGCACGGGCCGGTCCCCCGCGCTCAGGTCGCAGGCGGTGATCGCGCTCAGGTACTCGTGCACCAGCGCGCGGTGGGTCATCATCGCGCCCTTCGGCAGGGCCGTCGTCCCGGAGGTGTACAGCAGCTGGACGAGGTCCTCGCTGCGGGGTTCGGGCCCGTCGTACGGCGCGCTCGCGTCGAGGCGTGCGAGCAGGGAGCTCTCGGCGTCCCGCAGCGGCAGGGTGCGCACTCCGGTCGGGAGCCTGTCCATGAGGTCGGGATCGGCCAGGACGAGCGTGCTGCCCGACTGGCCGAGCAGGTACGCGAGATCGTCCCCGGTGAGGTTCTGGTTGACCGGCACATGCACCAGCCCGGCCCGGGCGCAGGCCAGGAAGGCGATGAGATAGGCGTCGGAGTTGTGGCCGTAGGCGCCGACCCGGTCGCCGCGCGAGAGGCCCTCACCCAGCAGGACACTCGCCGCGCGCGAGACCGCGTCGTCGAGTTCCTCGTAGGTCCACGAGCGCTCGCCGTACTCCACCGCGACGCGCGCCGGGGTGCGCCTGGCGCTGCGCCGCAGCACCCCGTCAACCGTACTTCCCTGTCCAGGCGTCATACGGGACAACCTACCGGTTGGTACGCTCAACCGCTCCTTCCCTCAATGACGTTGGGAGGCACGATGCGCACCCGCCCCAGACGCACGGTCGTCGCGGCCGTGGCCCTGTTCGCCGCCGTCGGCACACTGCCGGCCGCAGCCGCGCAGGACCAGTACCAGGAACAGCGCCATCCGTCCCACGGCGGTCTGTCCGCCACCATCCGCTACACCGAGTACGGCATCCCGCACATCCTCGCCAGGAACTACGCAGACCTGGGCTTCGGCACCGGATGGGCGCAGGCCGCCGACCAGGTGTGTGCCCTCGCCGACGGGTTCGTGACCGTACGCGGCGAGCGCTCGCGGTACTTCGGGGCCGACGCGGCCGCCGACTCCGCACTCTCGTCCGCCACGAAGAACCTCTCCAGCGACCTGTACTTCCGCGGGGTGCGGGAGGCGGGCACGGTGGAGAAGCTGATGGCCCAGCCCGCGCCGCTCGGTCCCGGCCGTGAGGTGAAGGAGCTGATGCGGGGCTTCGCCGCGGGCTACAACACCTGGCTGGAGAAGAACCGGATCACGGACCCGACGTGCCGGGGTGCCGCATGGGTGCGTCCCGTGTCGGTCCAGGACGTGGCCGCCCGCAACTTCGCGCTCGCCGTGCTCGGCGGCCAGGGGCGGGCCGTGGACGGCATCACGGCCGCCCAGCCACCCGCGTCCACCACCCCGCCGGCCGGCACCACGTCCACCGGCACCTCGTCGGCCGGCGCCACCGGTACCCCGTCGGCCGGCACCTCGTCCACCGGTACGCCGTCGGGGGCCACCCCGGACGCCCAGGACGCCGCCCGGGCCGCCCGTGAGCTGTTCGCCGCCGACTCCGCGGACATGGGCTCCAACGCAGTCGCGTTCGGCGGGTCCACGACGGCGAACGGCCGCGGGCTGCTGTTGGGCAACCCGCACTACCCCTGGCAGGGCGGCCGCCGCTTCTGGCAGTCGCAGCAGACCATCCCGGGCGACCTGAACGTCTCCGGCGGCTCGTTGCTCGGTTCGGCGACGGTCTCCATAGGTCACAACGCCCAGGTGGCCTGGAGCCACACCGTGGCCACCGGCGTCCCGCTCAACCTGCACCAGCTGACCCTGGACCCGGCGGACCCCACCGTGTACCTGGTGGACGGCAGGCCGGAGCGGATGACCGAACGCAGGGTGACCGTCGCCGTCAAGGACGGTGCACCGGTGACGAGGACCCAGTGGTGGACGCGGTACGGCCCGGTCGTCACCTCGCTCGGCGCCGCGCTCCCGCTCCCGTGGACGGCCACGACCGCCTATGCCCTGAACGACCCCAACGCCACCAACCTGCGCGCCTCCGACACCGCCCTCGGTTTCAGCAAGGCCCGCGGCACGGCCGACGTGCTCGACGCGCTGAAGCGCACACAGGGCCTGCCGTGGGTCAACACGATCGCCGCGGACTCGCGGGGCCACACGCTGTTCACGCAGTCCCAGGTGCTCCCCCGGATCACCGACGAGCTGGCCCAGCGCTGCTCCACTCCTCTGGGCAGGGTCACCTACCCGGCCTCCGGGGTGGCGATCCTCGACGGCTCCCGCGGCGACTGCGCCCTGGGCAGCGATCCGGACGCCGTACAGCCTGGGATCTTCGGGCCCGCGAAGATGCCGGTCCTCAAGGACGCGCCGTACGCGGAGAACTCCAACGACAGCGCCTGGCTGGCCAACGTGCAGCGTCCGATCACCGGGTACGAGCGGGTCTTCGGCACCATCGGCACCCAGCGCTCGATGCGTACCCGAGGGGCGTTGCGGGACGTGGCCGCGATGGCCGCGCGCGGTCAGTTGACCGTACGGGACCTCCAGGCACAGCAGTTCGCCAACCGGGTGACCGCGGGCGACCTCGTCGCGGCGGACGCGGCGAAGGCGTGTGCGGCACTGCCGGGCGGGACGGCAACCGGCAGTGACGGCAAGGCCGTTGACGTCGGTGCGGCCTGCGGGGTGCTCGCGGCCTGGGACCGCACCGCGGACACCGGCAGCCGGGGCGCGCTCCTCTTCGACCGGCTGTGGCGGAGGCTGCCGGTGTCCCAGTTGTGGAAGGTGCCGTTCTCGGCGGCCGACCCGGTGGGCACGCCGAGCACGCTCAACACGGACGCTCCGGCCTTCGCGGCAGCGCTCGCGGACACCGTCACCGAGCTGAGGGCGGCCGGCATACCGCTCGACTCCCGGCTCAGCGAGCACCAGTTCGTCGTGCGGAACGGGAAGCGGATCGCCGTGCCGGGCGGGACCGAGTCGCTGGGCGTGTGGAACAAGGTCGAGCCGGTCTGGGACCCGGCGAACGGCGGGTACACCGAGGTGACGACCGGGTCCAGCTACATCCAGGCGGTCGGCTGGAACGGCAGCCGCTGCCCGGTGGCACGGACGCTGCTGACGTACTCCCAGTCCTCGAACCCGGACTCGCCGCACTTCAGCGATCAGACACGGCTGTTCTCGGCGGAGCGCTGGGTGACGTCCCGGTTCTGCGAGAAGGACATCCTGTCGTCGCCGGCGCTGCGGGTCGTCCGGGTCCGCTCCTGAGGCCCTGAGGCTCACACCGGCCGGGAGCGCCCCTCCCAGTACGGGTCCCGCAGGCGTCGTTTGTACAGCTTGCCGTTGGGGTCGCGGGGCATCTCGGTGATGAAGTCGACGCTCTTCGGGCACTTGTAGCCCGCGAGCCGTTCGGCGCAGTGGGCGAGGAGGTCGGCGGCCAGGTCCGGCCCGGGGGTGTGCCCCGGGGCCGGTTCCACCACGGCCTTGACCTCCTCGCCCCAGTCGTCGTGCGGGATGCCGAAGGCGGCGGCGTCGGCGACGGCGGGGTGCTGAAGGAGCACGGACTCGATCTCGGCGGGGTAGATGTTGACCCCGCCGGAGATGATCATGTCGATCTTGCGGTCGCGGAGGAAGAGGTAGCCGTCCTCATCGAGGTAGCCCAGGTCGCCGACGGTGAAGAAGTCGCCGATGCGGTTCTTCCGCGTCTTGGCCTCGTCCTTGTGGTAGGCGAAGCCGCCGGTGTTCATCTTCAGGTACACGGTGCCGAGTTCACCGGGCGGCAGCCGGTTGCCGTCGTCGTCGAAGATCGCGAGTTCGCTGATGGGCCAGGCCTTGCCGACCGTCCCGGGCTTCTTCAGCCAGTCCTCGGCAGTTGCGAAGGCTCCACCGCCCTCGCTGGCCGCGTAGTACTCCTCCACGCAGGGCCCCCACCAGTCGAGCATCGCCCGTTTCACGTGGTCGGGGCAGGGGGCGGCACCATGGATGGCGTGCCGCATGGACGACACGTCGTAGCGCGCCCGGACCTCGGCGGGGAGGGCGAGCAGGCGGTGGAACTGGGTCGGGACCATGTGGGTGTGAGTGCACCGGTGGGCGTCGATCAGCCGGAGCATCTCCTCCGGGGTCCACTTGTCCATCAGCACCAGCGGGTGGCCGATGTGCAGGGACGCGGCCGCGAACTGGAGGACGGCCGTGTGGTAGAGCGGTGAGCAGACGAGGTGGACGTTGTCGTCGAAGGGCCGGATGCCGAAGATGCCGAGGAAGCCGCCCAGGTACGCCTCTTCCGGGGTCTTGCCGGGCAGGGGCCTGCGGATGCCTCGGGGGCGGCCCGTCGTGCCCGAGGTGTAGTTCATGACCCAGCCGAGCTCGCGGTCTGCGGGCGGCGACTCCGGCTGCCCGGCGAGGAGTTCGGCGTACGGCCGGAAGCCCTCGACCTCGCCGACGGCGTACCGGTGGGTCGCCGGAAGGCCCGCCTCGTCGGCCGCGTGCCGTGCCGCGTCGGCGAAGCGCTCGTGGGCGAGGAGCACCTTGGCGCCCGAGTCGGCGACGATCCAGGCGATCTCGGGGGCGACGAAGTGGTGGTTGATCGGCACCAGGTAGAAGCCGGCCTGGCTGGCGGCGAGATGGGCGGTGAAGAACTCCGCGCTGTTGGGCAGGACCACGGCGAAGGCGTCGCCGCGTTCGAGCCCGGCGGCGCGCAGGCCGTGCACGAACTGGTTGGCGGCGGCGTGCAGACGGCCCGCGGTCCAGGACCAACCGTCGGGGGCGATGAGGACCGTGCGCCGGGGATCCTGGGCGGCCTGGGCCCAGAAGCCCGCGGGGGGTGTGCTCGTCACTGGCCGCTCCTTCCGGCGATGCGGTTGATGCGATCGACGGCTTCCTCGAAGCCGCGGGTGAGGTCGTCGAAGACGGCCTGGACACTGCGTTCGCTGGTCATCCGGCCCACGATCTGCCCGACGGGCGTCCCGAGCAGGGGCTCGACCTCGTACTTCTGGATCCGTGAGACGGCGTCCGCGACCAGCAGCCCCTGGAGGGGCATGGGGAGGGTGCCGGGTCCGTCGGCGGAGTCCCAGGCGTCGGTCCATTCCGTACGGAGCTGACGTGCGGGTTTCCCGGTCAGGGCGCGGGAGCGGACGGTGTCGCCCGAGCCGGCCGCGAGGAGCTTCTCGATCAGCTTGGGTGAGGGCAGTTCGGCCTCTGTGGTGGTCAGCCACAGGGAGCCCAGCCACACACCCTGGGCTCCCAGGGCCAGTGCGGCGGCCACCTGTTGTCCGCTGCCGATGCCGCCGGCCGCGAGCACGGGCAGTGGGGCCACGGCGTCGACGACCTCGGGGGTGAGCACCATGGAGGCGATGTCCCCGGTGTGGCCGCCGGCCTCGTAGCCCTGCGCGACCACGATGTCGATGCCGCCCTCCTTGTGCTTGAGGGCGTGCCGGGCGCTGCCCGCGAGGGCGGCGACCAGGACGTTCCGCTCGTGGGCGCGGGCCACCACGTCGGCGGGCGGGGAGCCCAGGGCGTTGGCCAGCAACCGGATCGGGTAGTCGAAGGCCACGTCCAGCTGATTGCGGGCGACCTGCTCCATCCAGCCCGTGATGCGCCACCCGGACACCTCGCCCTCGGCGAGTTCGGGGACGCCGTACCTGGCGAGGGTGTCCCTGACGAACTGCCGGTGGCCCTCGGGGATCATCGCCTCGACGTCGGCCTCGGTCACGCCCTCGACCTTCTTGGCGGGCATGACGACGTCCAGGCCGTAGGGCTTGCCGTCGACGTGGGCCTCGATCCAGTCGAGGTCGCGTTTGAGTTCGTCGGGTGCCGTGTAGCGGACCGCGCCGAGCACCCCGAAGCCGCCGGCCCGGCTGATGGCCGCGGCGACGGCGGGGAACGGCGTGAAGCCGAAGACGGCGTGCTCGACTCCCAGTGTCTTGCTCAGCTCCGTCTGCATGGGCGCAGGATGCCGCAGTCCTCCGGACGACGGAAGAGGTTTTCTGATGCTCCGTCAGATTCAGTTCGCGACGCGACGGACCAACCCGCGTCAGCTCGCCCGCAGAACCCTCTCCGGCGAGGCGCATCCGGCCGACGGGGCGCGGATCGAGGTGAACGGGTGGACCACCGCCACGGATTGAACATCCGGTGGGGTCCGGCCGCCAGACCGAGAAGTACGCCGTGGCTGCCCCCAGGAACGCGTTCGAGGCACGGCGCCGGCCAACTTCGCGATGAGAGCGCCCGTTTGATTTAGCGTGTTTTGGCCTTACTCATCGCATGATTCCGTCTTCATCATTACCTATTCGGATTCATCCGTTCTGCTCTACGCTTGGTGCCGGGAACGAGCGGGGTGGGGGCGCCATGGGGGGATCAGGGCTTCCGGACATACCCGGAGCGGGCCGTGCACCGGCCCGTCGAGCCGCGGAAGTGCAGCAGTGGAACGCAGGCTTGCAGGGTCGACTGCACAGTCCGGGAGATCTTCCGGTCGCTTCCGGCCCGGACAGGCAGGAATGCTGGGACATGTTGGGCGCGGCCTTGCGTGTGCGACTCAGCGAGAAGGCCGGGAGTGTGCTCGAGTGGTGGGCGTCACAGGACAGTGCCGGCGGTGTCAGCGCGGTGGTCCTGGGAACGTCCGGACTGTGTGTGACGGACCCGATCACGAAGCCGGACGGTACCCGGGCGCACCGGCTTCAGACGATCCGGCTCGCCCCAGGCTCGTTCGCTCACCAGTCCTTCACCGGTGCACCCGCCGTGGGCGGGACATGCGTCCGGGTCGGCGGCACCACGGGCGCCCGCCAGGGACCCGGGCCACTGGCGGCTCAGCCGCCCGAACTCGTACTGCCGCAAGGCGCACGTGACCTGCTGGGGAATCTGCCCGAGGGCGCTCAGCGCTTCCTCCAGAACCCGTTCCTCGGAGACGACCGAAGGGTGTACGCCCACTGGTACTACGAGGAGCGGGTGGAACTGGCTCACTCCGACATGTGGGTGTGGTGCTGTTTCACCGCGGACCGCACGGTGACAGTCGCCGCGGGGCACCGGCGGCTCGCGCGGGGCATGCATCCCCATTGCGCCGTCTGGACCGTGCTGTGCCGACGGGCTGCCGTCCTCCGGGCCGGGTAGCGGGGTGGTCGGTATGCGGAGGCGGACCTTCAGCGAACTTTCGGGCCAGGACCCGTACGAGATCCTCGGGGTACCTCACGACGCGACGCCGGAGCAGATCGGGCGCTCCCGTCGCGAGGCCCTCAAGACCTGTCATCCGGATCTTCACCACGGCGACGTGGAGCGCGCCGCACTGATCAATGCCGCCCACGACGTCCTCAAGGACCCGGCCGACCGCGCGGAGTACGACCGCTGGGTCCGTGAGCAGCAGGCGCCGCCGGAACCCGAGCCGCGCGTCGAGGACCGGGCTGCGTGGGAGGAGGAGACGGTCGAGGACGTGGCCTCCCACCCGGGCTCCGGTCCAGCCCCGGGACCGGGCCCGGCGGGCTGGCACGGCGGTGCCTGGCAGAACGTCCCGCACGGCCCGGGAGCGGAAAGGTGGCTGCCGTTTTCCGCGCCGACCGGTCCACAGCACGTATGGCACAACTTCATGCCTGTCTCGCCGGCCCGGCCGCCGTCCGCGTTCATCCCGGCCTGCGTCGTCGCCATGCTGACCTTTCTCCCCTTCGGCATCGCCGCGTTGATGGCCTCGTCGCAGGTACGGACCCGATGGGCCAGGGGTGACGTCGCGGGCGCCCAGGCCGCTTCCCGCCAGGCGTTGCGGAGGTGCGCGTACGCCTACGCAGTGGCCCTCCTGTACGTCGTGGTCCTGTGGGCGGCCACGAAGAGCAGTACGCCATGAGTACCTTCGAAGCGCTGGCCGTGACCGTCGTGGCACTGCTGCCGGGAGCCCTCTACGTCTTCGCGGCAGAGCGCCAGACGGGCATCGTGCGATCCGGCCTGGCCGATCGCACCCTGCGCCTGACTGCGGTCTCCGCTCTGTGTCACTGGGCACTCGCCCCGCTCACCTGCTGGATCGTCGCGGACGTCTGGCGCACGGGACGTCTGAGCCGGCATGCCGTCCCCTGGAGCCTCTGGTGGCTCCCCGCTCCCTACCTGCTGCTGCCGTTTCTGCTGGGCACGGCGGTCGGTGTCGGGTTCCGGCACAGGCACCGCTGGGCCCTTGTCCTGTACGGGCACACCCCCGAGCCGAGGGCATGGGACGCGTTCTTCAGTCACGCTCCGAGCGCCTGGCTGAGAATCAGGCTCAAGGACTCTGCCGCCGGAAACCACGGATGGATCATCGGAGTGTACGGCCGTGACCGGGACGGGCGGCTGGACTCCCGCGCCTCGGGCTATCCCGAAGCCCAGGATCTCTATCTGGCCGACACCGTGGAAAGCGACGATCAAGGCCGGTTCGTGCTGGGGCCCGACGGCCGTCCGAAGCTACGGCACACCGGCCTGCTGGTGTCGTGGCAGGAAATCAGTCATATCGAAGTCATCAGGGGGTAGTCCATGCCGGACCGCGAGAACGACACGGAGCACGGCGACGCGACCGATCCCACCGAGTCGGTGGCGACCGGCGAGGGCCGCGGGTACGGCAGGTCCCCGCACACCGCCGACCAATTGCCCCTCCCACCCGCCTGGGCGATCGCTCCGGCGCCGCCCGAGCCGTCGGCGGAGCCGGGCGGCCCGGACACCCAGCCACAGATCACCGCCGACGACGACTCGTGACAGACCATCAGGCTCCTGTGTGGACGAAGGCTCCCCAGTCCCAGGGATTCGCCATGACCGGGCCGCCGCGGCCTCGCAGGAGCGCCCGTTGCGCGCCCGTGAGTGCCGCTGCCAGGTCCTGACCCGCGTCCCAGCGCTCGTACAACTGCTTCAGCAACGGGCCCGTGATGTTGTCGAACACCGTCCACTGAGTGGAGAGGACGGATCCGAAACCCGCCTGGAGAAGTGCGGTGGGCAGGCCGATCGCCTCATCCGGCAGTTCCGTCCCGACCCGGGCGGTGGAACAGGCGCACAGCAGGGCGGTACGGGCCCGTCCGGGTCCTCGCGCCAGGAGGTCCCGGACGGACAGCCGACCGCCCGCGCATCCGAGGCCGCTCTCCAGAGGCGTGTCCGGCAGCGACTGCGCGTGTCCCGCGAAGTGCAGTACGTCGCACTCGTCCAGGGCGCGCAGCAGCCTTTCGGGAGTGGCCTCCTCGCCGGAGAGCAACCAGGGGCGGACACGGGTCAGCTTCCGTACGGCGTCGAGCTCTACGCGAGCGTCGGGCCGGCCGACGGGACCGTCCGACAGTGGGGGTTCGGTGGCCAGGAGGAGAGCGGGGGCGGATGCAGCCGCCTGTCGTGCGGCCGTCAACACACCCACGCTGGGCGCGTAAGACAGCACCGTCTCCTCCATGAGGAACCACCAGTCGTCGACACGCGGCGCGGCACACACGCCCGCGGCGTGCAGCGGAAGCATGCCCAGTAGCCCACCGGGCAGAAGAACCGCACACCCACAGCCGCGCAGTTCGGCGGCGACGGGCCTCATGGCGCAGTGCCACAGCTGCTCCACCAGACGGCGGGCCAGCCTGCCGCTGGTCTCGCCGGTGCGGGGGGACCGCTCTCCCGGTCGCAGGGTGTCCGCCTCCCCGAGCAGCACCAGCAGATTCCGAACCGTCTGCCGATCGAGGTCCGGCAGGTCCACCCCGATCGGGGCATCATGGGCCTGCGCCCCGGCGGGCACGATGAGGGCAGCACCGCCGTCGGCCGCGGCCACGAGGAAGACCAGTGCGGTCGAGTCCGCCGCCGAGCACACATCCTGCCAGGCCGCCGGCAGCGACCGCGCGATACCGTCACGGCGGCGCAACCGCTCGGCCAGGAAGGCGTACTCCCGGTGCGTGGATTCCGCCCGGGCCGGATCCCCGGTCGGCGCCGAAGACATCGCGGCCCGACGCTGCCTGTCCAGCTCTCCGGCGAGCTGTGCAAGACGCAGCGCGTCCGTGTCGTCCTCGCCGGGCGTACTGCCGAGAGGGGTCAGCGCCTCCGAGAGCAGCACGGCACGCGCGCTCTCCAGGACCACCACCGCGTCGGCGCGGTCATCGGGATCGGCGGACAGGGCCAGTTCCCGTACACAGTCGGCCGAGACGTCGGCGGCCTGAGCGAGTACCTGTTCCTTCTGACTCCGGTCCCGTTGCAGTCGGGTCAGCGCGGGCAGCACGCGAAAGGCCTCGCCGTATCTGCGCGCCGAGTCCCGGCGCCTGCCTCGGTGCCGCAACCAGCCCGCGTGCTGGGTCGCCGCGTCCCAGGACGCGCGCAGGTTGCCCTGGAGCCCGGCCCTGTATGCCTCCTCATAAGCGCGGGCCGCAGCGGTCGCCGCGGCAGAATCCCTGCGATCGGACTCAGCCCGCAGCATTCGGGCTGACGCAAGGGTCTGGAGAAGCCCCGCGCGTACCAGGGGGTCCGCTGTCTCCGGCCGGTCCAGGACCTCGGTGACCAACTGCTCCGCACGGAGAAGGTCCTCGGGGCCGCCACGGGCGATGAGCGCGTTGGCGAGCAGACTGCGGGAGCCCCACCAGGTCAGGACTGAACCGGCGTCGGCGGTCGGGGGAGGCAAGCCCTCCAGCAGGCGGAGGGCTTCGTCGATGTCGGCACCTCTGCGTTGTTCCACCGGGGTGTCCTGCCACCGGTAGGTGAGAAGGTGCGCGCGGACGCCGGCCCACTCGGGCGGCAGAGGACGCGTCGCTCCGGGGTCCCGCCGACGCCCCGCCACCTGCTCGGTGAGTGCGATCGCCTCGGTCAGGTCGGCACGGACTTCGGCCCACCGCAACTGCTGTTCCCGTCCGGGCAGGAGCATGACCTCGCGGTCCTGGTTGTAACGCATCCCGAGGATGCCGGCCAGATGGCAGCGCACCTGGTCGAGGTGGTCCGCCACCGCGGCCCGCCCGGCGGGAGGCAAGTCCTGCGCGGCGTTGAGGCAGGAACGGAAGGCTGCGACAGCCTCGTCCAGAAGTGCTCGGTCGCTGCCACCGAAAGCGATGAATCGGGCAGTGCCCAGGTACTCCCACACCCACAGACGACGCAGGGGTCCCGGCTCGATGTCCAGCACCCCTTGGGAGAACACCTGTTGCCTCAGGCCATGTCCTACGGAAGCGGCTGTCCCGGCCGTCGCCAGCCGGGACAGGATCCAGCGGCGCAAGGCGACTGCGGCATCGACCGGCCGGTCGGTCGGCGGGCTCTCCAACTCGTCGTGCAACCAGATGGCCTCCTCCAGCAGGTCCGGTCCCGCCGGATCCGTCACGGCCAGTACTTCCCGGGCCCTGGCCAGCAGGGCGTTCCGATCCCTGTCGATTCCCTGCCGCTCAGCCACCCCAGCCGCCGGGGCCGATCGCGGGCGGGGGCTGGGGGTGCACGATCTGGCCGTGGGCCAGCCAGCGATAGAGGGTGAAGTGGTACGGAGCGGGCCACACGCGCAGAGCCACCGGGGAACTGCTCCCCAGGGTGAGATACACGCAGGTCGCGTCACAGGTGGACATACGGATGTCCTCGAACCAGATATCGATCCACTGTTGCCGGCCCTGGACCGCGAAACGGTGATTCGTCAGGTACATCCGTCCGGCTTCGACGGGACGATATCGGGCGGCCGCTTCCTGCATAGCGCGCTGTTTCCGGGCGTGGTTTCCTATTGCGCTCCCCATGGTCATGGCGAGACCGACGAAACCGAATCCGAAAGACGTCGTGTGAAGGTAGGTGCCGTCCCCCTCCAGGTACTGAAGCACCTGGGTGTCCTCCTGAGCGAAGCAGCCCTCTCCCGCCGGCAGATGCACCGGAACCTGTATGGCCGCGGGGCGCCACCCTGACGTGAGTCCCTGCGCCAACCGGTCCGCCGCAGCCATGGCGGTGTGCGCCTGCTCCGCCGACTGCTGCCACATCCAGTCGTTCATACTTCCCCCCAATCCATCTCACACTACACCCGGAATGCGATATTCAACGGAAAAGGGATTGAAATCGCAAAGGTGTACGGAATAGGGCCTACAATTCCGCGCCGGAGACGGTCGATGTGCCGCAAAGGGCCCCCGTCGGGGCCGGACTCTCAAGCCCCTCTAATCCGACGCGTCATCAAGCACCGCCATCGCCGCATTGTGCCCCGGCACCCCGCTCACCCCTCCCCCGCGCACCGCGCCCGCCCCGCACAGCAGCACGTTGGCGTGCCGGGTCTCCACGCCCCAGCGGCCGGTGTCCTCCTGGGCGTACGGCCAGGACAGTTCGCGGTGGAAGATGTTGCCGCCGGGCAGCCTGAGGTCGCGCTCCAGGTCGAGCGGGGTCTTGGCCTCGATGCAGGGCCGGCCGTCCGCGTCGGTGGCCAGGCAGTCGGTGAGCGGCTCGGCGAGGTGCGCGTCGAGCTGCGCGAGGGTCGAGGCGAGGAGTTCCTCGCGGACTCCGTCGTTGTCGTGGTCGAAGAGCCGGGCCGGGGTGTGCAGACCGAACAGGGTGAGGGTCTGGTAGCCCTGCTCGACGAGTTCGGGGCCGAGGATCGTCGGATCGGTGAGGGAGTGGCAGTAGATCTCGGAGGGCGGGGCCTCGGGCAGGCGCCCCGCGGCGGCCTGGGCGTGGGCGGTGGCCAGCTGCCGGTAGCCCTCGGCGATGTGGAAGGTGCCGGAGAACGCCTCACGCGGGTCGACCTCGGCGTCCTTCAGCCTCGGGAGCCGCTTGAGGAGCATGTTGACCTTGAGCTGGGCCCCTTCGGCGGGGGGCGGGGGCTGGTCGCCGGCGAGGGCGGCGAGTTCCTGCGGGGAGGCGTTGACCAGGACGTGCCGGGCTTCGACGACGCCTTCACCGTCGGCGGTGCGGTAGGTGACCTCCGCCGCGCGTCCGTCCGAGGAGATGCCCACCACCTCGTGCCCGGTGGCGAGGACCGCGCCGGCGTCCCGGGCCGCGCCGGCCAGGGCGTCGGTGAGGGCGCCCATGCCGCCGACGGGCACGTCCCAGGCACCGGTCCCGCCGCCGATCACGTGGTAGAGGAAGCAGCGGTTCTGCGCGAGGGAGGGATCGTGGGCGTCGGCGAACGTGCCGATGAGCGCGTCGGTCAGCACGACTCCCCGGACCAGGTCGTCGGCGAAGCGGGCCTCCACGGCCACCCCGATCGGCTCCTCGAACAGAAGCCGCCACGCCTCCTCGTCGTCCACGCGCCCGCGCAGCTCGTCGCGGGTGGGCAGCGGTTGGGTGAGCGTGGGGAAGACGCTCTTCGCGACGCGGCCCGTCAGGTCGTAGAACCGCTGCCAGGCCCGGTACTCGCTCTCGCCGCCGGTGAGCCTGGCGAAGGCCTCCCGGGTGCGGCGCTCGCCGCCGCCGACGAGGAGACCGGTCGGCCTGCCGTCGCGCTCCACGGGGGTGTACGACGAGACGGTGCGGGTGCGGACACGGAAGTCCAGGCCGAGGTCGCGGACGATCTTCCTGGGCAGCAGGCTGACCAGGTAGGAGTAGCGCGACAGCCGGGCGTCCACGCCGGTGAAGGGCCGGGTGGAGACGGCGGCACCCCCGGTGTTCCCGAGCCGTTCGAGGACCAGCACGGACCGGCCGGCCCGGGCCAGGTAGGCGGCGGCGACCAGGCCGTTGTGGCCGCCACCGACGATGACGGCGTCGTAGCTCCGCTGAGGTCCCTCGTGTGCAGGCATGGTTCTTCGTAACACGTGATGATCTAGGTCGGCCAGAGGGGCGGCAACTGGCGGGACTGGCGCGCCCTGCGGGACTGGCGCGCCCGGCGGTCAGCGCGGTCCTGCACCTGCACACCCCTACGCCTGCGCTCCCCTACGCCTGCGCTCCCCTACGCCCGCTGCTGCCTGAGGGCCGCCACTCTCCGGTAGAGCTCCACCGCCTCCGCGCCCCGGCCGAGCTGTTCCAGGCAGTGGGCCTCGTCGTTGCGGCTGGCGAGGGTGTCGGGGTGGTCGGCGCCGAGGACGTGCTCGCGGGCGGCGGCCACTCTGCGGTACTCGGTGAGGGCGTCCGCCCAGCGGCCGAGCCAGCCGAGTCCCACGGCCACCTCACGACGGCTGACCAGGGTGTCCGGGTGGTCGGGCCCGAGGACGCGTTCACGGATCGCGCACACGTCCCGGGACTCGGCGAGCGCCTCCTCCCAGCGGCCGAGGCGGCCGAGGTTGACGCCGAGGCCGTGCCGGGCGCGCAGGGTCTCGGGGTGGGCGGGGCCGTGGATGCGGGTGCGGTCGTCGATCAGGTCGCGGTAGAGCTGGAGGGCGTCCGCGCTGCGGCCGAGGCGGCCGAGGCTGATGCCGACCTCGTAACGGGCGGCGAGGGTGTCCGGGTGGTCCGGGCCGAGGGCCTGGGCGCGGGCCTCCGCGACCTCGCGGTAGGTCCGGAGGGCTTCCTCCCAGCGTCCCAACTGGCCGAGCGCATAAGCGACTTCGTACCGGGTGACCAGGGTGTCGGGGTGATGGGGGCCGAGCACCCGGGTGCGGGCCGCGGCCACCTCGCAGGCCATCCGGTACGAGTCCTCCAGGCGCCCGAGCCTGCTGAGGTTGAAGGCGAGGTTGTGACGGCAGCGGAGGGTGTCGGGGTGGTCAGGGCCCATCTGCCGTTCCCTGGCCTCGAGGACCGAGTTGTAGACCTGGTGGGCGTCGAAGTGCCGGCCCAGCCGGCCGAGGACGTACGCCATCTCCTGGCGGGCGGCGAGGGTGTCGGGGTGGTCGGCGCCCAGGATGCGGGTCCTGGCCGCGGCCACGTGCTTGTACTCGCGCAGGGCGTCGGCGGCGCGGCCGGTGCGGCTGAGGGTGAAGGCGACCTCGTAGCGGCTGGCGAGGGTGTCGGGGTGGTCGGGGCCCAGCAGGTGCTCGCGCTCCGTGGCGACCGCGCGGTGCACCTCGCCGGCCTCCGCCCAGCGGCCGAGACGCCCCAGGCTGAGTCCCGCGTTGTGCCGTCCGGCCAGCGCGGTGATGGTCTGCGGGGACGGCAGCGGCGGTTCCACGGGCACCGGGGTCTCGATGCGGCCGGTGGCGGGGCGGGCGATCCACTCACCGGTCAGGCCCGCCGCGGGGTCCGGGGGCGTGGTGGCGAGGCCGGCGCCGGTGGCCTTGTGGCCGGTGGTCATGCCGCGGGTCCAGGAAGGCAGCCGGGTCTCTGGAGGGAGCTCCGGTCGGGGCGCCGGAAATTCGGGCTGCGGGGTCACCACGGTCGGCACGTACGCCGGTGTCGTACGGCCGAAGGTGATCCGGCGCCCCACCTCGCGGGCGTCGTGGGGGCGTTGCTCGGGGCGCTTGGCCAGCAGGTCGAGGATGACCTTGTCGAGGTACTCGGGGAGTTCGGCGCGGTGGCTGCGCGGAGGCGTGGGCGCGGTGTCGCGGTGGCCGACGAGGATCGCCCAGGCGTCGCCCAGGTCGAACGGTGGCGCCCCGGTGGCGATCTCGTACAGCACGCAGCCCAGGGAGTACAGGTCGCTGCGCTGGTCGACCTCGGTGCCCCCGATCTGCTCGGGCGACATGTAGTGCGGGGTGCCCATCGCGATGCCGGTACCGGTCAGCCGGGAGGTGAAGCCGATGTCGTGGCCGAGACGGGCGATGCCGAAGTCGCAGATCTTCACGGTGCCGTCGGTGAGCCGGACGATGTTCGCGGGCTTGAGGTCCCGGTGCACGACGCCCTGCCGGTGGGTGTAGGCGAGGGCGGCGGCGACCTGGTCGGCGATCTCGACGACGTCGGCGACGGGCAGCGGGTGCTGTTTGTTGTCCTCCAGGAGCTGGCTGAGGTTGCGGCCCTCCAGGAGCTCCATCACCAGGTAGAGCACCCCGTCGGACTCGCCGAAGTCATGGACGACGGTCACCCCGCGGTGGCTGAGGGCCGCCGCCACGCGTGCCTCGCGGCGGAACCGCTCCCTGAGGACCCGGGTGAAGTTCTGGTCGTGCTGCCCGCCCAGCGGCTTGAGGCACTTGACGGCGACGTGCCGGCCCAGCGACTCGTCGCGGGCCCGCCACACCTCGCCCATGCCGCCGCGTCCGATCAGATCGAGCAGCCGGTACCGCCCCTGGATGAGCCTGCTGTCCCCCATCTCCTGCGACCGCCCCCGTCGAACTCGCCCCGCCCTCCCCTGGCCCGTCCAGTATGGCGACCTATCGTCCGAGTTTGTACGGGGCGGGCCGGGAGCCCGGGCCGAGCCGGGCCATGGCCCGCAGGATGTGCTGGGGCGGAAGTTGCCAGCGCACCCGTGCGGGCACGCAGCGCAGCAGGGTGCCGGTGGCGCGCAACTGACGGGTGACGGAGGCCGGTTCGGGGGCCGGCCTGCCGTACAGCTCGTGGGCGTACGGCGGCAGGGCGGCGTACGCCAGGTGCGCCACGCGCCGCCACAGCAGCTCGCGCGCCGGCACGAGGAGGGGGTGCGTCGGCGGGCGGAGGAGGAAGTCGTCCACTTCGCGGGCCTCGGGCGTGACGGCCAGTTCGGGGAGCACCTTCTCGAAGTAGGCGGCCATCTCGGCCTGGTTCGCTGGTACGGCGTCGGGGTCCAGGCCCACCAGGCGGGCGCTGACCCGGTGTTCGCCGATGTAGATGTCGGCCTGCTCGTCGGTGAGGCGGAAGCCGGAGCGCCGGGCGACCTGGAGGTAGGAGTCGATCTCGGCGCAGTGCACCCACAGCAGGAGGTCGGGTTCGTCGACGCCGTAGCGTTCGCCGGTGTCGGGGTCGGTCGCCCCGAGCATGCTGTGGATCTTCCGGACCCGGGCGCCGGCCTTCTCCGCCGCCTCGGTGGTGCCGTAGGTCGTGGTGCCCACAAAACTGGCGGTGCGCATCAGCCGGCCCCAGGCCTCGCGCCGGAAGTCGGAGTTCTGCGTGACACCGCGCACCGCGCGCGGGTGCAGCGCCTGGAGGTAGAGCGCGCGGACACCGGCGACCCACATCATCGGGTCGCCGTGCATCTGCCAGGTCACGGACCTCGGACCGAACAATCCCGGATCACCCGTCATGCCGGAAGGCTAACGCCGTACCCGCGGCATCCCCAGACCGATCCACGAGATGATCTCGCGCTGGATCTCGTTGTTTCCGCCACCGAAGGTGAAGATGACCGCCGAGCGGTAGCCGCGCTCCAGCTCGCCGTGCAGGACGTCGCCCACCGAGCCCTCCTTCAGGGCGCCCGCCGCCGCGACGATCTCCATGAGCCACGCGTAGGCGTCCCGGCGGGCCTCGGAGCCGTAGACCTTGACGGCGGAGGCGTCCTGCGGGGTGAGGGTGCCGTTCTGGACGGCGTTCACCATCCGCCAGTTGAGGAGCTTGAGCGCGTCGAGCCGGGTGTGGGTCTGGGCGAGGCGGCGGCGCACCCACGGCAGGTCGATCACCCGGCGGCCGTCGGCGAGCTTGGTCTCCATGGCCCAGCGCTGGACGTTCTGGAGGGCGCGGATCGCCATGGTGCCGTGGGCGGCGAGGGTGACCCGCTCGTGGTTGAGCTGGTTGGTGATCAGCCGCCAGCCCTGGTTCTCCTCGCCGACCCGGTGCGAGACGGGGACCCGGACGTTCTCGTAGTAGCTGGCCGTGGTGTCGTGCGAGGCGAGGGTGTTGATGAGGGTGCAGGAGTAGCCGGGGTCGGTGGTCGGCATCAGGAGCATGGTGATGCCCTTGTGCGGCGGGGCGGCCGGGTCGGTGCGGACGGCGAGCCACACCCAGTCGGCGGTGTCGCCGTTGGTGGTCCAGATCTTGTGCCCGTTGACGATGTACTCGTCGCCGTCGCGTACGGCACGTGTCTTCAGGGAGGCGAGGTCGGTGCCCGCGCCGGGCTCGCTGTAGCCGATGGCGAAGTCGATCTCACCGGAGAGGATGCGCGGCAGGAACCAGGACTTCTGCTCCTCGGTGCCGTACTGCATGATCGTCGGCCCGACGGTGTTGAGGGCCATCAGCGGCAGCGGTACGCCGGCCTGGGCGGCCTCGTCGAAGAAGATGAACTGTTCCATCGCGGTCAGGCCGCGGCCGCCGTACTCCTTGGGCCAGCCGACGCCGAGCCAGCCGTCGGCGCCGAGGCGGCGGATGGTGTCGCGGTAGAAGCGCTTCTGGGCTTCCCGGTCGGTGAAGCGGGCGTGCGCGTTGTCCGGGACCAGGTCGGCGAAGTAGGCGCGCAGTTCGGTGCGCAGCCGCTGCTGCTCGGGCGTGTGGTCGAGATGCACGGCGCCTCCAGGCTCCCAGGCCGGTCCTGACGGCGCACACGGTAGAACGTGTTCCAGAAATTGGGAACGGTCAGGAGGGGGTCTCTCGGGGCGCGGGAGATCCTGGGAACCGGACGTCCGTCTCAGTGCAGGGTCGCCATGAAGTCCGTGCACGCCTGGGCGCACTCGCGGCACGCCTTGGCCGCCGCCTCCGCACCCGGGTGCCGGTCCATGACCTGCGCGCACTCCAGGCAGACCGAGCGGCACCATTCCAGCTGGACACGGATGCCGGCCTCGTCGAGGTGGTTCTCCTCGGAGAGCACACGGCAGGTCGCGTCGCACACCTCGGCGCACATGATGGCCTTGCGCCGCAGTAGTTCCTGCTCCTCGGTGCCGTCCGGATCGACCATGCTGGCACGCAGCGCGCAGGCGCGTGCGGTTTCGGTGCACGCCTGGGCGCACGCGAACCGGTCCTCCAGGAACCGGAAGAGCTCCTGCTGGGAAGTCGTAGTCGTCACAAGGGGCGGGTAGCCGGGGTCCCGGCCGTCAAACCCGGGGTTCCGGGGGTTCCCCGGCCGTCAAACCCGGAGTTCCGGGGGTTCGCGGCACTCCTGGGGGTCGGTTCGCTCGCGGGTCCGGGGGTACTCGGGTGCCATGAACCAAGCCCTGAACAGCGAATGGATGGACATGGCGGCGGGCCGGGGCGGTCTCGCGGCCGGAGTGATCGCCGCGGGTGTGGTGGTCGTGGCGGTGCTGATCGGCGCCTTCTGGCTGGGCTCCCGGGTCAGGCGCCGCGAGTCGCCCCCGCCCACTCCCGAGGAGCAGCCGAAGCTGCCCGAGGGCGGGCCGGTCCGTGAGGTCAGGGAGCACCGGGAGCCTGACGAGGTGCCCCGGGGCGACACCCGGCTGACCCCGCACGAGCTGCCCAACCACGGCAACAGCCCGAGCCGGACCGGTTCGGGGGAGCGGCCGCGCTGGAACGAGGGCAGCAGCGGATCCTTCGGCAGCGGCGGCCCCGCGGGCAGCTGACGGGCACCCCGGTACGCCTTACCGCACCTGGAGGCGGTCGCCCGCTCGCTCACCGAGCCGGGCGGCCGCCTCCAGCAGCAGTGCGTGGACGAAGGCCTGCGGGAGGTTGCCGCGGAGCTGGCGCTGGGCGATGTCGAACTCCTCCGCGTACAGGCCGGACGCGCCGCAGGCTCCGCGATTGCGTTCGAACCAGCGGTACGCCTCGACCGTCCGACCCTGCTGGTGCTCCGCGAGCGCCATGACGAACCCGCACAGCAGGAAGGCGCCCTCGGCCTCCTCCAGGGGGCGGTCGTCGTGGCGGAAGCGGTAGAGGTAGTGGTCGTCGGCCAGCTCCCGGCGGCAGACGGCGAGGGTGGCCCGGGTGCGCGGGTCGGCGGCGGGCAGGGCGCCGCGTACACCGGGCAGCAGCAGGGCGGCGTCCACGGACGGGTCGTCCGGGGTGCGCTGCCAGTGGCCGTCGGGATGGACGCAGGTCCGTTCGGCGGCGTGGAGCAGGGTGTCGGCGAGGGCCGTGCAGGTGGCGGCGAGCGGGTGGCGGGGCGCCGCCGCCGCTACGGCCCGTAGGCCCGCGACGCAGGTGAGCCTGCTGTGGGTCCACTCCCGGTCGTCCAGCTCCCAGATCCCGGCGTCGGGCTCGCGCCACCGGTCGGACACGGCCCGCACCGCGATGTCCACCGCCTTCCAGTGACTCTCGTCCAGTCGCCCGTGGCGTTCGGCGGCCGCGAGCAGCAGAAGGGCCTCGCCGAAGCAGTCGAGCTGGAACTGCTCGCCCACCCGGTTGCCGACACGGTCGAAGCCACCGGGGTAGCCGGGCAGGTCGAGGTCGCGCTGGGCCGGGACGGGCCGCCCGTGCACGGTGTAGGCGGGCACCAGACGGGGTCCGTCGACGTGCAGGCGCGCGGTGACGAAGTCGACGGCGGAGTCGAGGAGTACATGGTCGCCCGCGGCGGCGGCGGCCTGTCCGGCATAGCTCTGGTCGCGGATCCACACGTACCGGTAGTCGTAGTTGCGGCCCTCCTCGGCGCGCTCGGGCAGGCTGGTCGTCGCCGCCGCGACCATGCCTCCGCCCCGCGTGGTGAGCCCGCGCAGGATGGCGTACGCCCGCCGCGCGTCACCGGGGGCGGCCGTGCCGTCGAACGCCGGGACCGCCTCGCGCCAGGCGGCCTCGGTGGCCGCCCAGGCGCGCCGCGGCTCCGGCGGCTCGGCCGGGAAGGGGGACGCGGAGCACTCCAGGACCAGGTCGTGCCGCTCACCGGGCTTCAGCTCGATGTCGAGGGTCAGGCCGTGCTCGCCCGCGGCCGCCCCCGGGGCGCCCTGCCAGCGCAGCCGGTGCCTGCCGGTCCGCAGCTCCCACACTCCGTCGTCGCCGCGGTGCGCGGAGTCGAGCTCCGCCGCGCCGTACTCGCCGTGCGGGTCGAGGACGACGGAGAGGTGGGCCGGGCCGTCGACCGCGTGCAGTTGTCGCAGCAGGACGAGCCGGTCCGGGTCGCCGGGGAAGGCCAGCGCCTCACGGCACTCGACGATCCCCTCCTCGGTGACCCAGCGGCTGCGCCAGATCAGGGTGCCCTGCTCGTAGTAGCCGCCGAAGACGTGCCGCCCCCGGGGAGTGATGGCGTACGCCCCCCGCCCGCCGACCAGCGCGGCGCAGACCGCGTCGTCGTGCCAGGCGGGAGCGCACAGCCACCCGATGGCACCGTCGGGCCCGATGAGCGCCCCGCGCTCACCGTCCGCCAGCAGCGCGTAGTCGTGCAGCGCGTGGGGTGGGTAGGCGGTGGTCATGGGGCACGGGTACCCAGGGGTGGGGAGATCAACAGGGGCCGGGAGGGCGGGGCCGGCGGCCGGGTGGGATGCGCGGAGAAGCTCCGTACGACCCTGGGGGTGACGGCCAACTGCTGTCCATTTCGCAGACGTTGACCGCTGCACCCCGCCACAGCAGAATGAGCCCGCGCTCTTTGAGAGCGCTCTCAGAACCCTGGCCCACCCTGACCTGCCTTGGCCCGCAGCCCCGAGGAGACCCATGACCGGCAGCCCGCGCCCGCCCCTCAGCCGCCGTACGCTCATCGGAACCGGACTCGGGGTCGCGGCCCTCACCGCGACCGGCGCCGGTTCCGCCCGGGCGGCACAGGGCCTCACGGGTGCCTCCGCGCTCTCCCCGGCCGGCCGGGCGCGGGCCTTCCTCGCCGCCGCCATGGACGCGTACCCGGACCACGGCACGATCCGGCTCACCCAGAGCTACAGCGACCAGGCGGGTCTGTTCAGCACCGCGTTCACCTACGACAACGCCCTCGCGATCCTGGCCCACCTGGCCTTCCCCGGCGGCGGGTCCCGGGCCGTGGCCCTCGGCGACGCGCTGCTGTACGCCCAGACCCACGACCCCGTCCACGACGACGGCAGGTTGCGGCAGGCCTACAACGTGGGGCCGTACACCTTCTACGACGGCTCCCCGCAGCCGGACGGGTTCGTCCGGGCCGACGGCACGGCCAACGTCGGGACGCAGTTCGGCTTCACCGGCACCGCCGTGGGTGACATGGCGTGGGCCGGTGTCGCGCTCGCCGCGCTGGCCGGGCGGACGGGGCAGCGGCGCTTCCTCACCGGCGCGGTGCGGATCGGCGAGTGGATCGAGCGGGTCGGACGGACCGACGAGCCGCTCGGCGGGTACAAGTTCGGCGTCGACGGGGCGGACAGGAAACTGCCGTTCACCTCGACCGAGCACAACACCGACCTGGTCGGGCTGTTCGGACGGCTCGCCCGGCTCACCGGGGACCGCGTCTGGCGGGAGCGCCGGGCGCGTGCCCGGGCCTTCGTCGAGAAGATGTGGGAGCCGAAGGGCGGGTTCTTCTACACCGGCACCAACGACGGCGTCACGATCAACAGGTCCCCCATCCCGGAGGACACCCAGACCTGGACCCACCTCGCCCTCGCCTCGTCGGCCCACGCCCGCTCCCTCGACTGGGCCGCGTCCGAGCTGGCCGTCCGGGACACAGCGGACCGTCCCAACAGCACGGTCCCCTCCGGCCAGTCCTACGAGGGCGTCACCTTCAGTTCCGCGAGCCTGCTGGCCGACGAGAGCGCCCCGATCGCCGCGGGGCAGCCCAGACCCGACCGCAACGGCGTCTGGTTCGAGGGCACCGCCCACCTCGCCCTCGCCCTGCGCGAGCGAGGCCGGGCCGGTGACGACAAGCGCGCCCACCGGCTCCTCGGTTCGATCGAACGTGCCCAGGACCTCCTCGGCGACGGCCAGACCGCCGGCGGCACCCCCCTGCCCGCCCGCTCCGGGATCGTCTCGGCGAGCAGCCCCCTCGACACGGGCTTCGGGTTCGGCTACTACCCGTACCGGCACACGGGCGCCACCGCGTGGTACCTCCTGGCGGCGGCTCGCGCCAATCCGTTGCGGGCGTGAGGCGAGGCTTCCCGACCGGGGCACACGACCGCGAACACGGATTCCGGCCTGTTCCGTACCGGCCGCCGCCGTCGCGCTGATGCCGCCCGAGCAGCCGCCCGGCCTCGCCGGGAGCGCGGCCCGCCTCGCCTTCGGACACCGGTCGGCCCGCCGGTGGCCGACATCGCACCGCGCTGGGGCCGGAGTTGGTCGCCCTCACCCATGGGTGCCGACAACTGCGGGATGAAGGTGGCGAGTTGGCCAGCCGACTGGACCGCGTGGACCGGCCGGGCGGACCTGCACGTCCGGGCCTCGACGGCACCGAGCGTCAAGTCGGCGTGCAAACGCTGTCTGACCGTCGTGCCGAATCAGTGGGAGATGGCCGGGCACCCTGTGCCGCGGGACTGGGTGGACCGGGTACACCAGTTGATAGACGCCCGCGCAGTCGGCGATGTCTACACACCCCTGCTCGACGAAATTCTTGATCCGCCCATATGAACCTTGGTGTCCAGGGCGGCCCAGGCTGTGACGGGGCGGGCGGATCCGCCAGGGGAAATGAGCGGCGGAGTCCCCCTGGTACGCGGTACGGTGCGCCGATGTCAGGGATCAGGACGTTCCAGGTCACCTTCGACTGCGCGGAACCCGAGCGCCTCGGCCGCTTCTGGTGCGAGGTGCTGGGCTACGTCGTACCGCCGCCACCCGCGGGGTTCGCCACCTGGGACGATTTCAAGCGTTCACAGTCGCCCGAGGAAAGGGATGCTGGTTCGCCTGCGTCGACCCCTCGGGTGTGGGCCCGCGCCTGTACTTCCAGCGCGTCCCCGAGGGCAAGGCCGTCAAGAACCGCGTGCATCTCGATGTGCGGGTCGGCACGGGACTCGTGGGCGAGGAACGCCTCGCGGCACTCGAAGCCGAATGCACACGGCTGATCCCGCTCGGTGCGGTCCACGTGCAAACGCTGTACGACGGCAACGACTCATGCATTCCGATGCTGGACATCGAGGGGAACGAGTTCTGCATCGACTGAGACCCTTCGAGGCGCGGAGGCAGCAAGCTTCCGCGCCTGCATCCGCGCGAACACGTGCTCGACGCAGGCCCGGACCTTGCGGTGGGAGGTGTTGCGCCCCTCTGATCCAGGGAAGCGGAGGGAACCACTCAGAGCCGCCACCGCTCTTCCGCAGGTCAGCAGCTCACGCGACGCGGGGCGCGCAGCGCTCCCCGTACGTGCAGGCGTCTTCGACAGTCAAGGCCCCGCACCCGCGTCCCCGACGTGACCTTCGGTGTCCCAAGGTCGATACTGCCCACAGCAGTGCTCTCCGCCCGCGCCTGTGTGACCACCACCGACCGCCACGATCGAAAACTGCATCCGTCCGCTGTGAGCTGGCGAAACGCCGGTCACCGATTTGTCTGTTCTGTCAATCCCTGGAGGAGACACCCATGAGGATGATCATCAACGTCCCGGAAACCGTGGTCGCGGACGCCCTGCGCGGGATGGCGGCCGCCCATCCGGAGTTGACCGTGGATGTCGAGAACCGTGTGATCGTACGGCGGGACGCCCCCGTGGCCGGGAAGGTCGCCCTGGTCTCCGGTGGCGGGTCCGGGCACGAGCCGCTGCACGGCGGATTCGTCGGGCCCGGCATGCTCTCCGCGGCCTGTCCCGGCGAGGTGTTCACGTCGCCGGTGCCCGATCAGATGGTGCGGGCGGCGGCCGCCGTGGACAGCGGGGCCGGGGTGCTGTTCATCGTGAAGAACTACACGGGTGACGTGCTCAACTTCGACATGGCCGCCGAGCTCGCCGAGGACGAGGGCATTCAGGTCGCCAAGGTGCTCGTGAACGACGATGTCGCCGTCACCGACAGCCTCTACACGGCGGGCCGGCGCGGCACGGGTGCCACCCTGTTCGTGGAGAAGATCGCGGGCGCCGCTGCGGACGAGGGGCAGCCGCTGGAGCGGGTGGAGGCGATCGCCCGTCAGGTCAACGAGAACTCCCGGAGTTTCGGCGTCGCGCTGAGCGCCTGCACCACGCCCGCCAAGGGCAGCCCGACCTTCGATCTGCCCGACGGTGAGCTGGAGTTGGGGGTCGGCATCCACGGCGAGCCCGGTCGGGAGCGGCGCTCCATGATGACCTCCCGGGAGATCGCCGACTTCTCGGTGCAGGCGATCCTCGACGACATGAGCCCGCGCAGTCCCGTGCTCGTCCTCGTCAACGGCATGGGCGCCACACCCCTGTTGGAGCTGTACGGGTTCAACGCCGAGGTGCAGCGGGTGCTCGCCGAGCGCGGGGTCGCCGTCGCCCGCACCCTGGTCGGCAACTACGTCACCTCGCTCGACATGGCGGGCGCCTCCGTCACCCTGTGCCAGGTGGACGAGGAGCTGCTGCGGCTGTGGGACGCGCCGGTGAGGACGGCGGGGCTGCGCTGGGGGGTGTGAGCAGGCGACCAACGTACCGACCACGCAAGGAGATCCAGTGTTCGACGCCGACTTCTTCCGCCGTTGGATGACGGCGACCGCCACGTCAGTGGACCGTGAGGCGGAGCGGCTCACCGCTCTCGACTCCCCCATCGGGGACGCCGACCACGGCAGCAACCTCCGGCGCGGCTTCACCGCGGTGACCGCGACCCTGGAGAAGGAGGCCCCGGACACCCCGGGCGGGGTCCTCACCCTTGCCGGACGCCAGCTCATCTCGACGGTCGGCGGCGCTTCGGGGCCCCTCTACGGGACGCTGCTGCGGCGCACCGGCAAAGCGTTCGGGGACGCCGCCGAGGTCAACGCGGAACAGCTGACCGAGGCGCTGCGGGCGGGCGTGGAGGCGGTCATGACGCTGGGCGGAGCCGCGCCCGGCGACAAGACCATGATCGACGCCCTGGTGCCCGCCCTCGACGCGCTCGGCAGCGGCTTCGCCGCCGCGCGCACGGCCGCCGAGCAGGGGGCGCTCGCCACGACGCCGTTGCAGGCCCGCAAGGGCCGGGCGAGTTACCTCGGTGAGCGCAGCATCGGACACCAGGACCCGGGCGCCACCTCGGCCGCCCTCCTGATCGCAGCTCTCGCGGAGGCAGCCGGTGAGTGACGCAAACCCGGTCGGGATCGTGCTGGTGTCGCACAGCGCCGAGGTGGCCGCGTCGGTCGCGGAGCTGGCGAAGGGGCTCGCGGGCGGCGGCACCGAGGTGCCCGTCGCCGCGGCGGGCGGTACCGAGGGGGGCGGTCTGGGTACGAGTGCGGAGCTGATCGCCGCCGCGGCCGCGTCCGTGGACCGGGGCGCCGGGGTGGCCGTGCTGACCGACCTCGGCAGCGCGGTGCTCACCGTCAAGGCGCTGCTCGCGGAGGGCGACGAACTCCCGGACGGCACACGCCTGGTGGACGCCCCCTTCGTCGAAGGAGCGGTGGCCGCGGTGGTCACGGCGGCGGCCGGCGCCGACCTCGCGGCCGTCGAGGCGGCCGCGGCGGAGGCGTACAGCTACCGGAAGGTCTGAGGGGCGGCGCGCGACGAGTGCGCAGCGGCGAGGGCCTGGCGGGGAGTTCTCCCCGCCAGGCCCTCGCCGTCACCGTCTCTTGCGACTCTTCGCCGCCTCACCCTGCACGAACTCCCGTGCCAGCCGCTCCCCCAATGTGACGGCGGCCTGGTGGTCCTCGATGGGCTTCACCCGGGAGTCCTTGAACACGATGTAGGTGACACCGGAGGGCGCGCCGCCGCCGCGGGGGTCGGAGCGGATGCCGAGCGCCTTCGCGGTGGCGTAGGACGCCTCCCCGATGATGCCGCTCGGGCCGACGTCCCCGACGACGGCGTACTGCACCCGGTCCTCGTACACGACGGCCGCGACGGCGCCGCCGTGCACCCCGTGGGCCCGGTAGTCCCAGACCGGGCTCGGGGCCGGGACCACGATGAACGGCAGGTTCTCGGCACTGAGATAGCGGCCGTCGGACTGCTGGTAGGCGGTGGCGTCGGAGAAGAGCGGGTCGGTGCGGCTGTTGCAGTGGCTGCCCGGCCGGCCGTCGCAGTCGATGTCCATGTCGGCCTTCCAGAACACGGCCTCCTCGGTGCCGCAGACCGGGATGGTCGCGGACTTGTCCTCGTCGGCGCGGTAGCGACCGCGCGAGACGGGAACGCAGTCCCGCACCCGGGCCAGCAGGTCGGCGGCCGGGACGGTGCCTTCCCGCCGCACCACCGGCTCCGTCCGGGCGGTGGCGACCTCTACGGCGGGGGCTGCCGTGGGGGCGAGCAGAGCGGCGCTTGCCGCGGCCAGCGTCAGCGACTGGACACGCACGATAAGGGACCCTCTCCTCGGGTGCATTGACGGGCACTCAGCCCAATCTGATGCGGTCTCAGCGCAGCGGCCACCGCAAGGGGGCCGGACGGGGCAGGCACCCGGACGGGGCAGGGACGCGAAGGGGGCGGTGCTGGAAAGGGGGGCAGGAGCCGGGGGCTGGAGCCCTCGGCGGACCCCGGCCGCCCGGCCACCCGTACGGGCGCGGGAACAGCGACGACAGCGGCCCGCGCCACCGGCGTGAACTCCCCTTCACTCATGGCGAGTTCGGCCTGGAGAGGTTTCAGCATACGTAACCGTCCCGAGCCCGGCCCACGCGGTCGCCCCTCTTGCCGCGGGCCCACCCTCGACGCCATATTGGTCCGGACCATTGCCGTACTGTCCTGCGGGGAGGCCGAGACGTGCGAGGCGTACCCGTCCCCCTCGCCCTGTGCGCGGCACTCCTGCTCGTCGGTTCCTGCGGGTGCGGCGGTCCGGACGACGGGGGGAGCGGCCCGTTGCCCGCCGCCCCCGGGGGCGTCACCGCGACCGCGGGCAGCGCGACGAGCGTGCATGTGATGTGGAATGCCGTCGGCACGGGGATCGACCGCTACGAGGTGTATCGCGGCACCACAAAGGTCAAGGATGTGCCCGCTTCACAGCACATGGCGGATGTCACCAGACTCCGGCCCGCGACCCCGTACGTCTTCAGCGTGCGGGCCCGCGACCCCGAAGGACGTCTCGGCCCGCCGAGCCCGGAGGTGCGGGCGACGACTCCCGCGGCCGTGGCGGCGGACCGCTCGGCCCCGGCCCGCCCCGGCGAACTGCGCGGCCGGACGGCGGGCAGCCGGGCCGTCCAGCTGAGCTGGTCCGCCTCCTCGGACGACCGGGACGTGGTGTCGTACGACATCTACCAGGGCGGCAGCAAGATCCACAGCGTGGGCGGGGCCCAGACGGCGGCCGTGGTCACGGGGCTGCGTCCGGGCACCCGCTACTCGTTCACGGTCCGGGCCCGGGACGCGGCCGGAAACCTCTCGCCGGCCGCGGCGGACGTCCGGCTCAGCACGCCCGGCGGCGACGACGGCCGGGAGACCGCCCCTACGGACTTCCGCGCCACGGCCCGGCTCGGCGTCGACGGGGCGTACTACCTGGACCTGGCCTGGCTCCCGCCCCGGACGGACGGGGTCGTCACCGAGTACCAGGTCCGTCTCGACGGAGCGGCCGCCACCTCGCTCGTGTTCGGCGGGACACCTCCGCGCGGGAGGACGACGTACAGCTTCTATCTGGGGCGCGAGCCCGGCGAGCGCCACCGGGTGCGGATCAGGGCCCGGCTGCCCGACGGCACCTGGGGCGGGCTGTCGGCCGAGCGGACGGTCACGACGGGCGCCGCCGGCCGGTGACGACCGCCCACCTCCGCGGCCGGCGTGTGCGCCGACCGGAGGATTCCGTCACCCGCGCGGCGGTGCCCCGGGTGCGGGCCGGGCCGTCCGCGCATTGGCTGCCCCTGAGGCAGCACGGGCTTCCCCCACCTCGGCGGCGCCACGGATGTTCCGCCAACCGTGCCGCCGGAGGGCAGTCCATGCGCACTATTCAGCCACTTCTCCGCTCCGGCCTGACCGTCGCGGCCGTCGCCGCGCTGCCGCTCGCCCTGACCGCCGGGCCCGCCGCGGCAGGTCCCGGGATCTCCGTGAGCACCTCCGGATCCACGGTCTCCGTCACCACGACGGCCTGTTCCCGCACCGCCCCCACCGGCGGCTGGGGCACCGCCTCGCTGCTCACCAGCAGCCAGGCCAACTTCAGCCAGGGGCGCCAGGTGGCCCTGTCGGGGACCACCTCGCTCCAGTCGGCCGCCTGGTCGAACGTGAGCCCCGGGACGTACACCGTCATCGTGATGTGCGCCTACAACAACAGCACGGCGGGCACCCAGTCGATCATCGTGTCCGGCTCCGCCACGCCCACGACCTCGTCGACGGCCTCCGCCTCCCCCTCGCGCGGCGTCCTGGGCGGTCTGGGCGGGGCCACCAAGGACTACGGCACCGTGACGCTGGCGGTCGGCGGCGGTCTGGTGGCGGTCGGCGCGGCGGCGACGGCCTGGTTCCTGCGCCGCCGGTCGCGGCCGTACCGCCTCTGAACCCCTGCCGGGCACGGGAGTTCGCGGAACGTCTTCAGCTGTCCGGGAGTTCGCCGAACGCCCTCAGCTGTCCGGAAGTTCGGCCAGCTCCTCCAGCGCCTCGGTGAGCCACTGCGTCCAGAAGGTCTCCAGTTCGATGCCCGCGCGCAGGACCAGGTGCTGAAGCCTGGCCTGCGCGCTGTCCTTGCCGGGTGGGAAGTCGCGGTCCTGGATCTGCTCGTACTCCGCCAACTGCCGCCGGTGCAGGTCGAGATGGCGGCGGAGGTCGGCTTCGAGTCCGTCCGTGCCGACGACTGCGGCCGCGCGCAGCCGCAGCAGCAGGGCGTCCCGGTGCGGCTTGGGGTCCTGCGCCGCGGCCGTCCAGCGTTCGAGCTCGGCGCGGCCCGCGGGCAGGACCTCGTAGCTCTTCTTCTGGCCCCGGCTCGGCCGGTCCTCCGGGATGGCCCGGATGTAGCCCTCGGCCTCCAGTTTTCCCAGCTCGCGATAGATCTGCTGGTGCGAGGCCGACCAGAAGTAGCCGATCGACCGGTCGAACCGACGGGTCAGGTCCAGCCCCGCCGACGGCCTTTCGAGCAGTGCGGTGAGGATCGCGTGCGGGAGTGACATGGAGTCATCCTAGGGACGAGCCGAGCGGGGCCGGGGCTCCCTACAGGGCCGCCGCGACCTCGGTGCCCTGCTTGATGGCCCGCTTGGCGTCCAGCTCGGCGGCCACGTCGGCCCCGCCGATCAGGTGCGCGCTGCGGCCCGCCGCGACGAGCTCCTCGTACAGGTCCCGGCGCGGCTCCTGGCCCGTGCACAGCACGATGGTGTCGACCTCCAGGACGGTGCTCTCCTCGCCGACGGTGATGTGCAGGCCGGCGTCGTCGACCCGGTCGTAGCGCACGCCCGGGACCATGGTGACGCCCCGGTGCTTGAGCTCGGTGCGGTGGATCCAGCCGGTGGTCTTGCCGAGCCCGGCGCCGACCTTGCTGGTCTTGCGCTGGAGGAGGTGCACGGTCCGGGGCGGCGCCGGGCGCTCGGGGACGCCGAGTCCGCCGGGTGCCGTGTAGTCCATGTCCACGCCCCACTGACGGAAGTACGTCGCCGGGTCCTCGTGCGCCTTGTCGCCGCCGTCGGTGAGGAACTCGGCGACGTCGAAGCCGATGCCCCCGGCGCCGAGGATCGCGACCCGATCGCCGACGGGGGCGTTGTCGCGCAGGACGTCGAGGTAGCCGACCACGCTGGGGTGGTCGAGGCCGGGGATGTCGGGGGTGCGCGGGGTGACGCCGGTGGCGACGACGACCTCGTCGTACTCCGTCAAGTCACCCGAGGAAGCCGGGGTGTTGAGCCGTACGTCCACGCCGTGGGCGTCGAGCTGGTGGCGGAAGTAGCGGATCGTCTCGTCGAACTCCTGCTTGCCGGGGACCTTGCGGGCCACGTTGAGCTGACCGCCGATCTCGCTCGCGGCGTCGAAGAGGGTGACCTCGTGGCCGCGTTCGGCGGCGGAGACCGCGCAGGCGAGACCCGCGGGACCGGCGCCGACGACCGCGACCCGCTTCTTGAGCCGGGTCGGGGACAGCACCAGCTCGGTCTCGTGGCAGGCACGCGGGTTCACCAGGCAGGAGGTGATCTGGAGGCTGAAGGTGTGGTCGAGGCAGGCCTGGTTGCAGCCGATGCAGGTGTTGATGGCCTCGGGGCGCCCCTCGGCCGCCTTGTTCACGAAGTCGGGGTCGGCGAGCATCGGGCGGGCCATCGACACCATGTCCGCGTGGCCGTCGGCGAGCAACTGCTCCGCCAGCTCGGGGGTGTTGATGCGGTTGGTGGTCACCAGCGGGACCGACACCTCGCCCATGAGCCGCTTGGTCACCCAGGTGTAGGCGCCGCGCGGCACCGAGGTGGCGATGGTGGGGATGCGGGCCTCGTGCCAGCCGATGCCGGTGTTGATGATCGTGGCCCCGGCCGCCTCGACGGCCTTGGCGAGCGTGATCACCTCGTCCAGGGTGGAACCGCCCGGGACCAGGTCCAGCATGGACAGCCGGTAGACGATGATGAAGTCCTCGCCGACCGCCTCCCGCACCCGCCGCACGATCTCGACCGGGAAGCGCATGCGGTTCTCGTACGACCCGCCCCAGCGGTCGGTGCGCCCGTTGGTCCGGGCCGCGATGAACTCGTTGATGAGGTAGCCCTCGGAGCCCATGATCTCCACGCCGTCGTAGCCGGCCTGCCGGGCGAGGCGGGCGGCGCGGGCGTAGTCGTCGATGGTGCGCTCCACCTCGGCGTCGGTGAGCTCGCGGGGCGGGAAGGGGCTGATCGGTGCCTGGAGGGGGCTCGGGGCGACGAGGTCCTGGTGGTAGGCGTACCGCCCGAAGTGCAGGATCTGCATCGCGATCCGGCCGCCCTCGCGGTGCACGGCCTCGGTGACGGTGCGGTGCTGCTCGGCCTCCGCGTCGGTGGTGAGCTTGGCGCCGCCCTCGTAGGGCCGGCCCTCGTCGTTGGGGGCGATGCCGCCGGTGACGATCAGGCCCACCCCGCCCCGCGCGCGGGCCGCGTAGAACGCCGCCATGCGTTCGAAGCCGCGCTCGGCCTCTTCCAGGCCGACGTGCATCGAGCCCATCAGGACGCGGTTGGGCAGCGTGGTGAAGCCCAGGTCGAGCGGGCTCAGCAGGTGCGGGTAACGGCTCATCGGGCCCCTCCGTCGCGGTCTCGTCCTCCCTGTTGTAGAGGACCGCGACGCGTTTATGCAACTAGTTGCATAACGGGGTGACGAGAACCACGTGGCGCCCTCGCGCGCCGGGCGACGTACTCAGCGGCTCTCCAGCCGCACGTGCAGTTCGCGTTCCTGGTCCCCCGACATGGAGGCGAGGTCCCGCACCGCGAACATCGAGTCCAGCGTGGTCCGCAACTGCTCGATGGCCCAGTAGCCGCCCTGCGCGTCGGCCTCCACGGAGGACGACAGCCGGGCGGGCGGCGGGCAGGAACGCGCCTCGGTCACCTCGAACGTGCCCAGCCACACCATCGGCCGCGACTCGTGGAGTTGCTGCGGCACCTCGTCGGCGCCCCGGTCGGACTCGAAGCACGCGGTCAGGGTGTCGAAGACGATCCGGGCGTCCTCCGCGCTGCATCCGCTGATCTCCAGGGAGACGGACTCGTCGTGCGTTCGCTCACGATCCATCGTGGTCGCTCCTTCCGTGACGATGACCGGACCGCCGGGTTCCCCGCGAACCGCGCCACCCCCTCAGAAAACCACCACCTCCGCCGGAGCACTACCGGCGGAGAAGGGGCCCTGCCGACGGCTGCTGCATGGACGACCGGCGACGTCGCGGGACAACCGGGCACCTCGGACGGCGGCGGCCGACGTCGGAGCCCGACCGGCGACCCCCGAGCCCGACCTGCGACCTCGGAGCCCGACCGGCCGCCTTCGGCGCAGGCGCCTGCTCCGCGGCACGACCGGCTGCCCCTCCGCGCGCACCGCATCCCCACAACGCGCCCCACGCCCCCTCACCCCACCCCCAACGGCGTCACCGGTGCGGCTCGTCCCTGTGTGGGTCGAACAGAGGGACCGCGATTCCGGCGAGTACCAGGCCCGCGGCCACCAGGATCCCCTCCGGGAGGGCCATGCCGGAGGTCAGGAGGAGGACGGCGACGGCGAGGGTGGCCCAGGCCCCCGTGCGCCGGTACTCGCGGGGCCGGGCGGGGCGGCCCGAGCCCAGCGCGCGGGCGAACCGTGGGTCGTCACGCGCCAGCCGCGCCGCGAGGTCGAGCAGGCGTTCGTCGTCGGGCCGGCCCATGACTCCTCCTTCGCACGGCGGACGTCCGCTACCGTTCCGCGTCCGCCCCGACCGGGACGGAGACCGGCTGCGGGGTGGTGTCGTCGTCCCCGGGCGTCCCGGCACGACGACGTGACCCCAGGGCCCGGGCCAGCAGATGGGCCCGCCCCGCGGCCACGGGACCGAGAACGGCCAGGACGAGGACGTACCCGGCGATGAACGGCGCCAGACGTGCGTCGAGTCCCGCGCTCGCCGCCATCGCGCCGAGGATCAGGGCGAATTCGCCGCGGGCGACGAGGGTGGTGGCGATGTCGGCGGCGGGCTGGGCGCCGTAGCCGTAGAGACGGGCGACGAGCAGACCGGCGACGATGTTCATCACGACCGTCACGGCGGCCGCGGCGGCGACGGGCCCGGCGACGGACGTGACGACACCGGGGTCGATGGAGAGCCCGAAGGCGAAGAAGAAGATGGCCGCGAAGGCGTCGCGGAGCGGGTGCACCAGGCTGCGGATGCGCGGCCCCGAGGGCGTGCCGGCCAGGATCAGGCCGACCATGAAGGCGCCGATGGCGTCGGCGACGCCGAGCACCTCGGAGACGCCCGCGACGAGGACCGCGGCGCCGAGGAAGCTGATGACCAGGAGTTCGTCGTCCCGGACGTGGATCAGCCGGCCGATCCAGCGCGTCCCGTAACGGGCGGCCACGGCCAGCACGATCAGGAAGCCGAACGCCTTGCCCGCCTGGAGGAGCATCTCCACGGGTCCGCGTGCACCGCTGACGACCGGCTGGAGTGCGGCGAGGTACAGGGCGAGGAAGATGTCCTCCACGACGATCACGCCGAGGATCAGCCGGGTCTCGGGGCGGCCGATCCGCCCCAGGTCGATGAGGATCTTGGTGACGATCGCCGACGAGGAGATGCCGAGGACCCCGGCGAGCACGAGGGCCTCCCGGGTTCCCCAGCCGAGCGCGAACCCGAAGCCGAGTCCGGCACCGACGTTCGCCAGGAGGTAGATCCCGCCGGCGGCGAGCAGGCGCCTGCCGCCGTTGCGCAGGTCGTCGACGTGGAACTCCAGGCCGAGGTAGAACAGCAGCAGCACCAGGCCGAGCGCGGAGAGCATCTCGAAGTCGTGCGGATCCTCGACCAGCACCAGGCCCGGGGTGTGCGGGCCGAGCAGGATGCCGGCGAGCATGAAGAGCGGGATGGTCGGCAGTCCGATGCGCCCGCCGAGCCGGGCGAGGAAGGCCGCGGCGAGGAAGGCGCCGCCCATGGCGAGGAGGGTGTCAGCGTGTCCCACGGGTCACCTCCCCCGGGGGCGCGGTCGGGCGTGCGTGCTGTGCCGTTCGGGGATGGATGCGACAACTCCTTCGTCAGTGGATGTGCGTTCCACCGTCGCATCCGGTCCCCCGGCCCGGACATCGGTGCCGACCCCCATTTCCGCGAGGGCCGGCACTTCTCGTGGCGGGGCTCAACTCCTGGTGAAGCGGTACGTCTTGCTGTCGGTCAGCACACAGAAGCCGGGTGAGACGACGATCACGCGCAGGGTTCCGGTGCGGCGGTCGTAGTCGATGCCCTCGGTCTCGAAGGAGCCGGAGCAGGAGCTGCGCAGGGGCAGTTGGCGCAGTGCCGTGACATGTCCGGTGACGTTCGCCGAGCCGGTCGGGGCGGCGGACAGGTCGACCTGGAGGAGCGGCTTGGTGTAGCCGAACAGGGTGCCGGCCGGGTCGTCGGAGGAGCACAGCAGCTGGGTGGCGGTCACGAAGTCGCAGCCCTGCACGTCCCGTACGGCGTGGTCGAGGGTGACGGTGGCCGCCTGCGGGAGGTTCGCGGAGGGGGAGGTGCTCGCGTTGACGCCGGGCGTGGGCAGGACCAGGAAGCGGGTCATGGTGCCCCACTCGCCGGTGAGCATCCACTGTCCGTCGGGCGAGATCGCGACCCAGGAGTTGTTGAGGGCCTCACCGGGGCTGAGGGTGTGGACGTACTCGGACCAGGTGCCGTCCGGTGCCTGCACGCGGTACATCTTCGCGGTGCCGGAGTCGGCCTGGTAGGGCTCGACGTAGTGGCCGTCGTAGGAGGCGTCGGGGTCGCCCACATGGTTCCAGCCCCGCGTGGAGACGCCGATGGGGATGGTGCCGATGCCGGTGTACCGGTTGGCGGAGTTGGCCGGGACCTCGACGGAGGTCAGGCCCTGGCTCTCGGTGAGCGGGTTGGCGCGGTCGGAACCCACCTCGGTCCAGGTGTCGGCGGCCGAGGCCGGCGGTGCGGCGGCCAGGAGGGCCGTCGCGGTGAGGGTGACGAGGGCGGCGAGGACCGCGCGCGAGCGCTGTCTGACGCGCAGGGGCATGGAGGGACTCCTGGGGCTCCTGGGGCGGGGGGTGAGGTGGCTCGGCGGACAGTCTGGCGCCCAGTCGCGGTCATGTACAGACCAAGTGGATGAACACGAGGGCGCCGAAAGGAAGCGGGCGGGCGTTCATCACCCCGGCGCGCTTCACCGGACGCGCGCCCCCGTGTTGAGGGATGGTGGAAGAACACCACCGCGTGGCCACAGAGACGGTTGCACGCGGTAGAACAAGGGGAGTCGGCACCGGGGTACGGCGTGCCGCGAGAACGGTCGAAGGCGGTTCGTGCAATGGGTGCAGCCGGAATACCCGCGTCCGAGGGCAGGGAGCCCCCGCGCGGTGCCGTACGGCCGAGCGGGCTGCTCGACGAGTTGGGCATGGCGTCGGTGGTCACGGACACCGAGGGACGCATCGTGCTGTGGAGCCCGCAGGCCGAGGAGTTGTTCGGCTACACCGCGCAGGAGGCCCTGGGGCAGTACGCGGCCCATCTGATGATCCACGAACAGCACGTCCACCTGGTCGCCAAGCTGTTCGCCGACGTCATGGAGACCGGCCAGAGCTGGGCCGGGGCCTTCCCGGTCCGGCACAAGGACGGCGGCACCAAGCTCGTGGAGTTCCGCAACATGCGGCTGCTGGACGACCGGGGGGACGTCTACGCGCTGGGGCTGTGCGCCGACCAGGAGACGGTGCGCCGCCTCGACCGGGACGTGGCCCTGTCCACCCGAATGGTCTCCCAGTCCCCGATCGGACTGGCCGTGCTGGACACCGAGCTGCGGTACGTCTCCGTGAACCCGGCCCTGGAACAGATGAACGGGGTCCCGGCCGCGGAGCACGTCGGGCGGAAGATCGGCGAGGTCCTCCCCCATCTCGACGTGACCGCCTTCGAGACCGCCGCCCTCGAGGTCATGCGGACCGGCACGCCGCTGGTCGACCAGCACACGGTCGGCCACACGCCCGCGGACCCCGACAACGAGCATGCCTGGTCGGTGTCCCTGTACCGGCTCGAGGACGCCAACGCAACCGTCCTCGGTGTGGCGAGCTCGGTCCTGGACGTCACCGAGCACCACCGGGCGACCGTGGCGGCCGAGGCGGCGCGGCGCAGGCTCGCGCTCGTCGCCGACGCCTCCGCCCGCATCGGCACCACGCTGGACCTCGACCGCACCGCCCGTGAGCTGGCTGGCGTGGCCGTGCCGGAGCTCGCGGACGTGGCGGCCGTGGACCTCCTGGAGGCGGTCGTGCAGGGCCGGCCGAGCACCCTGCGCCCGGCCGAGCCCGCCGTGATGCGCCCCCTGGCCGTCGAGGCGGCCGGTGTCCCCGAGGCGCTGCGCGCGGCGGACCCGCCCGGTCAGGTGGCCCACTACGCCCCCGAGCGCCTGGTCACCGAGTGCGTGCGCACCGGGAGGCCGGTGCTGGTGTCGCGGGTCGGTCCGGGCGACCTCGCCCGCATCAGCCGGTCCCCGGAGGCGGCCGTACTGCTGGGCAGGGCCGGGGTGCACTCCTACCTGGCCGTACCGCTGATCGCGCGCGGTGAGGTGCTCGGCGCGCTGGACCTCAAGCGGGTCGGCAACCCGGAGCCCTTCGGCGAGGACGACCTGCTGCTGGCCCGTGAGCTCGCGGCCCGCGCGGCCGTGCAGATCGACAACGCGCGCTGGTACCAGGACGCCCGCAACACCGCCCTCACCCTCCAGCGCAGCCTGCTCCCCAGCCACCCCTCGGTGACCGGCGGTCTGGAGGTCGCCTCCCGCTACCAGCCCGCGGGCGCCACCGCCGAGGTCGGCGGCGACTGGTTCGACGTGATCCCGCTGGACGGCGGGAAGACCGCGCTGGTCGTGGGCGACGTGATGGGCAGCGGCATCAACGCGGCCGCGACCATGGGCCGGCTGCGCACCGCCACCAACACCCTGGCCTCCCTGGACCTCGATCCGGCCAGGCTGCTCGAACACCTCGACCGGATCACCCAGGACCTGGACCACTCCATCGCCACCTGCGTGTACGCCGTGCACGATCCGCGGCTCGGCCAGTGCCGGATCGCCAACGCGGGGCATCTGCCTCCGGTACGACTGCGCGCGGGCCGTCCGCCCGAGCTGCTGGAGCTGCCCACAGGGGCACCGCTGGGCGTGGGCGGTGTCGCCTTCTCCACGACCACCGTCGACCTCGGACCCGGCGACCGGCTCGTTCTCTACACGGACGGTCTGGTCGAGACCCGCCAGCACCCCCTCGACGAGCGCCTGGACGCCCTCCTGGACCTCCTCGACTGCCCCGACTGCCCCCTGGAGGAGGCCTGCGACCTCCTGCTGCGCACCCTGCACCAGCCGGACAACTCCGACGACGTGGCCCTGCTGATCGCACGGGTCCAGACCCCCGAGCACTGAGCCGCACCCGAAACTCCGCGGCCCTCCGACGGACCACGCGAAGCACCGGACCAGCCCCCGGAGAGTCCCCGACCACGTTTGCGGCGGTCCGTGTCACGGGGACGGGGCCGACGACGGCAGGGCGGCGTCGCGGCGGGTCTCCCGCGGGGGCGTCTGGCGGCGGGGCAGCAGGAACGGTGTGGCCAGGAGCAGGAGGCCGGCGAGGGCGATGGCCTCGCGGGTTCCGGTGAAGCCGGCCAGCAGGCCCCACAGGGCGGTCAGGGCCGCGGTGAGGAGCTTGCCGGTCACCGACCAGGCGGAGAGGGTGCGGACCACCCGGTCCGTCGGTGTCATCTCCAGGCGGTGGGTGGCGAACACCGGGTTGAAGACGGCACAGGAGGTGATCACGCCCAGCTCGATGACCATGACGAGGAGCAGACCCGCCGCACCTGGACCGACGAAGGCCAGGCCCAGCGGCCAGCAGGCGCGCAGGACTCCCGAGGTGAGCAGGACCCGGTGCCGCCCGAACCGGGTCACCAGGGGGCGGGCGATCCGTGAGCCGAGGAGACCGCCGAGGCAGGGCACCGAGAAGGCGAGGGCGTACTGCCAGGCCGCGAAGCCCAGCGGGCCGAGCATGAGGACCGTGAGCAGCGGCACCGGCACCATGATCAGGGCGTTGACCAGGACCGTGTTGAAGAACAGCGGGCGCAGCGCGGGACTGGCCAGGATGTACCGCCAGCCCTCCAGGAGCGAACCCTTCGGGGCGCCGGTCGGGGCGGGTCGCGCCTCGCCGCCGCCGATCGCGCGAAGGCCCAGTGCCGACAGCAGATAGCTGACCGCGTCGGCCAGGACGGTCGTCACCGGGCCGAGCAGCCCGACGGCGGCACCGCCGAGGGGCGGGCCGACCACGATGGAGGTCCAGTTGGTGGCCTCGAAGCGCCCGTTGGCGACCAGCAGGTCCTCCGGGTCGAGCAGCGACTTGAGGAAGGCCCCGGACGCGGCGGTGAAGGTGATG
Source organism: Streptomyces sp. NRRL B-3229 (assembly GCF_000719505.1). Classification (NCBI taxonomy): domain Bacteria; kingdom Bacillati; phylum Actinomycetota; class Actinomycetes; order Kitasatosporales; family Streptomycetaceae; genus Streptomyces; species Streptomyces sp. NRRL B-3229. The sequence continues at coordinate 53,049 of NZ_JOGP01000022.1, read as the reverse complement.
TCCGCCGCCGCGACGAGCACGGACACGACCAGGAGCTGGACGTAACCGAGCACGCCGAGCGCGAAGGCGACGGGGATGCTCAGCAGGGCGGCGAACCGGGTGAGGTCCATCGTGACCATCACCGGTCTCTTGCGGCGGAACTCCACCCAGGGTCCGAGCGGCACCGCCACCGCCGCCCCCACGGCGAGGCCCGCGGCCGCCAGCAGGGACACCGCGGCCGGTCCGGCGTGCAGCACCAGGACGGCGATCATCGGGAAGGCCCCGAAGGACAGTGAGGTACCGAACGCGCTGACCGCGTAGGCGGCCCACAGCCACCCGAACCGCCGCCCCAGCGACCGCCTCCCGCCCACGCCCCGCCCCTTCGTCGACAACCCCGCGTTGAACCGGCGCCATCCAACCGAGTACGGTCCCGCAGATCAAACAACCGGCCCGGCGCACCGGCACAACCCCGGGTTGTGCCGAGGGCGGCCTAGGCTACCCGTATGGATCTCGACGCCGTACGTACGTTCGTCGCCGTGGCGGACGCGGGCCGCTTCCAGGATGCCGCCGACCGGCTGGCGGTCACCCAGCAGGCCGTGTCCAAGCGGGTCGCCGCGCTGGAGAAGGATCTCGGGGCGCGGTTGTTCACCCGCACCCCGCGCGGCGCCCGGCTGACCATCGACGGCCAGGCGTTCCTGCCGCACGCCCGCGACCTGCTGCGGGCCGCGGAGCGGGCGGCGGCCTCGGTCCGGCCCGGCAGCCGCGCCCTGCGGGTGGACGTGATCGGTCGCCGGCTCGCCCCCGCCGAGCTGCTGCGCGCCTTCCACCGCGCCCATCCCGGCGTCGAGCTCGACGTGGTCACGCTCTTCGACGCCGAGGCGGCCCTGGACGCTCTCCGGTCCGGCACGATCGACGCGTCCTTCCGCGCCGTACCCCAGGCCCAGGGCCTGTCGGCCGACGGCATCGAGTCCGTGCGCGTCTACGACGAACCGGTCCAGCTGCTCACCGGCCCCGACCACCCGCTCGCGACGGCCCGCTCGGTGACACCCGACCGGCTGGCCGGGCACCGGATCTGGATGCCCGGCCTGGTCACCGGGACCGAGTGGGGCACCTACTACGACGATCTGGCGGCCGCTTTCGGACTCACCATCGAGGTCACCGGGCCCGACTTCGGCACCGACCCCCTCCTCGACACGATCGCCGACTCACCGGCCCTGGCCACCCTGGTCGGCGAGCTGACCCGGCTGGTCTGGCCGTCCGACCAGGACCTGCGCCGCATCCCGGTGCACGGGCCCACACCCGTCTACCCGCACTCTCTGCTCTGGCGCGCCGACAACGCCCACCCGGTCCTCGACGCCCTCCGCTCCCACCTCCACCGCACCCGGCCGGACCTGCCGGACACCGGGACGTGGACCCCGAACTGGGCGTGACCGCCCGCCGCTAGGCCCTGATGCCGATCACGACCTGGGCGTAGAACTCCTCGGAGACCGCCAGGCGGGTCGTCAGACCGCTGCGGGTGAAGGCGTCGACGGCGGCGGGGGCCTGGCGGGCGCTGGTCTCGACGAGGAGACAGCCGGCCGGGGAGAGCCAGTCCAGGGCCTCGGCGGCCACCCGGCGCAGGAGGTCCAGGCCGTCCGTGCCGCCGTCCAGGGCGACCAGCGGCTCGTGGTCGCGGGCCTCGGAGGGCAGGAGAGCGACCTCGTCGGTGGGGACGTAGGGGACGTTGGCCGCCAGGATGTCGACGCGGCCGCGCAGCTCGGTGGGAAGGGCCTCGAAGAGGTCGCCCGTGTGGACGTGGCCGCCGGCCTCGGCGGTGTTGCGGCGGGCGCACTCGACGGCGGCCGGGTCGATGTCGGCGCAGTGCAGTTCGACCGGGCCGAGCGCGGCGGCGAGGGCCGCGCCGACGGCACCCGAGCCGCAGCACAGGTCCAGGACCACCGAGGCGGCCGGCGCCTGACCGAGGGCCTGCTCGACGAGGAACTCCGTGCGTCGGCGGGGCACGAACACCCCGGGGGCCACCGAGATCCGCAGTCCGCGGAACTCCGCCCAGCCGACGACGAGTTCGAGAGGGTGGCCGGCGACCCGGCGGTCCACCATGGCGGCCAGTTCGTCAGGGGTACGGGCGGCGGCGAGGATCAACCGGGCCTCGTCCTCGGCGAAGACACAGCCGGCCGTGCGGAGAGCCGCGGAGACCGAGTCGCCGGACGGGAAGCGGGGAGACAGGGAAGGCATGGGAGCCGGGGGCCTTTCGAGAGCCGAAGGGCGCTCCAGCGGTCACCTACCGGCGGTGATCCGCGCCGATGCGAGAGGGGAGCACCCGATCTGACACAGCGTTGATGGGTCTCACCCCCTCGGTACCTCACGGCCGGGACCTCCCGCGGCCGGACGGCCACCCTACCCCAGGGCACGATGAGTTGTACTGTGCAACCAGTGGCACTGTGAGGGAGGTCCGATGCGAGCAGCGGACAGGGCCGTGGAGACGATCCAGCACGAGATGACGGTGTTCGCGCGGCGGGCCCGGGCCTCGGCGAGCCGGTTGCACCCCGAGCTGTCCCTGGTGTCGTACACCCTCCTCGGACATCTGGAGGAGCGCGACGGCTGCCGTGCCACCGACCTGGCCGCCCACTACGCCCTGGACAAGTCCACCGTGAGCCGCCAGGTCGCCGCGCTGGAGCGGGCCGGGCTCATCGAGCGGCGCCCGGACCCGGCCGACCACCGGGTCCAGGTGCTGCATCTGACCGAGGCGGGCCGGAACATCCTCGGCCAGGTCACCGTGAGCCGCCGGGCCGCCGTGGGCGAGCGGCTGGCGGAGTGGTCCGAGGAGGACCTGGAGCGGTTCGCCGGGTATCTCGTGCGGTACAACTCCTGGTCCCGGTCCGGCTGAAGAGTTCTGCTGGAGCGCTCTGCTGACGGGTTCTGCCGGTCCGGTCCGCCTCAAGGGCGCTACGACACCGCCTCCGGCGACCGTTCGGGCACCCGTGCCGCCAGGAAGGCGGTCCGGCGGCGGAGCCGGAAGCCGAGCGACTCGTAGAGCCGGATGGCGTTGGTGTTGCGGGCACCGGTGTGCAGGAAGGGTGTCTCGCCGCGCTCCCGTATGCCGTGCGCCACGGCGAGGATCAGCCGGGTCGCCAGGCCCTGGCCGCGGGCGGCGGGGTCGGTGCAGACCGCGCTGATCTCGGTCCAGCCCGGCGGGTGCAGCCGCTCCCCCGCCATCGCGACCAGGGCGCCTTCCCTGCGGATGCCCAGGTAGGTGCCCATCTCGATGGTGCGGGGCAGGAAGGGGCCCGGCTGGGTGCGGGCGATCAGGTCGAGGATCTCGGGCACGTCGGCGGGGCCCAGGCGGACCGCCTCAGGGTCGGGCGCGGCGGCGACGCCGTCGTCCACGAGCTGTACGCCCTCGACGTGGAAGGTGATCTCCCAGCCCTCCGGCACCGCGCCCGCGTACGCCGTCAGCATCACCTCCGCGCCGGGACCGGCCTGGGCCGCGAGGTCGGCCCAGGCGCCGGCGTCGGGCTGGTCGGGGAGGGCGAGCCACGGCGACACGTCGGCGGGGTAGCGCAGGACCCGGCCGCGCTTCTCGGCGAAGTGGGCGTGCGGACCGGTGAGGGAGGCGAGGGCGGGGTTGTCGAGGACGTGCGGGGCGCTGCCGCTCGCCAGGGCCTGAGCAGAGTCGCCGGCGTGCCGTGTCTGACGGCCTCCGGGAACCTGCGCGGTCTCTCCGCCGTCCAGCTGCGCGTACGGGGTGTCGCTGCTCATCGGGCGACCTCGATCACGGTCTTGCCGCGGGCGTGGCCCTCCTCGACCGTGCGCAGCGCGTCGGCCGCCCGGTCCAGGGGAAACGTTCCGGTGATGTGCGGGTCCAGGTCACCGGCGACCACGAGCCGCGCGACCTCCTCCAGTACGGCCGCGTCGCGGGCCCGGACCACGCGGGCGCCGCCCAGCCGCCGGACGTCCTCATCCGAGGCCCCCGCGGTGATCAGCTTCGTCCGGTCGGTGAGCAACCCGGCGGCCTCGACGAGGACTTCACCACCCACGAGATCGTAGACGGCGTCCGGTGCGGTCGCCCGGGCCCGCTCGGCCCAGCCGGGTCCGGAGGCTACATGGACGGCGCCGAGCGACTGGACGAACTCCCTCTTGGCCTCGCTCGAGACGCCGACGACCTTCATACCGAGGGCCCGCGCGATCTGGACCGCGGCCGCGCCCACTCCTCCGCCCGCGCCCGTGACCAGCAGCGTGGCTCCCTCGGGCAGGTCGAGCTGGCGGACGCCGTCGTAGGCGGTCGCGGCGGCGACGGGCAGCGTGGCCGCGTCCGCGTGGGAGAGCTCGGCCGGCTTGTGCGCGGCGATGGCGACGGGGATCAGGGCGTACTCGGCGTAGCCGCCGGTGAGCGTGGAGCCGAAGACCTCGTCCCCGACCGCGAACCCCTCGACGCCCGCGCCGGTCCCCGCCACCACGCCGGAGACCTCGCTGCCGAACACGGCGGGGAAGACCCGCTCGCCGCTGTCGCCGGGCCGCACGTAGCCGGAGCGGATCTTCCAGTCGACCGGGTTCACGCCCGCCGCCCGGACAGCGACCAGGAGTTCGCCGGGGCCGGGGCTCGGCCGGTCCACGTCCACGAACGCCTCGGTCTCCGGACCGCCGTACCGCGTGAAGACGTACGCCTTGGGCATCTGCTTCCTCACTCTCCTCGTGCTGTCACCGGGGCAGCGACCCGGCACTCCAGCGCCAAGGAGCGGCGCGCGGCGGCTATTCCCGCAGCCGCGCGCTGTTCATACGGCCGCAATGATCGGGGCACTGACCTGGGCCGGAGCACCAGGGGCGAGAGCGTACGGTGGGTGCATGAACGTCACCCGAGGCTTCACGGGACGCCCCCGTGTCCACAACCCCGGACTGCCACCGGGCCAGTACGACGCGGGCGACGACTGGCCCGTGCTCTCCGCCGAGGTCACCCCCGACCTGTCGCCGGCCGACTGGACGTTCCGGGTCGACGGGCTGGTCGAACAACCCCGCACCTGGGACTGGGACGAGGCGCACGCACTGCCGTCGTCGGCCTACGAGGGTGACATCCACTGCGTGACGAGCTGGTCGAAGTTCGGTGTGCGGTTCGCGGGGGTCTCGCTGGACGCGTTCCTCGCCGAGGCGCGGCCCGATGCGTCGGCCACCCACGCCGTCGCCTACGCGCACACCGGGTACACCACGAACCTGCCGCTCGCGGACCTGACGGGCGGGCGGGCCTGGATCGTGTGGGAGTACGACGGCGAGCCCCTGCCCGCCGAACACGGTGGCCCGGCGCGGCTGCTGGTGCCGCACCTGTACTTCTGGAAGAGCGCCAAGTGGATCGCGGGCCTGACCCTGCTCGACCACGACGAACCCGGCTTCTGGGAGCAGAACGGCTATCACGCGCGGGGCAACCCGTGGGAGGAGCAGAGGTACGCCGGTGACTGAGACCTTCGTGCCCGCGACGCGGTTCGCCGTGCCCGGGCGGATCGCCGTCAGCAACCGGTCCGCCGCGCTGTGGCAGACCGCCACACTCACCGAGATCCGCCGGGAGACGCCGTACGCGTCCACGTTCCGCTTCGCGGTGCCCGGCTGGCAGGGGCATCTGCCCGGCCAGCATCTGATGCTGCGGCTCACCGCCCAGGACGGCTACACGGCCCAGCGGCACTACTCGATCGCGTCCCCGCCCGAGGACACCGGGCACATCGAGCTGACCCTGGACCACGTCGAGGACGGTGAGGTGTCCGGCTGGTTCCACACGGAGGCCGCGCCCGGTGACGAGATCGAGGTGCGGGGGCCGCTGAGCGGGTTCTTCGCCTGGCCCGGTGATCGGCCCGCGCTGCTGATCGGGGCCGGGTCCGGGGTCGTACCGCTGATGTCGATGGTGCGGCACCACCGGGCGCGCGGACTGTCCGTGCCGTTGCGACTGCTGGTGTCGGCGCGGGGGCCGGAGGAGCTCATCTACGCCCGGGAGTTCGGCGCCGAGACCACGACCGTGTTCACGCGGAGCGCGCCGGCGGGTGTGCCGGTAGGACGTATGACGGCCGCACATGTGGCGGCACTCCTGGCCGAACAGCCTGATGATGGGTGGGAGGCCTATGTGTGTGGATCCAACGCGTTCGCCGAGCACGCCTCGCGGCTTCTGTTGGCGGCGGGGCAGCCGGTGGACCGTATCCGGATCGAGCGGTTCGGCTGACAGGAGACGCGTGTGTGCACTCCGTGTGCAGGTGCGCTCCCCCACAAGTGAACAACGCCGGTTGAGGGGTACTACATCTTTGTGACCACTCACGGGCGTGCGTGGTGCGGAGGTCGACATGCGAACCCGGGTGCGCGGCTGGCGCTGGCGGCGCAATCCGCTCAGGCGTCGGTCCGACGTCGTCGAGGCGTGGACGGTACTGGCCGTCGCGGTGTTGTTGCTGCTGGCGGCCCCGCTGGCGGGCGCGGTCGTGGGCTGGTGGGCCCATGGTGACGCACAGGCGGTGGCCGACGAGCAGCGCGCGGACCGACATCGGGTGCGCGCGGAGGTGACCGGCGAGGTGCCGGACAGGCCGCCCACGGTCCAGGGCGGGCGCGAGCGCTCGTACCGGGTGGCGGTGCGCTGGACGCAGGCCGGGGCGACGAAGACGGCCACCGCGCGGGTCCCGGCCGGTACCGAACGGGGCGACAAGGTCGACGTGTGGTTCGACTCGCGCGGCCGGAGCGTGGGCCCGCCGCCCGACGAGACCGCGATCTGGCAGCACACCCTGACGATGGGCGCCTGCGGGGCGGGCGGCGCTGTCGCCCTGATCCTGCTCGGCCACTCCGTCGTCCGGGCCGCCGCCCACCGCCACCGCCTCAGCGAGTGGGAACGCGACTGGGCCCTCACCGAGCCCCAGTGGACCCGCCGCCGGGCCTGACCCCGCACCGTCTCTGACCAGCGGATCCACGGGCTGTCGACGGGTTCGGGCCGTGGTCGGACGATCACCGAAGGTCTGGCGATTCGTCCGGCCACGCACGTACGGTGTGATCATCCCGCACGTCCCTTCGCAAAGGCGGTCCTGCATGGCACTGTTCGACCTCCCCCTCGACGAACTGCGCGAGTACCGCAGCGAGTCCGCCGAGCCCGAGGATTTCGACGCGTTCTGGTCCAAGACACTTCAGGAGGCCCGCGAGCACGACCTGGACGCCCGTTTCGAGCTCGTCGACACCGGCCTGTCCACGGTCAAGGTGTACGACGTGACCTTCGCCGGGTTCGGCGGCCAGCCGGTCAGGGGCTGGTTCACCATCCCCACCGAGGTCTCCGCGCCGGTGCCGGTGGTCGTGGAGTTCATCGGGTACGGCGGCGGGCGCGGACTTCCGCACGAGCATCTGCTGTGGGCGTCCTCGGGCCGGGCGCACTTCGTGATGGACACCCGGGGGCAGGGCAGTGCCTGGGGCGGCGGTGGCGGCACCGCGGACCCGCAGGGCGGCGCCCCCGCGTACCCCGGTTTCATGACCCGGGGCATCGACGCTCCCGAGAACTACTACTACCGGCGGGTGTTCACGGACGCGGTGCGCGCGGTGGAGGCGGCCCGCTCGCACCCGCTGACCGACGCCGCGCGCACGGTCGTGCTCGGTGGCAGCCAGGGCGGGGGCATCTCGATCGCGGTCGGCGGTCTGGTGCCGGACCTGGCGGCGGTCGCGCCGGACGTGCCGTTCCTGTGCGACTTCCCGCGCGCGGCGACGCTCACGGACCGGCACCCGTACCGGGAGATCGGCCTCTATCTCAAGACGCACCGCGGCCGCTTCCAGGACGTCCTGGGCACCCTCGCCTACTTCGACGGTGTGCACTTCGCGAGCCGCGGTCGCGCGCCCGCGCTCTTCTCGGCGGCCCTGGAGGACCAGACCTGCCCGCCCTCCACCGTCTTCGCGGCCTTCAACGCCTGGGGCCACCAGGACAAGCAGATCGAGGTCTACGACTTCAACGACCACGAGGGCGGCGGTCCCTTCCAGGAGGCGGCGAAGCTGCGCTGGCTGCGCGCCCTCGCGTGAGTCCCGTCTGAGACCTTCCCTCCGGTCCGACCAGTCGGTATGTTCGGCGGATCCGGGTCGCGGCGTGGCGGCCCGGACGTCCGGCGACGACGGAGGACCCATGTCCGAGCACCAGTCAGTTGTCCACGGCCACTGTGACGCACGTTTCGCGGCGGTGCGGACGGCGTTCGAGGTGAACTTCCGGGACCGTGCCGAGCTGGGCGCCGCGGTGAGCGTCTCGGTCGGCGGCGAAACGGTGGTGGACCTGTGGGGCGGCTGGGCCGACGCGGCCCGCACCCGACCGTGGGAGCGGGACACGCTGGTCAACGTGTGGTCGACGACGAAGGGCCCGACCGCCCTGTGCGCCCACGTCCTCGCCGACCGGGGCCTGCTCGATCTCGACGCTCCGGTGGCCGTGTACTGGCCCGAGTTCGCGGCGGCGGGCAAGGAGAAGGTGCTCGTACGGCACCTGCTCTCGCACCGGGCCGGGCTGTCCGGCCTGCGGGAGCCCCACTCCCTCGCCGAGCTCTGCGACTGGGAGCTGACGACACGGCGACTGGCGGCGACCGAGCCCTGGTGGGAGCCCGGCACGGTGTCCGGCTACCACGCCTTCACCTACGGCTTCCTGGTCGGGGAGGTCGTCCGACGGGTCTCGGGGCTGCTGCCGGGCGCCTTCCTGGAGCAGGAGGTGACGGGGCCGCTCGGCATCGACTTCACGATCGGCCTGCCGGAGAAGGAGGCCGGGCGGGCCGCCGAGCTGGTGCATCCGCCGGTGGTGTCGACCAGCGAACAGGCGGCGGTCTTCGCCCAGTTGGCGCCGGCCGCCATCGCCGCGCTGACCAACCCGGTGGCGGGAGCGGCGGAGGCGAACACGCCCGAGTGGCGGGCCGCCGAGATCCCCGCCGCGAACGGCCACGGCACGGCCCGGGCCGTCGCCGCGCTCTACGGGATCTTCGCGGGCCGGGGCTCCTGGGGCGGTCACCGCGTCCTGTCCCCGGAGGCGGCCGAGCGGGTGCGCGAGAGCCAGGGCCGCTGCCGTGACCTGGTGCTCGGCGCCGGTCTGGGGAACGACACGGAACTCGGGCTCGGGCTGTGGCTCAGCGGGGCCGAGGGCTCGTACGGTCCCAATCCGCGGGCCTTCGGACACGACGGCTTCGGCGGTTCGTGCGGTCTCGCCGACCCGGAGTCCGGGGTGTCCCTGGGGTATGTGATGAACCGGATGGGCCCCCACATCGCCAACGACCCGCGCAAGACGGCCCTGGTCGACGCGTTGTACAGCGCGCTGTGACCGCGGGTTCCGCTCGGCGGCGCTACGGACGCCCGCCGCGCACCACGCGGGACTGACGGCCCAGGGCGAGGAGGCGGCCGTCCGCGGCCCAGACGGCACTGTCGTCAACGGCCCAGCCGGCGCCCGCGTGGTCGGTGCGGATCCGGACCAGGGCCCAGCCCCCGAGGAGGCTTTCGCTGTCGTCCAGGACGTCGGTGAAGTGGACGGTGAGCTCCGCGCTCGGCACCGGGCGCGGGACGTCCCAGACGGCGTACAGCGCGGGCGGCAGCACATCGGTGAGGGTGACGACGGCCGGTGCGTCCAGCGGCCGGCCGTCCAGGAAGCGCACCCAGGCGAGCAGCTCGGCCCGGTCACCGCCGGCCAGGGGCAGGTCGGGGCCGGCGGGCCGTATCTCCAACTGCCGTGCGAAGGGCGCCAGATGGCCGGGCAGTCGCACGGTCCGGCAGCCGTTCGGGCCCGGCACGTCCGGGGCGGACTGTCCGTCGTACGCCACCCCGGGCCGCCCCTCGCCGAACAGGGCCGAGCCGACGACGACCGGCAGGCCGTCCTGGTGGCCGGAGAAGACACAGGCGGCGGTGCGCCGCCCGGAGGCGGGCGCGGTGCCCGAGACGTGCAGCGGGCCGGCGTCCGCCGGGGCCAGGAAGTGCGTGGTCAGGGTGCGGACCGGCCGGGCTCCCCCGGCGAACCGCGAGCGGACGGCTGCCAGGGCGACGGCGGCGACATGGCCGCCGTGCGCCCCTTCCCAGGACCGCCACTGGGGGTCGATCCGGCTCTCGTGCTCGGTGGAGGTGGTCACGCGCCTCACCATAACCTGGTGAGTTGGAAAATCAAACGGATAAGTTGGAAATCCAGACCTACCAGCCTGACCGACTAAGCGGGCCGTCGTGCCACGACCATCCGGACCCGGGGGCTGCCGTCCCGCCGCTCGCCGAACTCGCGCAGGGCGTGCAGCTCCACCTCGAGCCCGGCCCACTCCAGTTCCCGCCGGACGTCCCCGAGCCGGAAGTCGCGGTAGTACATGACGAACGGGGGCCGCCACAGGGCGTTGCGCACCCGCATCACGACGTCGAAGCCGAGCAGCATCCAGTACGCCGGGGACGAGGGGCGCGGCGGGGCGACGATCGGGAAGGCGAAGCAGCCGCCCGGCCGGAGCACCCGCCGGGCCTGGGCGAACAGGCCGGGCAGCTCGGGCGGCAGGAAGTGCCCGAAGGCCCCGAAGCTGACGACCAGGTCGAAGGAGCCGTCGGCGAACGGCAGGGTGCGCGCGTCCCCCCGCACCCAGGACACGCGCGGCCCCCGTGACCTGGTCCGCTCCCGGGCCACGTCGAGCATCCCGGCACTGAAGTCGACGCCGGTGACGCTCTCCTCGCAGACCCGGGCCAGCACACCGACACCGGCACCGGTGCCGCAGCACAGGTCGAGCCCGGTGTCGAAGGAGCCCAGCCGGCGCAGCGCCGACGCCACCGCGTCCAGGACGGAGTCGGGCGTGCGGAAGGGGGTGTGGTCGAACTTGGGGGCGAGCAGGTCGTAGCCGCGCTCGACGGACGACAGCGCCTGGACGGCGAGTTCGCGGAGGCTGGGGCCTTCTGGGCTGAACATCGCGACAGCTTAGGCGAGTCAGGTGTGCGCGGTGCGCGCCTCGAGGATCACGAGAGCGCGTTCACACCAGCGCACGGTCTCGCCCTCCAGGGCGATGCCGCCCAGCAGGGTGAGATAGGGGCCGATGCGCTCGGCGTCCCGCAGGTACTCGTCCTCGGTGCGGCCGTCCAGGAACCGTTCGCGTACGCGCTCGTAGCGGGCGAGCTTTCCGCGCGCCCAGGACAGGCGCTCCTCGAACAGGGCCCGGGTGGCCTCGGGGTCGGTGCCGTCCATGGCCTGGATCTTGATGAGGAACTCGTCGCGGAGGGCGGCCGGCCTGCGGGGCGGTTCACCGGCGAAGGTGCCCAGCTCACGGCGGCCGGTCTCGGTGAGGGTGAACAGCCGCTTGTTGGGCCTGCGTTCCTGCTGGACCACCCGGGCCTCGATCAGCCCGTCCTGGGCCAGGCGCTCCAGTTCCCGGTAGAGCTGCTGCGGGGTCGCCGGCCAGAAGTTCGCCAGGGAGACGTCGAAGACCTTCGACAGTTCGTAGCCCGAGGCCTCGCCCTCCAGCAGGGCCGCCAGGACGGCGTACTTGAGCGACATGTGGACACGCTAACAGCCGAGTGACTAATCTACTCCGCACCTACTCAACAAATTGACTACGGAGGTCGCCGATGCGAGCGTTCCGAGAAGCGGTGGAGGCGGGCGACCTCGACGCCGTCGAGGCGCTGCTGGCCGAGAACGTGGTCTTCACGAGCCCGGTGGTGTTCAAGCCGTACGAGGGCAAGGCCATCACGGCGGCGATCCTGAACACGGTGGTGAAGGTCTTCCAGGACTTCCGCTACGTGAGCGAGCTGAGCAGCGAGGACGGCCGCGACCATGCCCTGGTGTTCTCGACGCGGGTGGGCGAACGGGCGCTGGACGGCTGCGACTTCCTCCATCTCGACGAGAACGGTCTGATCGACCGGTTCATGGTGATGGTCCGCCCGCTGTCGGCCGCGCAGGCCCTGGCGGCGGAGATGGGCGCACGGTTCGAGGAGATCGCGAAAGAGGCGGAGGCGCGGGTCGCCGCCTCCTGAACCCGCCTCTACACCGAGCGGCACTCCGCGAGACGCCTTTCGAGGAAGCCGCGCTCGGCGTCGTTCTCCACCAGGTCCAGCGCCCGCTCGTACGCCCGGGCCGCCTCCTTCGTACGGCCGCTGCGGCGCAGCAGGTCGGCGCGGGTGGCCGGGAGCAGGTGGTAACCGCTCAGTTCACCCTCCCGCTCCAGTTCGGCGACCAACTCCAGCCCCGCGTCGGCTCCTTGGGACATGCCGACGGCCACCGCGCGGTTGAGGCGGACCACCGGCGAGGGCACGAAGCGCTGCAACTCGCCGTAGAGGGCGGCGATGTCGGCCCAGTCGGTGTCCTGCGCGGTGGGTGCCGTGGTGTGACAGGCGGCGATGGCCGCCTGGATCTGGTACGGCCCGGGGCGGCCCCGGCGCAACGCGGTCTCCAGGAGCCCGGCGCCTTCCTCGACCTCGGCGTGGTCCCACGCGCTGCGGTCCTGGTCCTCCAGGGTGACCAGGTCGCCGTCGTCGTCCACGCGGGTGTCCCGGCGGGCGTCGTGCAGCAGGAGCAGCGCGAGCAGGCCGAGGGCCTCGGGCTCGTCGGGCATCAGGCGCGCCAGGACCCGGGCCAGCCGGATCGCCTCCGCGCACAGGCTCCGCCGTACGAGGTCGACACCCGAGGTGGCCGCGTACCCCTCGTTGAAGAGCAGGTAGATCACCCCGAGCACGCCCCTGGTGCGCTCCGGCAGCAGATGGGCGGGCGGCACGCGGTACGGGATGCCCGCGTTGCGGATCTTCTTCTTGGCGCGCACCAGGCGCTGCGCCATCGTCGCCTCCGGGACCAGGAAGGCGCGGGCGATCTCCGGGGTGGTCAGCCCGGCGAGGGTGCGCAGGGTCAGGGCGACCCGGGCCTCGATGTGCAGCGCGGGATGGCAGCAGGTGAAGATCAGGCGCAGTCGGTCGTCCTCGACCCCGCTGTCGTCGTACGGCTCCTCGGGGGCCGTGAGCATCGCCGCCTCCTGTAGTTTCCGCGCTCCGACGGCCTCCCGGCGCAGCACGTCCATGGCCCGGTGGCGGGCGGTCGTGGTGAGCCAGGCGCCGGGGCGGCGCGGGACTCCGTCGCGCCGCCACCGGTCGAGGGCCTGGGTGAAGGCGTCCTGCGCGCACTCCTCGGCGAGGTCCCAGTCGCCGGTCACCCGGATCAGGGTGGCGACGACCTGGCCCCACTCCTCGCGGAAGGCGGCGGCGACGGCTTCCTCCGGGGTCACTCCCACACGGGCCGCACTTCCACCGAGCCGCCCCGGAGCGCCGCCGGGTGCCGGGACGCGAGGGAGATGGCCTCGTCGAGATCGGCGACCTCGATGATGTCGATGCCGGCGATGTACTCCTTGGACTCGACGAACGGGCCGTCGGTGAGCAGGACCTCGTCACCCTGGACGCGCACGGTGGTGGCGTCGGAGGCGGGACGCAGCCGGGCACCGCCCTTGACCAGGTCCCGGGTGCGGACCTCGTGGATGTACGAGGTGAACCGGGGGTCCGCGGCGATCTCGGCGGGGCTGAGCTCCTCGCCGTCGACCGGGGTGCAGATCAGCAGCACGTACTTCATGACGTGGCCTCCGTGACGTGCTCGTGGACGATCAGCCAGCGCGGGCCGACGTTGCGGTAGCCGGTGGTGACGCGCCGGAGCCCGCCGCCGGTGCGGACGAGGGCGTGGCCGAAGGCGATGCTCTCGTCGACGTGGATCGCGAACTCCAGGACCTCGCCGACGACCGGCCCGGTCTCCGACCAGGCCTTGCGGAGTGCCTCGACACCCCGCTCCACGCGACCGTCCGCCACGACCTGCGCGTCGCGCGCGTAGCAGGCGAGGGCCCGCTCGACGTCCCCGGCGCGGGCCGCGTCCGTCAGTTCGGCGTCCAGACGCCGGATCTCGCCCTCGGCGTCCTCGTCCTCCCAGAACGGGCGCACCTCCATGGCGCCGACGGTGGCGACAGGGTGCTTGGCGGCGGCCTCCAGGGCTTCCTCCAGGCTGTCGCACTCCAGGATGTCGAAGCCGGCGACGTACTCCTTGGTCTCCGCGAACGGGCCGTCCGTGCGCAGCACCTCACCGCCGCGCACCCGGACGGTGACCGCGTCGGCGGGCTCGGCGAGCCGGTGCCCGTGCAGCCGTACGCCACGGTCGCCGAGCTCGTCGACCCAGGGTTCGACGGGGGCCATGTCCGAGGCGTCGTTGGTGTCGTCGCCGCAGACGAGCAGCATGTACTTCATGGTTCCTCCCGGTCCTCATGAGCTTCCTACACCCCACCGACGAACGGGACCGAGGCGAATCGACACCGGCCGCGGAAAAAATCGGAGCGGCTGAGATCCGGCCGTGTTTCCGCACGTCGGCGCGGCGCCGCCCGGTTCGCGGTTGGATGGGGCCATGTCCTCCGACGAGCACGCGCGGCTGATGCGGGTCAACCAGGCCAACTGGGACGCCCGCACCCCCGTCCACCTCGCCAGCCGGTTCTACGGCCTCGACCAGGAGCTCGATCCCGAGCGCTGGTTCGCCCCCTTCGAGTGGGAGGACCTCGGCGACCTCACCGGCCGTGACGTGCTCCACCTCCAGTGCCACCTCGGCACCGAGACGGTGGCCCTGGCCCGCCGCGGCGCCCGGGCGGTGGGCCTGGACTTCTCGGAGGCGTCGGTGGCGGCCGCGCGGGACGTCGCGGCGAGGGCGGGCGTCGAGGCCGAGTACGTGCGGGCCAATGTGTACGACGCCGTCGAGGCGCTCGAGGGGCGGCGGTTCGACGTCGTGTACACCGGCAAGGGAGCACTCTGCTATCTGCCGGACCTGGAGCGGTGGGCCGCGGTGGTCGCCGAACTGCTGCGCCCCGGCGGCCTGTTGTACGTCGTCGAGTTCCACCCGCTGCTCAACTCCCTCGGCCCGAAGCCCGGCGAGGGAGAAGGGCCGGAGCTGCTGCTGCGCCACGACTACCTGGGCGGCGACGGACCCGTCCGCCGGAACGCGACCCACACCTACACCGACGGCCCCGCCGTCGAGGGCGCCACGGAAAGCTTCGAGTGGATGCACGGAATAGGGGAGGTCGTGAACGCGTTGACCGGGGCAGGACTGCATGTCCTCCGGCTCCGCGAGAGCGACGAGCTGCCCTGGCCGCGCTGGGAGCGGATGACGCGCACCGCGTCCGGCTGGTGGCGACTGCCCGCACCGCGCATTCCGCTGCTCTACGGACTCCTCGCCACGCGCTGAGCCGTCGTGGTACGGTCCTGTTAGCACTTGTGTACGCCCCGTCAGGGCGCCGGTGCCAGTTCTCCTTTCCTTCGCCGGTCGCTGTACCGGCTTCTCCTCACCACCTCGTAGTTCGCGAGGTGCTGTCTTCCGCCACCCGAAGGCGCCATGTCCGCCTTCCCGTCGTGCGCGGCTCACCCCCCTTCCTTCCGCATGTCCCATGCCCCGTGTCCTCGAAAGGACCACCCTGATGACCACCACACTCGAAAACCCCCCGATCCAGCAGACCCCGGTCCGGACCGTCACCGGCGTGCTCGACATCGACGCGAACGGCAAGGGTCACCTCCGCTCCGCCGGTCTGCTCCCGACACCCTCCGACCTCCAGGTCTCCCCCGCTCTGATCCGCAGGTACGGCCTGCGCAAGGGCGATCTCGTCGAGGGGACCCGCGGCGAGCAGCGCGCCCTCACCGAGATCGCCCGGGTCGACGGCCGCGTCCCCGACCGGAACCGCCGCCACTTCCACGACCTGACCCCGCTGCACCCGCGCGAGCGGATCCGGCTCGAGCACCCGGCGTCCGGCCTCACCGGACGGGTCGCCGATCTGATCGCCCCCGTCGGGAAGGGCCAGCGCGGGCTGATCGTGGCACCGCCCAAGACCGGGAAGACCGTGCTGCTCCAGCAGATCGCGGCCGCGGCCGCCGGCAACCACCCCGAGTGCCGCCTGATGGTGGTGCTCCTCGACGAACGCCCCGAGGAGGTCACCGACATGCGGCGCTCCGTGCGAGGCGAGGTGTACGCCTCGACGTTCGACCGCACGCCCAAGCAGCACATCGCGCTCGCCGAACTGGTCATCGAGCGGGCGAAGCGGCTCGTCGAGGCCGGCGAGGACGTCGTGATCCTGCTCGACTCCCTGACCCGGCTGTGCCGGGCCCACAACAACGCGGCCTCCGGCAACGGCCGCACGCTCAGCGGGGGCGTCGACGCGACCGCGCTGATCGGGCCGAAGAAGTTCTTCGGTGCCGCGCGGCTCGCCGAGGAGGGCGGTTCGCTGACCATCCTCGCCACCGCCCTGGTGGAGACCGGTTCGCGTGCCGACGACTTCTACTTCGAGGAGCTCAAGAGCACCGGCAACATGGAGCTGCGCCTGGACCGCGAACTCGCCTCCCGGCGGGTCTTCCCGGCCGTCGCCGTCAACCCCTCCGGCACCCGCCGCGAGGAACTCCTGCTGCCGTCGGCCGAGTTGGCCACGGTCCACGGTCTGCGCCGGGCGCTCCAGACCCGTGACGGCCAGGCCAGTCTCGAGACGCTCCTGGAGCGGATGCGCGAGACCCCGGACAACGCGACGTTCCTGCGCCGCATCCAGCCGACGCTGCCGACGGGCTGACGGGCAGTCGAGGGACGGGCCCGGTGACTGACGGGCCCGGTGACTGACGGGTCATCACCCCTGCGGGCGCCCGCGGCCCCTCGTCCGTCCGGGTACTCACGCGGGCCGCACGGCCCGGGCAGCGCGGTGTACGGCGGGTCCGTTCCTAGCTTTGCGGTATGACAATCGGATTTCCCTCCCGGTTTGCCGTCCCGGCCTGCGCGCTGTGCATGACGGGTCTGCTGGCGCTCGCCCCCGCCACGGCGGCCGCGCACACGGGCTCCGGACCCGGCGCACCCAGCAGGCCCCGCACCCCGGCCGTGTCACCCGCCCTGCTGTACCAGTCCGGCACACAGGCCCGCCCGCACCCCGGCGCACCCCGCGTCCCTGACGTGTCCGCACTGTCGTGGGTGGTGGCCGACGCCCGCAGCGGGGAGGTGCTCGCGGCCCACGACGCCCACCGCAGGCTGCCGCCGGCCAGCACACTGAAGACCCTGTTCGCCCTGACCGTGCTGCCCGTGCTGCCCGGCGGGCTCCGGCACACCGTCCGGCCGGAGGATCTCGCGGGCATCGGGCCCGGCAGCAGCCTGGTCGGGGTCGCCGAGGGCCAGACCTACCAGGTCGCCGACCTGTGGCGCGGGGTCTTCCTCAACTCCGGCAACGACGCCGTGCACGTCCTGGCCCGGCTGAGCGGCGGCTGGCGCGCGGCGGCCACCCGGATGCAGGCAAAGGCCAAGGCGCTGGGCGCCCGTGACACCCACGTCCGCTCCCCCGACGGCTACGACACCCCCGGCCAGGTCTCCTCCGCGTACGACCTCGCGGTCTTCGGCCGGGCGGGGCTGCGCAACGCGGACTTCGCCCGGTACTGCGGCACCGCCACGGCCAGCTTCCCGGGCCGGGGCGGATGGTCGTACGGGATCCAGAACACCAACCGGCTGCTGACCGGCGCCAACGGCGTGGCGCGCTACGACGGGCTCATCGGCATCAAGAACGGCTACACCAGCCACGCGGGCAACACGCTCGTCGCCGCCGCCCGCCGGGGCGACCGCACCCTCGTCGTGACGGTGATGAACCCCCAGTCCGGCGGCGGCTTCACCGTCTACGAGGAGGCGCGCGCGCTGCTCGACTGGGGGTTCGCCGCGGCCGGGCGGGTCGATCCGGTGGGCTCCTTGGACGCACTGCGGGTACGGCCCAGGCCGGGTCCCGCGGCCGTGCCGGTCGCGGCGGCCGTGTCACCGTCGGCCGCGGGACCCGGCTGGCTGGAGACCTGGGCCATCCTGGGCGCGGCCGGGCTCGGGGCGGGGTCGATGGCCCTGGCGCTCAGGGCCAGGTTCGGGCGGGCGGCCCGGGGCTGACCGACCGGCAGCCACAGCAGCAGGCCCAGGGTGATCCACGCATAGGTGTTGCTGCCGAGGAACCCGTCTACGCCGGAGGCGTCGTCGAACCACAGCCACACCACGCTGGTGCACAGCACGGCGTACAGGGCGCCCGCGATCCGCGGGTGCCCCGCGCGCACCAGGACGGCGAACGAGGGCAGCAGCCACACCAGATGGTGGACCCAGGTGATCGGGCTGACCAGGCAGGCGGTCAGTCCGGTCAGTGCGAAGGCGGCCGTCCAGTCCTGTGCCGCGGCGGCCCGCCGGGCCCGTACGGCCCACACGCACAGGGTCAGCAGCACGGCCACGGCCCATACCGCGCGGTCCGTCTCGCCGAGCCGGGCCAGGATGCCCTGGAGCGACTGGTTGGAGACGTAGTCCAGGCGGCCCACCCGGGTCGTGTCCCACATCGCGTCGGTCCAGTAGAAGCGGGAGGCGTCAGGGGCCACGACGGCCGCGAACCCGGTAGCCGCCAGCGCCACCACGGTGGCGACCGCCGCCGCGCGCCAGCGTCGGGTGACGAGGAGCAGGCCGATGAAGAGGGCCGGCGTGAGCTTCACGGCGGCGGCCAGACCGATCCCGACGCCGGCCAGGCGTCCCCGGCCGGTCGCGAGCAGGCAGGCGTCGACGAGGACGAGGGCCAGCAGCAGCAGATTCACCTGGCCGAAGCTGAAGGTGTCGCGCAGCGGTTCGAACAGCGCGAGCGCGCAGGCGCCCAGGGTGCAGCCGTACCACCCGAAGCGCCGCCATGCGCGGCCGGTGAGCAGGCGTACGACCAGGGCCAGCGCGGCCAGGTTGAGCAGCAGGCCGACGGCGATGGCCGTGCGCAGGCCGAGCAGGGCCATGGGCACCATGGCGACGGCCGCGAACGGCGGGTAGGTGAAGCCGTACGGCGTTCCCGGGACCCGGTAGTCGTAGAGCCGTCCGCCGTGGTGGAGCCAGCTGTCGACGGCTCCGTGGTAGACGCGCAGGTCGAACCAGTCGCGCAGCAGCGGCACGGTCGCCGTGAACGCGGTGACGGCGGCGGCCACGGTCAGGACCAGGAGCAGTCGGCCGCGGTCGGTGCCCGGCGCCCTCATGCCGTGTGTCCCGTCGGCGCGGTCCGGTGGGCCTGCCTCGTCGCGGGCCGGCCGGTCCGGTGGGCCAGTCCCGGGGCGGCCCGCGCGGTCTGGTGGGCCTGGCCGAGCACGACCAGGGCGAGTACTCCGCCCGAGACTGCGAGGACCAGTTGGCCGCCGTCGGCGGGGCCGCCGCTGGGCAGGGTCGCGAGGGCGAGGACCCCCGTCAGGGCGGCCACGCGGTGCCGTACGGAGGCGCTGGGCGCGGCGGCCGCTATCAGGAACAGGCCCCACAGGGCGTACCAGGGGCGGATCGCCGGGCCGAGGGCGGCGACGGTGGCGAGGCTGAGGCCGAGGGCGTAGAGGGGTCGTGGGCGAAGGCGCAGCCATGTCCAGGCGATGAGAGCGACGGCGAGGACCACGCCGAGGGCGTGCCAGGCGGGGACGGCCAGCGGGGCCAGGTCGCTGCCGTACCGATTCAGCAGGGCCGCGGTGGCGCGGCCGAGGAGGCTGGTCAGGGCCCAGTTGCCGGACGACACCGGGGTGTTGAGGGCGCCTATCCAGCCGTAGCCGGTGCCCGCCACGGCCGTCGCGGCGACCGTGGTCGCGGCGGCCGACGCGGCGGCGGTCAGGACGGCTCTCGCCGGACGGTCGCCGGCCCGGATGCGCAGCACGACGATCGCCGCGAGCCCGAGCACGGCGGGCGCCTTCACCAGCGCGGCCAGCGTCACGAGGACGGCCCCCAGGACGGGCCATCTCCCCAGTGCGGCGACCAGTCCGAGGCCGAGCAGTCCCAGCATCACGGCGTCGTTGTGGGCGCCCGCGACCAGGTGGAGCAGGACGAGCGGGTTGAGGGCGCCGAGCCAGAGCGCGGCGGCCGGATCGGCGCCGCTGTGCCGGGCGAGCCGGGGCAGGGCGGCCGCCATGAGGGCCACGCCGAGCAGGGCGACGAGCCGCATCCCGAACAGACCGGCGGGGAGTTCGCCCCGGGACGCCTTCGCGAGGGCGGAGGCCAGACCGAGGAACACGGGCCCGTAAGGGGCGGCCGTGTCGCGCCACATGGGGGCGACCTCGTCGGCGAGGGGGCCGCCGAGAAGAGCCGGGCCGTGGGTGTAGACGTCCATGTGGGCGTCGGCCATGGCGCCCTGGGCGAGGTAGCTGTAGACGTCCCTGCTGAACAGGGGCGGGGCGAGCAGCAGCGGGGCCGACCAGACGACGAGGACGACCATGAGCTCACGGGTGCCGGGCCGGGTCGAGGGGTCGCGCACCAGACGGCCGAGCAGCAGCCAGGCCGCTATCAGGAGCACGACGCCGAAGTAGACGCCCACCAGTCCCAGCGCGGCCTGCGGCGAGGCCGGGGCGAGGAGCTCGCGCACGGGCAGGGCGCCCGCGGTCTCACCCCCTGCGGCGAGAAACGCGGTGCCGACCAGACCGAGGACCTGGCAGCGGCGGAGATCGACGGGGATGTTGGCCAACACGTCGGCAGCATGACAGTCGGGGGTGGCGGGGAGGCGACAGGGTGGCGACCGGAGTGTGACCGGTACGGGCCGGTCGCTCGCACCCCGGGGGCGGCGCTCTTGGACCGTGGCGCGCTCAGAACACCGACAGACCGCTCCAGGACCGTGGCGCGCTCAGAACACCGACAGGCCCGTCAGGGTCGTGAACCTGTCCAGGGCCGCGACGCCCGCCACCGAGTTGCCGCGTTCGTCCAGGCCCGGGCTCCACACGCACAGGGTGCAGCGGCCCGGTACCACCGCGATGATGCCACCGCCCACGCCGCTCTTGCCGGGCAGGCCCACCCGGTAGGCGAAGTCGCCCGCCGCGTCGTACGTGCCGCAGGTCAGCATGATGGCGTTGATCTGCTTGGCCTGGCTGCGGGTGAGGAGGCGGGTGCCGTCGGCCCGGATGCCGTGGCGGGCCAGGAAGCCGGTGGCGAGGGCCAGGTCGGCGCAGGACGCCCGGACCGAGCACTGGCGGAAGTACTGGTCGAGCAGGGCGGGGATGTCGTTGTCGATGTTGCCGTACGCGGCCATGAAGTGGGCCAGGGCCGCGTTGCGGTCGCCGTGCGCCGCCTCGGACGCGGCGACCTCCTCGTCGAAGTCCAGGTCCGGATTGCCGCTCTCCTCGCGCAGGAAGGACAGGAGTTCGCCGGCCGCGTCCGCGGTACGGCTGTGCAGGCGGTCGGTGACGACGAGGGCGCCCGCGTTGATGAACGGGTTGCGCGGGATGCCGTTCTCGTACTCCAGCTGGACCAGGGAGTTGAAGGGGTTGCCGGAGGGCTCGCGGCCCACGTGCTCCCAGAGTTCGTCTCCCTCGCGGGCCAGGTCGAGGGCGAGGGTGAACACCTTGGTGATGGACTGCGTGGAGAACGGCTCGCGCCAGTCCCCGACCCCGTACACCGTGCCGTCCAGCTCGGCCACGGCCATGCCGAAGCTGCGCGGGTCACAGGCGGCAAGCGCCGGGATGTAGTCGGCGGCGCGGCCGCGGCCCGGGGTTCGGGCGATCTCCTCGGCGATGCGCTCCAGGACCGGCTGGAAGGTCAGCGACGACGTCGTTGTCATGATCACTATTGTGCCTCCGGGCCGGTCGTGGGGCGCATCGCGGCAGGTGAGGGTCGTCAGGCCACGGGCGTGCCGCTGCCGGCGAGCACCTCGGGGCGCAGCAGCTCGGCGAGGGTCTCGGCGGGCAACAGACCCTTCTCCAGGACGAGTTCGGCCACCCCGCGGCCCGTGGCGAGGGCCTCCTTGGCGATGTCGGTGGCGGCCGTGTAGCCGATGTGCGGGTTGAGGGCGGTGACCAGGCCGATGGAGTTCTCGACGGTCCGGCGCAGCACCTCGGTGTTGGCGGTGATGCCGTCCACGCAGCGCTCGGCGAGCGTCAGGCAGGCGGCGCGCAGGTGGGTGATCGACTCGGACAGGGAGTGCAGGATGATCGGCTCGAAGGCGTTCAGCTGGAGCTGTCCGGCCTCCGCGGCCATGGTGATGGCGACATCGTTCCCGATGACCTCGAAGGCGACCTGGTTGACGACCTCGGGGATCACCGGGTTGACCTTGCCCGGCATGATCGACGAACCGGCCTGCACGGGCGGCAGGTTGATCTCGCCGAGACCGGCCCGCGGACCCGACGACAGCAGCCGCAGGTCGTTGCAGCTCTTGCTCAGCTTGACCGCGATGCGCTTCAGTACGCCGGACATCTGGACGAACGCCCCGCAGTCCTGGGTCGCCTCGACCAGGTTGGCGGCGGTGACCAGCGGGAGCCCGGTGATCTTGGCGAGGTGACGGCGGGCCGACTCGGCGTACCCGACGGGAGCATTGAGTCCTGTCCCGATGGCCGTGGCGCCCAGGTTGATCTCATGGATCAACTCGACGGCCTCGTCAAGACGGCTGCGGTCCTCGTCCAGCATGACCGCATAGGCCGAGAACTCCTGACCGAGCGTCATGGGCACCGCGTCCTGCAACTGCGTACGGCCCATCTTGAGCACATCACGGAACTCGACGGCCTTACGGGCGAAGGAGTCCTGGAGTACGGCCATCGCCTTGAGCAGCCCATGCACCGCGAAGACCGTCGCTGCCTTGACGGCGGTCGGGTAGACGTCGTTGGTCGACTGCCCCAGGTTGACGTCCTCGTTGGGGTGCAGGAACGAGTACTGCCCCTTCTCGTGCCCCAGCAGCTCCAGCGCCCGGTTCGCGATGACCTCGTTGGCGTTCATGTTGGTGGAGGTACCGGCGCCCCCCTGGATCACGTCCACCACGAACTGGTCGTGCAGCTTCCCGTCCCGGATCTCCCGGCAGGCCTCGACGATCGCGGCCGCCTTGCGGGACTCCAGCAGCCCCAGCTCCTCGTTGGCGAGCGCGGCGGCCTCCTTGACGGCGGCGAGGGCGTCGATCAGATGCGGGTAGGCGGAGATCGGGGTGCCGGTGATGGGAAAGTTCTCGGTGGCCCGCAGAGTGTGCACACCCCAGTAGGCGTCGGCGGGAACGTCCCGATCACCCAACAGGTCGTGCTCGCGGCGGCTGATGAGGGCGGTCATGAGGATGGGGCCTTCTTCCAGGATGGTTCAGGTGAGATTCTTCTTGGGGGCGCGGGGAACTGCGCGACCAGCCACAACCAACCCGCACCCGCCCGACGACCTGCTGACTCGAGCTCTCAGGCGCAGGCAGACACGCAAACGGGGTCCAGCGAACGAACGGGCCGCACAGACCCGACCTCACGGCCGCCCCCGAGCAACGCCTCCCCCTGAAACTCCGTGAGCAGATCCGCCGGAACCCCGGAACGGGCAAGCGCCGCCGCAGCCACCGGAATCCGCGCCCGGTTCGCCCCGTCGGAGATCTTGACGGCGACGGCCCGCCCGTCGGGAAGGGCCGCGACCTCGACCCCCTCGAACCCGTCCTTGGCCAGCAGCCCCGGCACCGCCTTCATCAGCGCGGCCACATCGCGCCCCGCCCCGGACGCCATCTCCGGATGCGCACGCATCGCGTCGGCGACCCGCGCCTCGGGCGTACCGGGAGCCGCGGAGGTGATCCGGGCGGCGGCCCTCGCGAGGCCGTGCAGGGAGACGGAGAACAGCGGCGCACCGCAGCCGTCGACCGTCACGCGCGCGATCCGCTGCCCGGTCAGGTCCTCCACGATCTCGGCGATCGCCTGCTGGAGCGGGTGCGCGGGGTCGAGGTACCCGTCCAGGGGCCAGTCGTTGAGCACGCAGGTGTACAGCATCGCCGCGTGCTTCCCGGAGCAGTTCTGCGCGAGCCGGGACGGTCCGCGTCCGTCCCGGATCCACTCGTCCCGCACCGCCGGACCGAACGGCATGTCCGGGACGTTGCGCAGGGCGTCCTCGGTGATCCCCGCCAGTTCCAGGATGCGGCGTGCCCCGTCGAGGTGGCGTTCCTCGCCGGAGTGGCTGGCGGCGGTCAGCGACAGGAGCTCGCCGTCGAGGGGCAGCCCGGCCCGGACCATGGCGACGGCCTGGACCGGCTTGAGCGCCGAGCGCGGGTAGAACGCGGCCTCGATGTCACCGAGCTGGAAGCGGACCTCCCCGTCCCGGCCGAGGATGACGACGGATCCGTAGTGGATGCCCTCGACCAGGCCACCGCGGATGAGGTGGGCGACGGGAGCGTGGAGGGGCTCACGGACAAGGGGTGCGTCCGCGACGGAACTGCTGAACATCACTGCCTGTTTCTCGGGAGGCGCCACGCGGGTGGCGTGTCGGCGCCGGTGGATGTGGAGTCTCGGTCGCGCGCGAGCATGCCGCGTGGACGCCGGCGGGGTCGGCCCCGGCGTCCACGCGGGCACTCACCCGTCGACGCCGGTGGATTCGTTTGCGGCGGCCGCCCGGGCGACCCGGCCACGGACCGCGAACCAGCCGGCGACCAGGGCCGCGACGATCAGCGGGAGACACAGCACGGTGGTGCGGCCCGCGCCGCCGTCGGCGTACATGAGGACCAGGACGGAGGCGAGGAAGGCCAGCGTCACGAGTTCGGTCCAGGGGGATCCCGGCAGTCGGTAGCCGGGACGGGTCAGGTCGCCCTTCTCCGTCTTCTGCCAGAAGAGCAGGTGACAGACCATGATCATGCCCCAGGTGGCGAGGATGCCGATGGCGGCGAAGTTCAGCACGATCTCGAACGCGTCGGAGGGGACGACGTAGTTGAGGCCGACACCGAGGACGCAGATGCCGCTGGTGAGCAGGATGCCGCCGTAGGGGACCTGGTTGCGGCTCATCACCGCGGTGAACTTCGGGGCGGAGCCGGACATCGCCATGGAGCGCAGGATGCGGCCGGTGGAGTACAGGCCGGAGTTGAGGGAGGACATGGCCGCGGTGAGGACGACGAGGTTCATCACGCCGCCGGCCGCCGGGATGCCGATGTTGGACAGGACGGTCACGAAGGGGCTCTGGCCGGCCGTGTACTTGTTCCAGGGCAGCAGCATCGAGAGCAGGACGACCGAGCCGACGTAGAAGAGGCCGACGCGCCACATGATCGAGTTGATCGCCTTGGGCATGATCTTCTCGGGGTTCTCGGTCTCGCCCGCGGCGACGCCGACCAGTTCGACGGAGGCGTAGGCGAAGACGACGCCCTGGATGATCAGCAACATCGGCAGCATGCCGTTGGGGAAGACGCCGCCGTTGTCGGTGATCAGCGCCGGGCCGGGGTGGTGGCCGTCGATGGGGTGCTGGGTGGCCAGCAGGAAGATGCCGATCAGCATGAACGCCACGAGCGCGCCCACCTTGATGATGGCGAACCAGAACTCCAGTTCGCCGAACATCTTCACGGAGATGAGGTTCACCGTGAGGACGACGGCGAGGGCGATGAGCGCGAGCACCCATTGCGGGATGTCGGCGAACATGCCCCAGTAGTGGGTGTAGAGGGCGACCGCGGTGATGTCGGCGATGCCGGTGGTGGCCCAGTTCAGGAAGTACATCCAGCCTGCGACGTACGCGCCCTTCTCGCCGAGGAACTCCCGGGCGTAGGACACGAAGGCGCCGGAGGAGGGCCGGTAGAGGACGAGTTCGCCGAGCGCGCGGACGACCAGGAAGGCGAAGACGCCGCAGACCGCGTAGGCGATGAACAGGGAGGGGCCGGCGTCGGCGAGGCGGCCGCCGGCGCCGAGGAAGAGGCCGGTGCCGATCGCGCCACCGATGGCGATCATGTTGACGTGCCGGGACTTCAGCGACTTGCTGTAGCCCTCGTCTCCGGCGTCGACATGGCTGGAACGTTTCCGCACATCGTCGTGCAGGCTCTGCTCGCTCACGCCTGGGCTTCGCTTTCCTTGGAGGGGTCCGCATCCGTGCGCGGGGAACGCACGATGTCGGTGAGGGTGGTCTCGACGCGGTCGAGGTGATGGGACATCGCCTCGACCGCGTCGTGCTCGGAACCGTCGATCAGCGCCTCGACGATCGCGCGGTGCTCGCGGTTGGACTGCTCGCGGCGGCCGCCCAGTTCGTTGAGGAACGCCGACTGACGCGCCAGTGCGTCGCGGATCTCCTCGATGACCCGGCGGAAGACCGGGTTCTGGGCGGCCTCGGCCACGGCGAGATGGAAGAGGGTGTCCATCGCGACCCACGCGGTGGTGTCGGTCTCCCGCTCCATCCGGTCCAGGAGGTGGGCCAGGTGGTCGAGGTTCTCCGGGGTGCGGCGGTTGGCCGCGTACCCGGCGACCGGGATCTCGACGTGCCGGCGGACCTCCAGAAGGTCGCTGGCCGCGTAGTCGCCGAAGGTGGGGTCCTCCACCGCGTCGGCGACGACGAAGGTGCCCTTGCCGGTCTTGGAGACGGTCAGCCCCATGGTCTGAAGGGCCCTGAGGGCCTCGCGCAGCACGGGCCGACTGATCTCCAGGGTCCGGCAGAGCTCCGCCTCGGAGGGGAGCTTGTCGCCGATGGCGTACTCCCCGCGCTCGATGGCGCCACGCAGGTGTGCCAGGACGGCCTCCATGGCACTGATGCGCCGAGGGGGCTGACTGGCTGTCCGGCTGTCTGACAGGTTCACGGGAGAGATACTCCGGGCGACCAGAGGGTGCTGTCAAGAGTCCGGGGCGCCCTGGGGTGCGAGCACCTCGCGGCGTCGGGCGGCAGCACCGGCAGGCGGGCGGTACCGGGCGGCACCGGGCGGCACTACGCCGACGCGGGTGGGGGTGCAGGGGTCAAGCGGGCAGAAGCCGCGTGAATCGCCGGAGCCAAGGCGAAGGCCCGGCCGGCCGCTCCAGCCGTGCCCTGCCGAGCGCGACCCCCGCCCCCCGTCCCGGTTCAGCCCGACAGCGTCCCCGTGGCCAGCAGGCCGAAGAGGAGGACGCCGACGACGAGGCGGTAGATCACGAAGGCGTTGAAGGAGTGCTTCGCCACGAACTTCAGCAGCCAGGCGATGGAGGCGTAGGCGACGACGAAGGAGACCGCGGTGCCGACGGCGAGCGGTGCCGCGCCCACGCCCGCGCCCAGGGCGTCCTTGAGCTCGTAGATGCCGGCGCCGGTGAGGGCGGGGATGCCGAGGAAGAAGGAGAGGCGGGTCGCGGCGACGCGGTCCAGGTCGAGGATGAGGGCCGTGGACATGGTGGCGCCCGAGCGGGAGAAGCCGGGGAACAGCAGGGCGAGGATCTGCGAGCTGCCGACCAGCATGGCGTCCTTGAAGGAGGTGTCGTCCTCGCCCCGCTTGTGCCGGCCCATCTGGTCCGCCGCCCACATCACCCCGCTGCCGACGATCAGCGAGCCCGCGACCACCCACAGCGAGGCGAGCGGCCCCTCGATGAGCGGCTTGGCGGCGAGACCGACGACGACGATCGGGACGGTCGCGGCGATCACCCACCACGCGAACTTGTAGTCGTGGTGGTAGCGCTCCTCCTTGTGGACCAGGCCCCTCCCCCACGCGGAGACGATCCGCACGATGTCCTTGAAGAAGTAGACGAGCACGGCGGCGATCGCGCCCACCTGGATGACGGCCGAGAACCCGACCACGGCGTCGTCGTCGACGGGGATGTTCATCAACCCCTCGACGATCTTCAGATGGCCGGTGGAGGAGACGGGGAGGAACTCGGTCACTCCCTCGACGGCTCCGAGGACGACGGCCTGACCGACGCTGATGACGCTCATGGGATCCAGTTCTTCTCAGGGGAAGGCAGGTGCGGAGGGCACAGTCTTACTACACGCGGGCGAGGACGGAACTCCTACGCCCACACCACCTGCCCGAGCGCGACGCCCGCGAAGGCCGCCCCCAGACCTGCCACGACGCTCGCGGTCACGTTCGCGACGGCGTAGAAGCGCGCCCCGGCCTCGGCCAGACGCAGGGTCTCGTACGAGAACGTCGAGTACGTCGTCAGCGCCCCGCACAGGCCGGTGCCCAGCAACAGCTGGGGGTGGGACCCGGCGGCCCCCGCCGCCGCGGCGCCGGTGAGCAGGCCCAGGATCAGGCACCCCGTGACATTGACGGCGAAGGTGCCCCACGGGAAGACCGAGTCGTGCCGCGACTGGATCGCCCGGTCGGTGAGGTAGCGGAGCGGGGCACCGACCACGGCACCCACGACGACCAGCAGCCAGTTCACAACGACTTCTTACCCTTCGTGCCCGTTCTGCCCTGATTCGGCGCCTCGGGGTCGTCGCGGCCGACGTACCGGATCACCTCGCACGGGTCCAAGGTCACCAGTCCCTCGGTGACGAGCTCGTCGAGCTGCGGCAGGAACTCCCGTACGCGCGTCTCGGTGTCGACGATGACGACGGCCACCGGCAGGTCCTCGCTGAGGGACAGCAGCCGGGAGGTGTGGATCAGGGAGGACGCGCCGAAGCCCTCGATGCCGCGGAAGACGCTGGCCCCGGCGAGCCCGGCGGCGTGCGCGCGGTGCACGATCTCGGAGTAGAGGGGCTTGTGGTGCCAGGTGTCGTTCTCGCCGATGTGGACGGTGAGGCGCAGCGCGCTGCCGGTCAGCCTCGTCATGGCTGCCTCCGCTTCAGGACGCGGCGGGCCGCCGTGGACGCGAGCCACACCGCCGTGAGGGCCGCGAGCAGGGTCGCGGCGAGGTAGGCCAGGCCCGTGACGGGCCGGCCGTGGTCGACGAGCTTCTGGATGTCGACGGCGTAGGTGGAGAAGGTGGTGAAGCCGCCGAGGACGCCGGTGCCGAAGAAGGGGCGGACCAGGCGGTGGGCGGCCCACACGTCGGTGATGACGACCATGAAGACGCCGATGACGGCACAGCCGACGACGTTGGTCCAGAAGGTCGCCCAGGGGAACTGGCCCGGGTGCGCGGGCCAGTGCAGCGCGAGGGCGTAGCGGGCCGTCGCGCCCAGCGCGCCGCCGAGGGCGACCACCGCCACCACGGGCGCCTGGCCCTGCCACGGGGACTGGCGTGGGGGCCGCGCGGGGGCGCGGAGGCTTTCCGGGGCTGTCATCGTGGTGTCTCTCCTACTCGCCGGTGCCCGGGCGTGCGGGCGCGCTCCATCGCAAGTAGGGACCGTTGGCGGCACCTTCGCCGCGGTTCGGGTACGGCGGGCCCCACCGCCGCGTCGCGAGGGTGATCGCGACCGAGGACCAGGGTAACGCCGGGGCCCGGCCGGGGTCACTTCGCGGCGGGCGGCTCGCACAGCGCGATGCCGCGCTCCCACAGGCTGCCCAGGACCAGGTGGCCGGAGGCCTCGCACACGCTGGTGACCATGCGGAACCGGGAGCGGTGGCGGGTGAGGTGGTGGACGGTGCGGCCCTCGTCGTCGAGCGCGAGGACGCCGACGAACCCGGTGGGCCGGTACGGGGCGCCCACGGCGACGCGGGCGGCGGCTCGGCGGACCGGTGGCGTGGCGCGGTGCAGCAGGTCGAGCGGGGGGACCCGGGGTCCGGCGAGGGAGACCCAGATCGGGCCGTCGGGCCCACCGCGCCAGATGTTGTCGGGCATGCCGGGCAGGTTCTCGGCGAGGGGTTCGGTGCGGCCCGCACGGGGCCCGTCGAGCCGGTAGCGGGTGAGGCGCCGGGCGCCGGTCTCGGCGACGACGAGGAAGGACTCGTCGGCGCTCGCCGCGAGGCCGTTGGCGAACTGGAGCCCCTCCAGGAGGACTTCGGGGGTGTCGTCACCGGGAGCCAGACGCAGCAGCCGCCCGGTCCCGGTGTGTTCGACGATGTCGCCGATCCACTGGTCGAGGGGGTATCGGCGGCTGGAGACGGTGAAGTACACGCTGCCGTCGGACAGCGCGACCACATTGCTGGTGAACCGCAGCTTCTCCCCCGCCACCTCGTCGGCGACGACACGCACCGAGCCGTCGGTGAGGTCGACGCCCAGCAGTCCGCGTTCGGCGTCGCACACCAACAGGGCGCCGTCCGGGAGGAGTTCGAGGCCGAGCGGCCTGCCGCCGGTGTCGGCGACGACCTCGACACGGGGTGCGACGGGTTCCGTCAGGCCGTCGACGCGCAGGATGCGGCCGTCCGCCACGCCGGTCAGGACCCGGCCCCGGGCGTCGGCGACGACGTCCTCGGGACCGTGGCCGCCGAGGGCGACGTAGTGGCGTGGGGTCAGTTCGGTGGGACGGTCCATGTGCTGTCTGCCCTTCCGGTGCGGGCCGCTACCAGCCCTTCTCGAACATGCGCGCCACCTCGGCGATGCGCATCTCGTCGCGACGGTAGTACGTACGCCACCGGATTCTCTTGGTGCGCACCAGGCCGGTGTTCACGAGGAGGCCGAGATGGGTTTCCGCGACCGAGCGCGACACGCCGAGTTTGACCGCGACGGCGTGCGCGGAGACGCCGTCCTCCACGGGGTCGATGTGCCGCTGAGCGGGGAAGTGCGCGGCCGGGTCCTTCAGCCACTCCAGGATGTCCAGGCGCCGCCGGCCGGTCGGAGTCCTCAGCATCTCGTCTCCTCCGCCCCTCCCTCTGCGTGCCACCACTGTCCCGCAGCGGCGGCTGCCTTGTCCCGGGGTCGCGGAGCTTGTCCGATATCGAACTCCGCTTCGAGAAGGGGCTGTTCGACGCGCGTACGACCCCTGACCGGGGCGGGACGGGGGATGAGGCCCCCTCCGCCCGCGGCTCGTGGTCTCGCGGGCGGAGGGGAGTCGGCGGGGTAGGTGGCCGGACGGGCTCAGGCATCGAGGTGTACGACCCGGACCGCACCGGCCGGAACCGCCAGGCGGTCCGCGGTGCGTTCGCCGGTCAGCAGCTCGGTGCCCGCCCCGTCAACGGGCACCTTGACCTCCGTCGCCGTGTGGTTGACCACGAAGACGAAGGAACCGGACGCACCGTCACGCCGGACGACCTCGACGTCGTGGGGCAGGTCGGCGCGCGAGGGGAGCCCGGCGTCCTCGGCGGCCCAGCCGAGCAGCGCGTCGAGACCCCGGGCGGTCGGACGGGTCGAGACGTACCAGGCGGTGCCCCGGCCATGGCGGTGCCGGGTGACGGCGGGGTGGCCCGCGGTCAGGCCGTCCGCGTACGTCCACACGGTCTCGGCGCCGCGCGGCACCACGAACTCGGTCCACACGTCCCCGGTGAGCTCGGAGCCGTCGGGGCCGGTGACCCGGACCAGCTGCTCCGGGAGCAGGGGCGAGAACTCCTCGACGGTGAGCCCGAGGACGTCGCGCAGCGCGCCGGGGTAGGCACCCTCGTGGACGGCGTCGTGCTCGTCGACGATGCCGGAGAAGTACGACACGACGAGGGTGCCGCCGTTCTCGACGTACCGCGTGAGGTTGCGCCCGGCCTCCTTGGTCATCAGGTACGACGCCGGTACGACGACAAGGGGATAGGCCGACAAGTCGGCTTCCGGGTGGGCGAAGTCGACCGTGAGGTGGCGGTCGTAGAGCGCCTCGTAGAAGGCGTCGGCGCGCTCGCGGGCGTCGTGGTCGACGCTCGGCCGCCAGTCGAGGTTCTGCGCCCACCAGGAGTGCCAGTCCCACAGGACCGCCACGTCGGCCCGCGTGCGGGTGCCGCGGACGGTGCTCAACGAGTCGAGGGCGGCGCCCAGTTCGACGACCTCGCGCCACACGCGGGTGTCGGTGCCGCCGTGCGGGACCATCGCCGAGTGGAACTTCTCGGCGCCGCGCCTGGACTGGCGCCACTGGAAGAACATGGCGCCCTCGGAGCCGCGGGCCACGTGCGCGAGGGAGTTGCGGGCCATCTGGCCGGGCGCCTTGGCGGGGTTGCGGGACTGCCAGTTGACGCCGGAGGTGGAGTGCTCCAGCAGGATCCAGGGGGCGCCGCCGGCGACGGAGCGGGTGAGGTCCGCCGCCATGGCGAGGTTGACGTGGGTGCGGCGGCCGTCGGTGATGAGGTAGTGGTCGTTGGTGACGATGTCGACCTCGCGGCCCCACGCCCAGTAGTCGACGGAGTCGCACTGGCTGAGCGCGGTCATGAAGTTGGTGGTGACCGGGACGCCCGGGGAGAGGCGGTGCAGGATGTCCCGCTCGGCGCAGAAGTTCTCGCGCATGGTCGCGTCGGCGAACCGCTTGTAGTCCAGCGCCTGGCCCGGGTTGCCGACGGTGGCGGCGGTGCGCGGCGGGTCGATCTGCTCCAGGCTCGTGTAGTGCTGGCCCCAGAAGGCGGTGCCCCAGGCCTCGTTGACCCCGTCGACCCCGCCGTACCTCGTCTCCAGCCAGCGGCGGAAGTGGGCGGCGCAGGAGTCGCACCAGCAGGCGGAGACGGGGACGCCGTACTCGTTGTGCACGTGCCACATCGCGAGGCCCGGGTGGTCGGCGTAGCGCTCGGCGAGCCGGGTCGTGATGGCGGCGGCGGCCGCTCGGTAGGCGCTGTTGCTGTGGCAGATGGCGCCGCGTGAGCCGAAGGCGAGACGGGTGCCGTCGGCGGTGACCGGCAGCGCGTCCGGGTGGGCGCGGTAGAACCACTTGGGCGGGGCGACCGTGGGGGTGCCGAGGTCGACGCGGATGCCGTTCTCGTGGAGCAGGTCGACGACCCGGTCCAGCCAGCCGAAGTCGTGCACGCCGGGCTCGGGCTCCAGGAGCGCCCAGGAGAAGATCCCGACGCTGACCATGGTGACCCCGGCCTCCCGCATCAGCCGGACGTCCTCGTCCCAGACGCTCTCCGGCCACTGCTCGGGGTTGTAGTCCCCGCCGAAGGCGAGCCTGCTGAGGCCCCTGGGGGTGGTCTCCGGCATGGGTCTCTCCCGAGTCAATTGGTTGGGAACGTGCACACACAGCGCTGGAAGCCTGCGGCCCAAGATAACCGCACAGGGTCAACCCTTGCCAAGTGCCTATCCTTGAACTTTTCTGTGCACGATCCCAGCCGGGGCGCCCGCTGCCCGAGGTGTCCCGCCGATCAGGACCCCCGCGCCGTCCGCACGGGGCTTAGAGTCTTGACCATGAACAATGCGGGGGGCCGGCGCAAAGCGCCGACGATCCACGACGTGGCACGCGAGGCGGGGGTCTCGCGGGGCACGGTCTCGCGTGTGCTCAACGGCGGACACTACGTCTCCCCCGCCGCGCAGGAGGCGGTCAACTCCGCGATCCGCAAGACGGGTTACGTCGTCAACCGGCACGCCCGCTCGCTGATCACCGGACGCTCCGACTCGGTCGGCTTCCTCCTCACCGAGCCCCAGGAGCGGTTCTTCGAGGACCCCAACTTCAACGTCCTGCTGCGCGGCTGCACCCAGGCGCTCGCCGCGCACGACATCCCGCTGCTGCTGATGCTGGCGGGCACCGAGGACGAGCGGCGCCGGATCAAGCGGTTCATCACGGCAGGCCACCTCGACGGGGTGCTCCTGGTGACCAGCCATTCCGCCGACCCGGTGGCCGAGGAGCTGCACAAGGCGGGCGTGCCCGTCGTGCAGTGCGGCAAGCCCATGAGGTCCGGCTCCAAGGTGAGTTACGTGGCCGCGGACGACCGGGACGGCGCCCGTGACATGGTGCGCCATCTGCTGTCACGAGGCCGCCGCCGTATCGGCATCGTGACGGGTCCGCCGGACTCACCGGGCGGAGTCGACCGCCTCGCCGGTTACAAGGAGGTGCTCGCGGAGGCGGGCATCGGCATCGACGAGCGGCTCGTGATCTCCGGCGACTACAGCCGGGGCAGCGGGGAGGCGGCCACCGAGTCCCTGCTGGCCCGGGCGCCGGACATGGACGCCGTGTTCGTCGCTTCCGACCTGATGGCCCTGGGTGCCCTGACCGCACTGCGCCGCGCGGGCCGCCGGGTCCCGGAGGACGTGTCGGTGGGCGGCTTCGACGACTCCGTCGCGGCGACCGAGGCCGTCCCCGCCCTCACCACGATCCGCCAGCCCTACGACCGCATCAGCGCCGAGATGGTCCGCGTCCTGCTGGCCCAGCTCGGCGGCGAGGACCCGGCGGCGGTGATCCTGCCGACGGAACTGGTGCGACGGGAGTCGACGTGACGCCTGCCGCAGCGGTGGCGGAGCGGGGGCGCCGCCGACCGGTCAGGATCGGAGAAGCGGTCCCCGCTCCCCCGGCCTAGCGTGAGACCACCGACGGAAAACGTCGGGAACACCTCACGGAGGAGCACACCATGACCGCAGGCCTCAAGACGATCATCTACCCCGTCAAGGACCTCGCCGCCGCGAAGGCGCTGTTCAGCGCACTGCTGGGGGTGGAGCCCTACGCGGACGAGCCGTACTACGTCGGCTTCAAGGACGCGGGGCAGGACGTCGGCCTCGACCCGAACGGGCACGCCCGCGGCATGACCGGGCCGGTTCCCTACTGGCACGTCGACGACATCCGGGCCACGCTCGCGGCGCTGGTGGCGGCGGGCGCGGAGACCCTTCAGGACGTCCAGGACGTCGGTGGCGGCAAGCTGATCGCCTTCGTCAAGGACGCGGACGGCAACCTGGTGGGGATCACCCAGGACCCCCAGACCTGAGACCTCCTTGCGCATGCACTAGTTGCACGCTCAACGACTGGTCCGTTCGGTGTTACCGTTCACTTATGGCGCTGAACACGGCCGGAACCGGTCTTGAGGAGCGGTGGCGGGACATCCTGTCGGTGCACGCGCGCACGATCTGCGAGATCGACCGCGTGCTGCACCCGCACGGGCTGGGCGCGAGCGATTTCGAGGTGCTCGACATCCTCGCCACCGAGTCGCCCCGGGAGGGCGACCAGTGCCGGGTGCAGAACCTCGTCGGCCGGGTGCACCTGAGCCAGAGCGCGCTGTCCCGGCTGATCGGCCGCCTGGAAAAGGACGGCCTGGTGGAGCGGTCAGTGTGCGTGGAGGACCGGCGGGGCGTGTGGGTCTCCCTCACCCGCAAGGGCCGTGACCTGCACTCGGAGGTACTCCCCCTGCAACGCGAGGTGCTCGCCCGCACGCTGGCCGACTAGGTTCCGGGGCACGGCGGCAGATCGAGAGGGACGGGCTTCCCGCTCGGCGAAAGCCGTACCGGCCGCCCTCCGTGACGGCCCCTGTGAAACCCGGCCCCCTCCCGCCCGGCATGAGTTCTCGCCCCCGGGGCCATGCTGAACAGCAGACGCCGAGCGGGGAAGGGGCTGACGACGCCTTGGCCGGGGACGGGGAGCGTGCCGCCGAGTTCAGCAGCTACGCGACGACCTCCCTGGAGGAGGCGCACGACGCGATCGCGGCCCACTATTACGACCTGCGGCTCGAAGTCGCCGGACCGGCCGCGCGGTTCGCCACCCGGCTCGAGGTCGTGGAGCTCGGCGCGCTCACCGTGGGGGACGTGCGGTTCGGCACCGAGATGCGGATGAGCTTCGGCGAACCGGGCGTCTACCACGTCGCCGTGCCCTTCAGCGGCTGCTTCAGCGTCCAGGAGGGGCGCGGCAGGGTGGAGTTCTCCACCCAGGGGCGGGCGCTGGTCTTCGATCCGGGGCGGGACATCCGGATCGACACCTGGTCCGCCGACTGCCAGGCCCTCACGGTGAAGATCGACAAGGTGGCCCTGCTACGGCAGTTGGAGGTGCTCCTGGGCCGCTCGGTGAGCCGCCCGCCGCGCTTCGGGCCGTACCTGGACGTCTCCCGCGGGCCGGGGCTGAGCTGGATGCGGCTCGCGATGTGGAACCTGCTGGAGCGGGACGTGGCGCATGGACTGCTGAGCCGTCCCATGATCCGTGGCCGTCTCGAACAGACGCTCCTGGAGGGGATGCTGTTCGCCACGGACCACACCTTCCGCGCGGCCCTGGAGGCCCCTCCCCCGCCGATGCGGCCGGCGTCCGTGAAGCGGGTCATGGACGCCGTGCAGGAACTGCCTGCCGAGCCGTACGACGCCAACCGGCTCGCGGCCATCGGCCAGGTCGGCCTGCGCACCCTCCAGGAAGCTTTTCGCAGGCATGTCGGCATGTCGCCGATGGCCTACGTCCACGAGGTGCGGCTCCAGCGGGTGCACCGGCAGTTGCGGGCGGCGGCGCCGGGGACGACGACCGTGACGGACGTGGCCCACGCGTGGGGGTTCGTGCATCTGGGACGTTTCGCCCGCCGGTACCGGGAGCGCTTCGGGGAGTCGCCCTCGCAGACCCTGCGCTCCGTGTGAGCCGTCGCGCCCGCCGATCCGCCGCGTTTTGCGGACACGCGCCTCGTATTCCGGAGCGACGGCCTCTCGGATCGGTCCTATGGTCGGGACACGGCGATCGCACGGCGCGCCGGGGATGAGCAGAGTCGGCGCCGCTCATCCTCTGTTCCGCGGGCGGGAGCCGGGGTGCGGTGGCGGGAGCAGGTCCGCACCTACTGCGGGCCCGGCCGCTCCCCCTCCGTCGTATGTGGTGGCCGGGCCCCCACCGTGTGGTCGGCCCTGGGTCCTGTGGGGTCAGCCCTGCGGTCGCGCCAGCAGCGTGCGCACGCCCTCGGAGGTGAGCGTGAGCGGATGCGTGGAGCTGGCGTCGATCGAGAGCGACAGGTCGCCGTCGGGCCACTGCGCGGCGAGCGCACCGAGCGGCACCAGGCGGTAGCGGGAGACGAACGGCAGCAGTTCGGCCATCTCCGTCTCGGAGGTGAACACGGGCACCACGGGAGCTCCGTCCTGCTGCTCCAGGACGGGCAGCGCCACGGTGGTGTCCTCGTCGGCGGCATCGTCCGGCACCGGGATGAGCACCTCGCTGGTGGCGAGGGTGTCCAGCGCCGTCGTGTCCTCGGTGTTCTGCGTCAGCGCGTCCAGCGCCCGCTGGGCCGGTGTTGCGGTGTGGTCATTGGCGGGTGTGTCCATGGCAGATCCCCTGGTAGCGGCTGTCGTGCAGGCCCGCCCGCGGACATGATCGCCCGGGGCGCGGTCCTGCTCGCGTACCCGAGCGTGCCGAGAGCATGCGTACGAGAGGCCGGGGAATCAGCGAGCTCAGGACGAGAGGACTTCGTCCACCGTGACGATCCGGATGAGCGGGCCGTACATCCCCATCACGTCGAGCGACTTGCGGTGCGCGTCGTCGTCCACGCCGGCGCACGCGTCGGACACCACCCATGTCTCGACTCCGGCGTCGGCGGCGGCGAGGGCCGTGGACAGGACACAGCAGTCGGTGCTGACCCCGGTCAGGACCAGCCGGCCCTCGGGGGCGACCAGGGCGGCGAGCTCGGAGGTCCATTTGCCGAAGGTGGTGGCGTCCAGGACGTGGGGTGCCCGGTCGGCGAAGTCGTCGGTGAGCCGCCACAGCGGGGCGTCCGCGGGCTGGAGGGCGAAGGACCACCGCGCGTAGTAGGCCCGCCAGGCGCCGGTGGGCTCCGCGGGGGCGACGAAGCGGGTGAAGGTGACCCGGTCGGCGAAGGCCGGCAGCAGCCGTCGTACCCCTGCCGCCGCCTCGGCGTAGCGCGGGGCCGCCCAGGGGCTGTCGGGCTCGGCGAAGACACGCTGCATGTCGATGGCGGCGAGCCGTCCCTTGGTCATACGGCTTCCCCCGTCATACGGCCTCCCGTAGTCACCTGCCTTCCGGCCGTCACCCGGTTTCCCCTGGTCATACGGACTCCTCCTGGGCACGGACCCGGCCGCGGCCGAGGGCCAGGGTGCCGAGGAAACCGGTCGCGAGCGCGGCCAGCACGCCCAGGTTGGCGTAGGCCCACGCGCCGGACTTGCCGCCCATGCCGAAGGGGTCGAGGAGATAGCCCTGCCAGTCCAGCCAGCCGGCGGCCGAGTTGGTGACCAGGCCCCAGCCGAGGGCGGTGGCGAGGACGGTGAGGAGCAGAGGAACGGGCGGTACGTCGCCGTAGCGGCCGCCGGGGCGGTACAGGTCGGCCTCGTCGTAGTCGCGGCGGCGCAGCGCGAGGTCGGCGAGCATGATCCCGCACCAGGCGGCGATGGGGACGCCGAGGGTGGTGAGGAAGCCCATGAACTGACCGAGGAAGTCGTCGGCGAAGAACACGATGTACACGGAACCGGCGATCATCAGCACGCCGTCGACGAGCGCGGCCAGCGGCCGTGGGATCCGCAGGCCCGCGGACAGCAGGGCGAGGCCGGACGAGTAGATGTCGAGGACCGCGCCGCCGACCAGGCCGAGGACGGCGACGACGGCGAAGGGCACCAGGAACCAGGTCGGCAGGAGGGTGGTGAGGGCACCGATCGGGTCGGCGGCGACGGCGGCGCCGAGCTTGGTGGAGGAGCCGGCCAGGAGCAGTCCGAAGACCAGCAGGAGCAGGGGGGCCACGGAGGCGCCGAACGTGGTCCAGCCGATCACGCCCCGGCTCGACGAGGTGCGGGGCAGATAGCGGGAGTAGTCGGCGGCGGCGTTGACCCAGCCGAGGCCGAAGCCGGTCATCATGAAGACCAGCGCGCCGATGAACTCCTGCGCGGAGCCCGCGGGGAGGGCGCTGACGGTGCTCCAGTGGATGTGGTCGGCGACGAGACCGACGTAGACGACGGTCAGCACGCCCGTGACCACGGTGATCACGGTCTGGAGCCGCATGATCAGGTCGAAGCCCATCACCCCGCCGACGACGGTGAGCCCCGCGACCACGATCAGTGCGAGCACCTGGGTCCCGGTGCCGCCGCCCCAGCCCAGCTCCCTGAAGACGGTCGCCGTGGCCAGGGTGGCGAGCGCGCACAGCACGGTCTCCCAGCCGACGGTGAGCACCCAGGAGACGACCGACGGCAGCCGGTTGCCGCGCACTCCGTAGGCGGCACGGCTGAGCACCATCGTCGGGGCCGAACCGCGTTTGCCGGCGACCGCCACGAAGCCGCACAGCAGGAACGAGAAGACGATCCCGATCACCCCGGCGGCCAGTGCCTGCCAGAAGGAGATCCCGAAACCGAGCGCGAAGGAGCCGTAACTCAGGCCCAGGACGGACACGTTGGCGCCGAACCACGGCCAGAACAGGGTGCGGGGGGTGCCTTTGCGTTCGGCGTCGCCGATCACGTCCAGCCCGTGCGTCTCCACCTGGAGCTGCCGGGCGGTGGATCTGCTGTCGGGATGCCCCGTGGTGTCTGTCATCGTCGATCCGCCTGTTCGGATGTGTTGGGGCGACGGTAGGCAGGGGGCGGCGGGTCGTCAATCAGGAGTAGCTCTCGCCTGGGTGGGGACTTGAAGCGAAGGCCGGATGATCGGTGAGCCCATGGGAGCCGCCCGGCCAGGCTTCTCCGGTTCAGCCACGAGCCGGGGAGGCCGCAGTGAGTCGGCCCCGGATGCCGACCGGTCAGTCCAGGGTGCCCTTCTCGCAGACCTGGCGGGCGACCTCGCGCAGTTTGACGTTGTTGTCCTGCGAATAGCGCTTCAGCACGTCGAAGGCCTGGTCCTCGGTGAGGTGGTGGCTGCCCATGAGGATGCCCATGAGGATGCCCATGAGGATGCCCATCGCTCGCCGATCACATGGCGGGTGGCGACGGCCTGCAGGAACCCCATCATGCTGCCCACGCCGAGGGCACGGGCCCGCGGGGCGAACACCGGCCACTGCTCGCTCTCGGCGTCTAGGTCGGCGATCCGGTAGGTCCGTTCGCCCTGCGAGGTGCGGGCGGCGTCGTAGCAGGGCCCTTCCGCCAGCTGCTCCTGCAACCGGTCACTGTCGACGACCAGCTGGTCCGTGGCGGTGAATGTCTCCACCTTGCGGTCGTGCAGCACCAGGACGCCGGCCGAGGTGCAGCCCTCCACGAGTTCCGTGGCGGAGGCGCTGATCCGGTCGAGTGTCCCGGCCACCGAATCCTGCGCCAGGAGATCCCGGGCCATCCCCGCCATCCGCTCGGCGAACCCGCTCCAGTTGCCGACGTTCTCCACTGCCGCTCTTTTCGACAGAGGGCCCCTACCCGCACCTGCGGGATTCACGGTGCGGGGTACGTCCGTCGGCCGCGAGCCCGCACCCCCGGGGGGTGCGGTGCCCGGCACCGGCGGAGGGTCAGTCGTCGAGGCGGACCGGCATCAGCAACGAGAAGGTCTCCTCGTCGTCGGGGCGGCGGATCGTGATCGGGGCCGTGGGGGTGACGAGCTCGAGGGCCAGTCGGTCGTCGGATCCGGCGGCCAGAGCGGCCACGGCGTCGAGCAGGAAGTCACGGTTGACCGCCACCCGGCCCTGGTCACCGTCGGCGTCGGCATGGAGGGTCACCGTGCCGTCGTCCTGAGCTGCGAGCACGCTGAGGGGCTGACCTCCGTCCTCGCCGGAGCGCACCGGGCCGGTCTTGAGGGCCTGCCGGAAGGCGGCCGCGTCGACGAGTACGCGGCGTCCCGCGGTCGGCGGGATCAGACGGCGGTAGTCGGGGAAGTCGTGGTCGAGGCGCGGACCGGCCGCCTGCCGGTCCCCGGCCTCCAGCGTCACACGGTCGCCTTCCACGGTCAGCCCGACCGCCCCCACGCCGTCCAGCAGCGCCCGCATCGCGTCGGCGAGCGGGGTGGGCACCACGACCTGCACCCGGCCGCCCTCGTGCCCGGCGACACCGGTCCGCGCGACCGCCATGCGGTAGCGGTCGGTGGCCACGACATGGAGGCTCTCGCCCTCGATGTCGAACAGGATCCCGCCGAGCATCGGCAGGTCCCGGTCGGTGCTCACCGCGAACCGGACGGTGTCCAGCGCGGCTGCCAGTTCGGGTGCGGCGAGGGACAGCCGGACGGCGGCGGTACGGAGCGAGGTCATGGCGTTCTCCCGGTGATCGAGTACGGCGCGGAGCGCGGAGAACTCCTCGCGGGCGGCGGACAGTCCCCGTTCGAGACGGCCCAGGTGTGCCTCCAGCAGCATGCGGACCAGTTCGGCGTCCGCGCCGGACCAGCCGGCCAGCACCAGCCTGATGTCCGCCAGCGGCATCCCGGCCCGGCGCAGACGGCCCAGCAGCCGGGCCTCCTCCACCTGGCCCGGCTCGTACCAGCGGTATCCGCTGACCGGATCGACCCAGGCCGGCACCAGCACGCCGGCCCGGTCGTAGAACCGCAGGGCGCTCACCCCCAGTCCGCTGTCCCGGGCCGTCTCGCCGATGCTGCGCATGTCGTTCTCCACACCCGGAACTCTGGGCCCTGCACAAGGTCGAGGGTCAAGCGCGGGGTGCGAGCACGCGGCTTCGCTGTCGGCCTCCCCGCGAGCACATGCCTTCCCTGCCGGCCTCGCCTCACGGCCTCAGTGGTGGTGGCCCCGGCGGCCGAGGGTGTGCACGGGGGCGGCGCCGGGGCGGGTCCACTGAGGTACGGGACGGCTGGTGGGGCCCCAGGTGGGTGTCCCGTCCGCGTCCGAGCGCCAGCTCCAGCACGCGGCGAGGCCCTCGGGCCAGTCCTCCGGCTTGTCCTCCCACGCCTCGCCGCGACCGTAGGGCGTCATGTCCAGCAGGCCCATGGATCCGTTGACCCGCTCGTTGCCCCGGCCCGTCGTGGAGTAGGTGAGGAACGTGCGGTCGCCGTCGCGGAGGTAACAGGTGAGGTGGCCCATGTCGCCGCCGACCGGCGGAGCCACGTCACGCACCGAGTACCAGGGCTGCGTGTAGCCCATGAACGCGACGTACGCGGCCACCTCGTCCGCCGGTCCCGAGGTCAGGACGGCGAAGGAGACACCGCGGGCGTTGAGGTAGACGGCGTCCTTGAGATGCCACGCCGTCGTGGTGCAGCCCTCGCACTGGCCCTGGTGCGGCGCGCCGTCGTACCACATGTGCTTGTAGACCACGAGCTCGTCGCGGCCCTCGAACAGGTCCAGGAACGGCACGGGTCCGTCGGGCCCGGCGACCTCGACCGCGCCGTCGAACTCCACCATCGGCAGTCTCCGGCGGGCCGCGGCGATGGCGTCGCCCTCGCGCGTGTGGGCCTTCTCGCGGACCAGCAGTTCGTCGCGGGCGCGCTGCCAGGTGGCCAGGTCGGTCACGGGCGGACGGCCGGGGCGGGTGGGGGTCCGGGGCGCGAAGTCGTCCGGGGTGGTCGTCATAAGTCCTCCGTGGGTCGGGGCGCGGTGCACGGGTGAGTACGGCGGCCGCGGGCAGGGCGCGGCGTACAGCACCGGGGACCGGTCACCGGGACAGACTGCGGCTCCGGCCCGAACTCATCGCGCTCGCGCGGGGGACTTTCGGCGCTGCGTCGGTTCCTGCACCGTGGGCGCTTGTCCGGGCCCTGGCGCCGTCGAGTCGGCAGCACCGCGGGCGTGGCTTCTCACCCGCTTGGTGCGCACGACCCCGCTCACCGGTGTTTGACGCCCGCCTCCGCCCCCGGAGCGAGGGTCGGTTCGGTGATCGGGGTGTCGCCGAGGGCCCGGTCGACGGCGGTGAGGACGTCCTCGGTCAGTTCGATCCCCGACGCCGCCGCGTTCGCGTGAACCTGTTCCGGGCGGGAGGCACCGGTGATCGCGGAGGCGAGTTCCCTGCGGCGCAGGACCCAGGCGAGGGCCAGGGTCGGCAGATCGAGGCCCGCCTCCTCGGCGATCGGGACGAGGCGCTGGACCGCTGCGAGGGTGGCTTCGCTGTAGACGAGGTCCTGGGAGACCGCCATGTCCGCGGAGGCGAAGCGACTGCCCTCCGGCACCGGCTGCCCGGGCTTGTACTTGCCGGTGAGGACACCCTGGGCGAGCGGGGACCACACGATCTGGGAGATGTCGTGCGCGGCGCAGAGGTCGAACACCTCGGCCTCGGGCGCCTGCCACAGCAGGGAGTACTGCGGTTGCGAGGAGACGAACAGGTCGGGCCCCGCGAGGTCGATCGCCGCCTGGATCTGCTCGGGGGTCCACTCGCTGAAGCCGATGTAGCGGGCCTTGCCCTGAGCGACGACCTTCTGGAAGGCCTCGACGGTGTCCTCGATCGGCACGGTGGTGTCGAAGCGGTGTGCCTGGTAAAGGTCGACGTGGTCGGTCCTGAGGCGGGTGAGGGAGGCGTCGATCTGCTTCGCGATCTGCTGTGCGGAAAGACCCCGGTCGGCCGGGTCGTCCGACATCGGGAAGTAGACCTTGGTGGCCAGGACGTAGGAGTCACGCGGGTGGGCCGAGAGGATCTCGCCCCAGGCGGTCTCCGCCGCTCCCCTGCCGTACGCGTTGGCCGTGTCGAAGAAGTTGATGCCCGCCTCGAAGGCCGCTTCGGTGCAGGCGCGGGTCGCGTCGGCCTCGACGCCGCCGGAGTAGGTGAGCCACGAGCCGAGGGAGATCTCCGAGACCTCAAGGTCCGAGCTGCCGAGTGTGCGGTACCGCATGAGGGCTCCTTCTGGACGGCGGTGGCCGGGGTCCGTTCCGGTGTGGGCGCCCGGCGACCATGCCCGTACCCCGAACCGCGGTCTTCATCGGCCGGCGAGGTGAGGGCCGCTGTCGAACCGCCCGACGCACCGCGTTCAGGGTTGTCGACAAAGGGAGCGGTGAGCCGACCCTGCGGTTCGGCCGAAGGTCCGCTTGGCCTACCCTTCGGCTGATCGAAGCGCCCATGACCAGGGGCCGAGGCGGGGGAAGACACATGACCTATCGACGTGCGGTGATACCGGCGGTGTTCGGAGGACTGCTCATCACGCTGCTGATGTGGTGGGCGGGCGCGAGCGCCGAGGCGCTCCAACTGCGCGGCAGCACCGGAGTGTTGGGCATCGACTCCGTCAACGAGCTGCGGAGCTGGCTGGCACCCTGGTCGTACGGGGCCTCGACGGCGTCCGTGGACCCCGGCGCGGTCGGCGCCACCCGGTACGCCGACCTGTACAGGACCGCGATGCAGATCCGGTTCGTGGCGCTCTTCGGGGTGTTCACGGCCGGTG
The DNA here is from genome assembly GCF_000719505.1 of Streptomyces sp. NRRL B-3229. Lineage (NCBI taxonomy): Bacteria > Bacillati > Actinomycetota > Actinomycetes > Kitasatosporales > Streptomycetaceae > Streptomyces > Streptomyces sp. NRRL B-3229. The sequence goes on along the minus strand of NZ_JOGP01000022.1, from coordinate 9,701 downwards.
CGCTGCTGCTGATCCGCGGGCTGCCGCCGACGCGGCGCCGTACACCGGCCCTCCTGCTCGCGCTGTGGGCCTGGGGCCCGGTGGCCTGCACGCTCGCCGTGACACTCTCCGCGCCCTGGCTGCTCGCCTCCCGGGAGCACGGCAGCTTCCGGATCCTGCCCCAGCTGGCCTCGGTGATCTCGTCGAGCGGGCCGGTCGCGGTGTTCGCGGGGCTGTTGACCGCTGGGCTCACGGTGCTCGTGGCGCGCGTCACGGTCAAGGGCGAGGCTCCGCTGCCCCGGCGGGCCGTACCGCCGCGCGCCGCGCGTCTCGCAGCGAGCGTGGGGACCGCGATGGTCGCGCTGTCGCTGGTGGTCCTTTCGTACGTGTCGGTCGCGGGCTGGATCCAGACCTCGTTCAGCGGCCGGGGGCTGCTGTCCGAGCCCGGCGATCTGCTGCGCGAGTGGCTGCTGCTGGGCAGCTGGGCGGGCCCGTCGACCGCCCCGCTCGGCGACTGGCTGCTCTACAGGGCCGCGGATCTGCTGACCCTGGCCGTGGTGTGGTGGTCGCTGCGACTGCTGCCCGGCCTGCTCACCCGGATCACGGTCCCGGCGATGGCGGTCGGGGCGGTGTGCGCCATCCTGCTCGGGCTGCTGGCGAGCGAGCTCCTGCGCACGGTGGCCGACGACACCGTCACCGTGTGGGGCCCGGTGCACCTGTTCTCGGGTCTCGGCTCGAACGTGCCCGCGGCTCTGACCTTCGGCGTCCTCGCGGGCACGGCGGCGTGCGCGGCACTGCGGCTGACCGGCGGCGGGGACGGAGACGGCAGGGACGGAGGCGGCGCGGACGGGGACGGGGACGCCGTGAAGTCGCCCGAGCCGCAGCCGCAGATCTCGCCCGTCAGTCCTCCGCAGGCATGACCCGGGTCACCTTGCCCTTGGGGGTCGCCTCCAGATAACCGGCCTGGCTGTACTCGTTGCTGAGGTAGACGGCCATGCCGAGCGGGGTGTCGAAGGTGTCGTTGGGCGGTCTCACCACCACGTAACTGCTGTTGGGGTTGTCGACGTTGAGCTTCTTGCGCGCCTCCGCGAGCAGCACGGGCACCTTGTCCCAGTCGAAGCCGTCGAGCCGGAAGGGCTGGTTGCCGCCGGCGAGGCTGCCCTTGATGATGCCCTTCTCCACGCCCCGCCCCGCACGGTAGGTGTAGGTGTCGTACTTGCTGTCGCTGCCCTTGACCATGACCTCGACGGACACGAAGTCGTCGTAGGCGGTGAAGTCACCGAACCGGTCCCTGCCGGTCTCCTTCTCGATCGCCGCGACGGCGGTGCGGATGCCGTCCGGAGTGAGCAGGCTGGTGCCGGCCGAGCCCCTGGACTGCCGACCGGCGGGGGCGGCGGTCGGGGAGCCGGCCGATTCCCGCGCCGAGACGACGGCCGAGGTTCCGGGGTCCGCCGAGGCGCCCGAGCCGCCGGAGTCGTTCCCCAACGGCAGCAGCCACCACATCAGGACCAACGCACCGGCGAGCGACGTCCCCGCGACACCGAGCACCACCCTCAGTGCGGGGCGGCTCCCACGGCCCACCCGCACGGGTGAGGTCAGCGGCTGGGGCATGACCGGGCCGGGCCCGGGGTGGACCGGCGGCGGCCCGAACCCGGTGGGGACGGTCGAACTCCCGGGGGCGGCACCGCCGTAGGGGGTCGTCGGGGCGGCGAAGGCCCCCGGGCCTGTGTACGTCGGGGCAGGCGTGTGGGGGCCGATCTGCTGGTTCGGCAGGTAGGGGGCGGGCTGGTGCCAGGCGGTCGCCGGGACGCTCTGCCCCGACTCGATCCCGGCCAGCATCCGGTCCAGTTCGGCGGACGACGGCCGCGCCGCCGGATCGCGGACGAGCACGCTCATCAGTACGTCACCCAGGGCCCCGGCCCGGACAGGTTTCGGCACGTCGTCGTTGAGGACGGCGGCGAGGGTGGCCAGGGTGTTGGCCCGGCGCAGCGGGTGGTGGCCCTCCACGGCGGCGTACAGCATCATCGCCAGCGACCACAGGTCGGAGGCGGAACCGCCCTCGTGACCCGAGATCCGCTCGGGCGCCATGAAGTCGGGGGTACCGATGATGGAGCCGGTCACGGTGAGGCTGGTCGTCTCGCGGATCGCGGCGATGCCGAAGTCGGTGAGGAGGGGGCGGCCGTCGGGTCGCAGCAGGACGTTGGCCGGCTTGACGTCCCGGTGCTGGATGTCGGCCTCGTGCGCGGCGATGAGCGCGGCCAGCACTCCCCGGCCGATCCGGGCCGCCTCGGCGGGCGGCATCGGTCCCTGGGCCAGCCGGTCGGCCAGCGAGCCGCCGGTGACCAGTTCCATGACGATCCAGGGGTAGGTGCCCTCGCCGCCGTCGACGATGTGATGGATGGTCACGACGTTCGGATGGTCGATCCGGGCGAGGGCCCGCGCCTCGCGCAGCACCCGCTCCCGCAGGGTGCGCGCACCGTCCGGGTCGTACTCGGCGAGGTCCGGGTCCGGCGGACGGACCTCCTTGACCGCGACCATCCGGTGCAGAGCCAGATCCCTGGCCCGCCAGACCGTGCCCATCCCGCCGCCGCCGAGGCGGGCCTCCAACTCGAAGCGCCCGTCGACGACTCGTCTGCCGGGGCCTTCGCCTGCCTCACTCATGGACGGGAGCATAGTTGTCGTCACCGACAGCCTTCGCCGCCCCCTGGGCCGGGACGCCGGCCCTCCTGGCGTCAGTGAGCCGGGGTGCCCTCCGCCGTGCGGTGGGCCGTGGCGGTCTCACCGGACGCGGACTGGATGACGTGCTGCGTGGACTCGGCAGGGGCCGCACCCTCGGCCGGGGCGGCGGTGGACTGCGTGGTGCCGTCCTCCTTCATCGCCTTGGCCTCGCTCTTGAGGATGCGCATCGACTTGCCCAGCCCGCGTGCGGCGTCCGGCAGCTTCTTGGACCCGAACAGCAGAAGGAAGAGGATCACGACGACCAACAGGTGCCAGGGTTCCAGTCCGTTGCGGAGCATTCCGTACGTCCCTTCTCAACGCTCATTGTTGCCAGCTTGCGCAACTGTACAACCCCCGGCCTCGATCCGGTGTCACTCGTCGGAGTCCTTCTTGCCGGTCGCCGCCGCGTAGGCCTGCGCCGGTGTCATGGGGACCCCGTTGAGCTCCACCGTCCGGTAGGGGCTGACCTTGGCGCAGGTCTTGGCCTGGTCGGCGGTCTGGGCGTGGGCGTTGGAGACCGCGGCCTTGGTGTCGGCGGGCGCGTGGGAGGAAGCGCCGCCCGGGTAGGTGCTGCCGCTCGTCCAGTCCGCGCCGATCACCAGGGTCAGGCCGGTGCCCGAGCCCTGTTCGAGATGGGAGGCGGACAGCCCGAGCGCCTTGGCGGCCGTCTGCGCCGCCCCTTTCTGACCGGTGCCGTAGGTGAGCGTGGTGGTCGTCGCGGGGCTGGGGGCGTTGGCCGTGGTCGTGGCCGAGCTGAAGCCCTGCTGGGTGAGCGCGCTCGCCACCTCGGAGGCCCGGCCGGTGATCGTGGTGCCGTTCTCCACGGTCACAGCGACCTGGGAGGCCGGCACCGCCGCGGCCGTGGGCTTCGCGCCGGCCGCCGCCGACTTCTTCCCGGAACCGGTGGTCAGGGACTGGTCGTCGACGATGCTGGAGAACAGGTCCTTGGCGCCCGATCCCACCACCACACGGTTGCTGTTGGTCGGGTCGGGGGCGGTCTGCATCGTCGTGAAGGTCATCCGCTTGGTGGGGACCTTGTTCACGTCGTCCGCGAGCGAGATCAGCTTCTTGACGCTGCCGAGGCCGTCGTCGACGGTCAGCGCCTTGGTGGCGGCGTCGGCGAGGTCGTAGACCGCGGTGGGGTCGGTGAGGGTGCCCGCGCTCTTGAACTTCCGGATCATCGCGCTGAGGAAGATGTGCTGCGAGACGGTACGACCGAGATCGCTGCCGTCCCCGAATCCGTGCCGGGAGCGGACGAACTCCAGGGCCGCCTGGCCCTTGAGGGTGTGGGTGCCCTTGGACAGCTTCAGGTGCGAGTAGGTGTCGTACACGTTGTCGCTGACGCACACCGAGACACCGCCGACCGCGTCGGACATCTTCACCACTCCGGAGAAGTCGAGCTTGACGAAGTGGTCGATGGGGATGCCGGTGAGCTGGTGGATGGTGGCCACCTGGCAGGCGGGGCCGTACTGGAGGGCGCTGTTGATCTGGCCGAAGTAGCCAGGCGTGGACTCGCCGCTCTCGCTGTCCTTGCAGGCCGGGACGTTCACCATGGTGTCGCGCGGGATGCTCATGACGGTGGCGTTGGAGCGGTCCGCGGATATGTGCACCACCATCTGCACGTCCGCGTTGCCGTTGCCGGTCTGCACACCGGTCCGGGAGCAGCCGCCGCCGAGCTTGCAGTCCGCCTTGCTCGTGCGGCCGTCGGAGCCCATCACCAGGATGTTGATCGGGGTGCGGCCGAAGGCGTCGGCCTTCTCCGAGCCGCCCTTGCCGTCGAGCGCAACGCTGTTGATGTTGCCGTTGAGGTGCTCGTAGAACCACCACCCCACGCCGGCGGTGCCCAGCACCAGGATCGCCAGACACAGCCCTGCGATCTTCAGGATCCGCCTGCCGCGACGCGCCGGGCGTGCGCGGCGGCGCGAGCTCCTGCCGCCCTGCGAACGGGTCGCCGCCCGGGCCGCGGCCCGGCCTCCGGGCCGGTGTGCTCCGCCGGATCCACCCGCGCGCTGTCCGGGCACCTGGTCGGTGCGGCTGCGCGTGGCCTGACCGCCCGGGACGTCCCACCGGTCGCTCATCTACCACTCCCACGAAACGGTCGGGCCCGTCGGGCCGGGCCGAGGGGTGGGCGGCCGGGCGTGGGCGACGGTGTACGGGCAGGCCGGGCGCGAGCTCGACCTAGGTTGCGTAGTTGCGCAATCTAACAAATCCGTGGCCCGGCCAGCACGGAGCCCGCGGGATTTCACAGGTGAGGCATCTCATGGAGGAACGCGGCAACCCCGTACACATCTCAGCCCTCCCCCACGGCCCTCCCCGCCCAGGTCCAGTTCGCGTGCAGCTTGTCCGGGTACGCCCGGGCCTGACTGCCCGGCGTCACAGCGCGGGCGAAGGCCGTCAGGTTGCCGCCTGATGGGCACGCGCGCACGGAGGGGTCGTACTGCGCGGGGCCGTACGACGACGTACAGGGCCAGGGCGAGGACGACCGCGGGCAGCAGGCGCCGACGCCAGACGCCCGGACCTCGGACATGCCTCTCCCCCTACTTCCGTCCGGCGTCCTTCGTACCGGACGGGGACTAAGAGCGGCGTGAGGCGATGCCGTGGGCGGCCGGGACGGTACGGGCGGTCAGCTGGCCGACCATCACGCGGACCACGGTCACGATGTCGGGGTCGTCGACGTAGTAGACCTGCCTGCGGCCCTCGCGGCGGGAGCGGACCAGACCGGCGAGTTTCAGTTTCGCCAGGTGCTGGCTGACGGCGGGGAGCGCGCCGCCCACCCGGTCGGCGAGGTGGGTGACATCGCTCTCGCCCTGGGCCAGCGCCCACATGATGTGCAGTCGGGCGGAGGAGGCGAGCAGTCCGAACACCTCGGCCGCCTCGGCCAGTACCTCGGCGGACGGATCCTCGAAGCCACCTGCGAGTGTCGCCACAGTCCTCTCCTGCCCCGCCCCGGTCACGGTGAACACACGTGTGCTGTCTCAGTGTAAGGGCCGGGGGCGGGGACCCGGCGGGCGCACTGTCAGTTCATCACTTGCGCAATGTAATAAGTCCGTGAAGGAACGTCGACGACTTGCCGCCATTCTCCGGCCGACCCCACCGCGACCGCACATCAGTCCATAGGCTTGCGCAAACAGGCAACTTGAAGCATCGGGGCCGGGCGGAGTCCGCCCGGCCCCGACCCGACCGGAGGACTACGACGTGGGCATCATCGGCTGGATCATCCTGGGCCTGCTCGCCGGAGCCATCGCCAAGATCCTGCTGCCCGGCCGCGACCCGGGCGGCCTCATCGGCACCACTCTCATCGGCATCGCGGGCGCGTTCGTCGGCGGCTGGCTCTCCTCCCGCCTCCTGGACCGCCCGGTGGAGAACCACTTCTTCGACCTCTACACCTGGGGCTCGGCGATCGCCGGCTCCCTGGTCCTGCTGATCGGCTATCGCCTGCTGTTCGGCAACTCACGCGACTGACCGGACAGTTGGCGCCGCTCACGGAACAGAACGGCGAGCGGCACGCGGACGCCGTATCCCACGCCTCGCCGGGTGACGGCGGCGCCGGCGCTCTCGACGCGGGAGAGCTGGTGCTCGGCGAGGTCGAGCAGGGCACGCTGCAACGGCCGGAACCCCGGCACCGTGACGTCCGCCAGGGCCCGCGAGTCGCTCAGGGACTTCCTGGTCCTGCGACAGGTCAGGGCCACCAGCTCCCTCACGGCCGGGGTGTCCTGCCCCTGCTCGAGGTCGGCGCGGGTGACGCCCAGGCGGTCCAGGTCCTCCTGCGGGAGGTAGAGGCGCCCTTCCTTCAGGTCGTCGGTGAGATCGGTCAGGAAGTCCAGGCGCTGGAGTCCCTCGGCGAAGGACCGGCAGCGGGACCGGAAGACCTCGTCACCGCCGCCCTCGTGCTGGAGATCCTCGATCAGCATCAGGGCGGGCAGGGCGAGATGGTCGACGTACCGCTGGAAGTCGGTCTCGGTGGCGTGGCCCGCGAAGTGCAGTTCCTCGGTCGTGGCCTTGAGGTAGGTGTGCACCCAGTGGTGGGGCAGCCGCCGCACGGCGACGGTGTGCAGGAAGGCCCGCAGCACCGGGTCGTCGGCGTGGCCGGAGCCCAGGCCGTCGGTGACCTGCTCGGCCCAGGCGTGCCAGCGCGGCAGGCGTTGCTCCAACGGCCCTTGGTCGGCGAGGTCGTCGGTGCGGGCGAGGAAGGCGTAGGAGGCGACCACGTGCGGGTGCAGGGCCGGGGTCACCAGCAGGCGTACGGCCGCGTAGTGGGCGAGGATGCGACGGGCGAAGACCCGGGCGGCGGTCGAGTAGTCCGCGCGCAGAGCGGGGTCCCCCACCCCGGCGGCCGTCAGTCTGCGGTCCCAACTCGGCACGTGTTCCCACCCCTTGCTCGCCCACGGCATCTCCGGGCGACCTTAGTCGTCGCCGGGCCGGCCGTCCGACGGTCCGGTCACGGGGCGGAGACCGTGCGCACCGGAGAGGGGCGATCAGGTCGTGCGGAGTGGAGGCCGGCGGCGGTCGGGCGGCGGGGGTGCGCTCGAGCCGCGGACGACGAGTTCGACCGGGGGTTCTCCGGCCAACGCCGGCTCGGCATCGGGGTGCTCGACGGCGTGCACGAGCACCCTGACGCCTTCCCGCGCGGCCGCCTCGAAGGGCTGACGCACGGTGGTCAGCGGCGGGGAGACGTAGGCGAACACGGGCTGGCCGTCGAATCCGACGACACTGATGTCCGCCGGCACCCGCCGACCCGCTTCCCGCAGGGCATGGACGAGACCGATGGCCATCTCGTCGCCCGCGGCGAACACCGCGGTCACCGACGCGTCCGAGGCCAGCTCACGCCCGGCCGCGTATCCGGACTCCGCCGACCAGTCGCCGTTGAGCAGCGGCGGCTCGTGCGCACCCCGGGCGGCCAGCGCGTCCCGCCAGCCCTCGATCCGGTCCTTGGTGACGTACCACTTCCGGGGACCGGCGAGATGGTGGACCGTCTCGTGCCCCAGCTCCAGCAGGTGCTCGGTGGCGGCCCGTGCCAGCTCCCGCGTGCCCAGGCTCGCCGTCAGCGTCCGGGAGCCCGTGAAGGAAGGCGGTGCGCCGAGGAAGAGGACGGGGACGTCGACGCGGAGCGGCACCTGTCCCTTGACGAAGGGTTCGGAGACGATGACCCCGTCCACGCCCTGCTCGAGCAGTGACCCCAGCGCGTCAGCGATGCCCTCCGGGGCACCGTCGGGCGTGTTGATCACACGGAGCGCGTACCCGGAGTCCCGTACGGCGTGCTCGATGTGCACCAGAAGGGAAGCGGTTCCATAGCCCGCGGTGCCCAGGGCGACGACGCCGAGGGAGCGGGTGCGCCCGGAGGCCAGGGCCCGGGCCGCGTGGTTCAGGCGGTAGCCGAGTTCTTCCGCGGCCGCGAGCACACGACGTCGCGCCTCGTCGGAGACGTACGGCTCGTCGTTGAGCACCCGGGAGACCGTCTTGCGCGACACCCCGGCCAGCCGTGCGACGTCCGCACTGCGTGGCACGGGCGCCTGCGGGTCGCGCCCTGCTTCCGGTGTCATGAACTCTCCTGTGGATCTGTCCCTCGGTGCAGGTCAGCGGGGATGACCGCGCGGTCTGACCGCGCGGTCATGTCTACGGCGCCCACGACGGACGCGTCAAGGGTTCGGACCGGACGTACTCAGCGGCTCAATGTCCGAAGTTTCCCGGAAAGCGCTTTCCCAAAGTCCGGGCGGAAGGGCATCAGGCCTGTTCAGCCCGCAGGCACCGGGACGGTCCGACCCGTGGCAGCCGACGCCGGAACCGGTCGCGAACCGTGCGGGTGCTCGCTCTCGCCGCATCCCGCCTCAGCAGATATTCGGACACATGGTCTTGACATCAGCCCTGTCCAACGCCCAATCTTCGTGGCATCGCGATCGCCTCTGTGCGATCACGTTTGATTCTGATCAGTTGGTGAAGTCCTCCTCACCACCGTCACATCGGGTCGCCGTACCGAAGCCCGGGTACGACCGCCCTGTCAGGAGCCGCAATGCGTGACATCTCCCCCTCGGGTCCCTCTCTTCCTTCGCCGAGCCGCCGCAGTCTGTTGCGGGGTGCGGGTGGTGCCGTGCTGCTCGCGGGTGCGGGTGTGCCGTTGCTGAGTGCGTGTGGCAGCAGTGGTGGTTCGTCGGATCCGAAGACGGTGACGTTGGGGTCGAACGCGTCGGATGCCGTGCCGAAGAAGGGACCACAACACGTTCCAGGAGCAGATCAACTCCTACCTTCAGGGCACGCCGGACGACGTGTTCAACTGGTTCGCCGGGTACCGGATGCAGTTCTTCGCGCAGAAGGGACTGGCCTCCCCGATCGACGACGTGTGGGAGAAGATCGGCGGCAACTTCCCGGACGCGATGAAGAAGCTGTCCAAGGGGGCTGACGGCAAGTACTACTTCGTGCCGCTGACGACGTATCCGTGGGCGGTGTTCTACCGCAAGTCCGTCTTCGCCCAGCACGGTTACCAGGTCCCCACCACGTGGGACGGCGACAAGGACGCCTGGCCGGCGATGGGCACGTTCGACCAGATCAACTTCCGCCTCAACGGCTACGACTTCCACGTCGAGCTACCACCAGGACGGTTTCATGGGCCGCACCTGGCAGGACGCCGCCCAGACGCTGGTGTCCAAGAAGGCGGGCATGTATCTGCTGGGCACGTTCGTGGCGCAGCAGTTCAGCAACAAGGCGGACCTGGACGACCTGGACTTCTTCGCCTTCCCGGAGATCAATCCGACCTACGGGCAGGACACGGTCGAGGCGCCGACCGACGGGTTCATGGTGAGCAAGTCGCCGAAGAACCACGACGGCATGGTGAAGCTCCTGGAGTTCCTGGGGACGCCGGCGGCGGAGGAGATCTATTTGAAGTCGGACCCGAGTGTGGTGGCGGCTTCGAACAAGGCGTCGACGGCGTCGTATTCGCCGTTGCAGAAGAAGGCGTACGAGATGATCTCGGGGGCGAAGAGTCTGACGCAGTTCATGGACCGTGACTCGCG
>NZ_JOGP01000021.1:0-121726 GCF_000719505.1 Streptomyces sp. NRRL B-3229 | reverse complement strand
TGCGGGGGGCGTGGAGGGCATGGGGGTGGGGCTCGAAGCGGGGCGCGGTGGGGCAGCCGGGGGCGGGGGCGTCGAGGAGGGAGCGGTGCGGCCCGGGTCCGCCGAGGGGTGGCCGGTCCCGGAACCGGCTCGGCCCGCGTCGGCCGCGGGACGGCCGGGAACGGTGCGGCGGGGGTCCACGAAAGGGCGCACGGAACCGGTTCCGCTCGCGTCGGCCGTGGGACGGCCGGGGGCGGTGCGGCGGGAATCCACGAACGGGCGCACCGGCCCGGAGGCCGTGCGGCTGGTGTCGGGCAGGGGTGGCGCGGCGTCGGGGCGCGTCTTGGGCTTGGGCGGGGTCGCGGGGCCGCCCGACGGGGCGGTCCGCGCGCCGGAGGCCCCGGACGGCGAGCCCGTACGTCCCTCACCGGTCTCCCGTCCGCCGGGCACCGGCCGCATCCGGAAGGTCGTCTCGGAGGCGGCCTCGGCGGGGGCTCCGGGACGGGCCGACGGCACCGGGGGCCGGGAAGCCGGCCGGGGCGGCACGGCACCGGGCACCGTCGGTTCGGCGCCGCACGAGGGGGCACCGGTGCCTGACTCCGGCGGCATCGGGCCGGGGTTGGATGTCCCGGCGCCCGTCGAGCGGGAGGCCGACCGTCCCGCACCGGCGGCGGGAGGCGGGGGCGTGTCCGGGAAGCGGGCCGAGGCGGGGGGCGGCGGCGGAGCACTGTCGGAGAACGAGGCACCCGGCTTCGGCGAGCCGGGACGGTAGGCGCCCTGAGCGCCGGACCGGCGTCGGCACGGCACCCGTACCCGTCCGGCTGCCTGACGGCGTCGGCACGGCACCCGTACCCGTCCGGCTGCCTGACGGCGTCGGCACGGCCCCCGCGGCCGTGTCGGTACCGGACGGCGTAGAAACGGTGCCCTCGGCGTTCGGGGTGCGTATCGGGGGGTGCGGCGCGGGGTTCGGCACGGAGGCCCGCTCCCCGCCCGGCGCGCTGCCCGCGCCGTCGGACGTGCGGCCGGTGTTCTCTCCGGCTCCCTGCCAGTCGAAGCCGCCGAAGCTCGGCCGCCCCGGCGCTGCCGCGCTGCGTCGGACGCGTTCGCCGAAGGCCTGCCATTCAGTGGTGTCCGTCACACGGCCGCCAGAAGCCCCGGATTCCCGGCCCGCCGCCTCCTCCGACGACGGGGAGGACGGCTGGTACGACGGCGCCGAACCGGAACCGGACTCGCCCTCTCCCGCCCTCGGCGGCTGAGCCGGCCGTGGAGGAATCGAGGCGCGGCGTGCGTCCGTGCTCATGCACCCCCCGTTTCCTCATGTCCGGGCCGTTCGGTCTCGCGCGGGCCCCACGTCGGTGTCGTCGGTGTGGACGACGGCCGTCCGGGCACGCATACCCGTACGGGAGGTCCGGCATCCCGGCGCGGCGGCGTCGGGAGGGCGAACAGCCCTGCGTACGTGCGCGTCACTCTACGGGTTGTGGCGGGCCGACCGGGAACCAGTCCACCAGGCCGGGGGCATCTGCCCGGAACGTCCCCCTACCCTGCGGTAATCCTGTCTGGCAGGCTTCGTTCATGACTGCGCGCGCCGCCGACCGGGCCCGTTACGACCGGGCCACCGCCCATCTCGACGCCCCCCTCGCGATCGTGGACCTCGACGCCTTCGACGCCAACGCGGACGACCTCGTCCGCCGGGCGGCGGGCAAACCGATCCGCGTCGCCAGCAAGTCCGTGCGGTGCCGGGCCCTGCTCGAACGGGTCCTGGCCAAGGACGGCTTCGCGGGCATCATGTCCTTCACCCTCGCCGAGTCCCTGTGGCTGGCCAGGAGCGGTTTCGACGACGTGCTGCTCGCCTACCCGTCCGCCGACCGTGCCGGATACGCCGAACTCGCCGCCGATCCCAAGCTCGCCGCCGCCGTGACGGTCATGGTCGACGACCCCGCCCAGCTCGCCTTCATCGACGCGGCCCGGGCCGGCGGCACCGAAGTCATCCGTGTCTGCCTGGAGTTGGACACCTCGCTGAAGCTCCTCGGCGGCAAGGTCCGCGTCGGCGCCCGGCGTTCGCCGCTGCACTCCCCCGCCCAGGTCGCCGACATGGCCCGCACGGTGGCCCGGCGTCCCGGGTTCAAGGTCGTGGGGATCATGGCCTACGAGGGACACATCGCCGGTGTCGGTGACTCGGTGGCCGGGCGGCCGCTGCGGTCCCGTGCCGTACGGCTGATGCAGGCCACCGCCCGCAAGGAGCTCGCGGAGCGGCGGGCCGCGGTGGTGCGCGCGGTGCGGGCGGTCGTACCGGATCTGGAGTTCGTCAACGGCGGTGGGACCGGCAGTGTGCAGCACACCGCGGCGGAGGACTCGGTCACGGAGATCGGGGCCGGCTCGGGGCTGTACGTGCCGCGGCTGTTCGACAACTACACGTCCTTCAGCGGGCGTCCGGCGGCCCTGTTCGCCCAGCCCGTCGTGCGCCGGCCGGGCGTGGGCGTGGTGACCGTCCTCGGCGGCGGCTACCCGGCCTCCGGCGCGGCCGGACCCGACCGGCTGCCGGTGCCGTATCTGCCGGAGGGCCTGAAGTACGACCCCCAGGAGGGCCCCGGCGAGGTGCAGACCCCGCTGCTCGGCGCCCCCGCGGACGACCTGCTGATCGGCGACAAGGTGTGGTTCCGGCACGCCAAGGCCGGTGAGCTGTGCGAGCGGTTCGAGGTGCTGCGGCTGATCGAGGGGGACGCGGTGACGGCGACCGTCCCGACGTACCGCGGGGAAGGCCACACGTTCCTGTAGGCCGGCGGACGACGGACCGGATCCACAGGGTGTTCGCCGGTCGACTGACCGGATCCACAGGGTGTTCGCCGGTCGAGGGACCGGATCCTCCGGGTGATCCGGTCCCTGTCGGCGAGCGGCGGGCCGTCCGGGTCGACGGCCCGGCACGAAGCGCACGACTGCGGCGGTGCCGTCCCGGGGCGCAGCGCCGTCCCGAGCCTGAAGGCAGGCGACTGGACGCGGCCTCGGCGGCCCGCCCTGCCTAGAGCGGCGTGACGTACGCCCCCGAGATACCGCCGTCGACGAGGAAGTCGCTGGCGTTGACGAAGGAGGAGTCGTCGCTGGCCAGGAAGGCGACGGCGGCGGCGATCTCCTCGGCCTCGGCGAACCGGCCGACCGGGATGTGGACCAGACGGCGGGCGGCGCGCTCGGGGTCCTTGGCGAACAGCTCCTGGAGGAGCGGGGTGTTGACCGGGCCGGGGCACAGGGCGTTGACGCGGATGCCCTCGCGCGCGAACTGCACGCCCAGTTCCCGGGACATGGCCAGCACCCCGCCCTTGGAGGCGGTGTACGAGATCTGGGAGGTGGCCGCGCCCATCCTCGCCACGAAGGACGCCGTGTTGATGATCGAGCCCTTGCCCTGGCGCCGCATGTAGGGGATCGCGGCCTTGCAGCACAGGTACACGGAGGTCAGGTTGACCTCCTGGACCCGCTTCCAGGCCTCCAGGCCGGTCTCCAGGATGGAGTCGTCGTCGGGCGGGGAGATGCCGGCGTTGTTGAAGGCGATGTCGACGCTGCCGTAGGTGTCGTACGCCGTCCTGAACAGCGCCTCGACCTGCTCCTGGTCGGTGACGTCGACCTTGACGAAGAGCCCGCCGACCTCCTCGGCGGCGGCCTTGCCACGGGTCTCGTCGACATCGGCGCACACCACGTGGGCGCCCTCGGAGGCGAGCCGGCGGGCGGTGGCGAGACCGATGCCGCTGCCGGCTCCGGTGATGACGGCGGTGCGGCCGACGAGGCGACGGCAGACGATCTCTTCGGTCGATGAGGTCACTGTGCGGGGCCTTCCGTGCTGATGAAGACGTTCTTGGTTTCGGTGAACGCGGTCAGGGCGTCCGGGCCGAGCTCGCGGCCGAGTCCGGACTGCTTGTAGCCGCCGAAGGGGGTCCAGTAGCGGACGCTGGAGTGGGAGTTGACGGACAGGTTGCCGGCCTTCACCGCCCGGGAGACGCGCAGCGCGCGGCCCAGATCGCGGGTCCAGAGGGACCCGGAGAGGCCGTAGGGGGTGTCGTTGGCGAGGCGGATCGCGTCGGCCTCGTCGGTGAAGGGCAGCAGGACGGCGACCGGTCCGAAGATCTCCTCGCGGGCGGCGGCGGAGTCGGGCGCCTCGCCGGTGAGGACGGTCGGCGCGAACCAGAAGCCGGGCCCCTCGGGCGCGCTGCCCCGCAGGCCTGGAGCGTCGGCGGGCACCAACTGCCGTACACGGTCCAGTTGCTGACGGGAGATCAGCGGGCCCATCTGGGTCCGCTCGTCGGCGGGGTCGCCCACGACCACGGAGGCGACGGCCTCGGCGAGCAGCTCGCGGACCTCGTCGTAGACCGTCTCCTGGACCAGGATCCGGGTGCGGGCGCAGCAGTCCTGGCCGGAGTTGTCGAGGAAGGAGAAGGGGTCGACGGCGGTGCGCAGGTCCGCGTCGGCGAAGACGATGTTGGGGCTCTTGCCGCCGAGTTCGAGGGTGACCGGCTTGACCTGGCGGGCGCAGCGCTCCATGACGTCACGGCCGGTGCGGGTGGAGCCGGTGAACACGATCTTCGCGACACCGGGGTGCTCGACCAGCGCGGTCCCCGCGACCGGGCCGTGGCCGGGCAGCACCTGGAGGAGGCCTTCCGGGAGCCCTGCCTCCAGGGCGAGTTCGGCGAGGCGGAGCGCGGTCAGCGGGGTGGTCTCGGCGGGCTTGAGGAGGACCGCGTTGCCGGCGGCGAGCGCGGGGGCCGTGCCCCAGGCGGCGATGGGCAGGGGGAAGTTCCAGGGGGCGATGACGCCGACCACGCCGAGGGGTTCGAGGAGGGTGATGTCGAGGCCGCCGGCCACCGGGATCTGGCGGCCGCTGAGCCGCTCCACTCCCCCGGCCGCGTACTCCAGCAGGTCCCGGACGTTGCCGGCCTCCCAGCGGGCGTTGCCGAGCAGGTGGCCGGCCTCGCGGACCTCCAGCCGGGCCAGTTCTTCGACATGCTGGTCGACGACGTCGGCGAACCGGCGCAGCAGCCGGGCCCGGTCGGCGGGCGACGCCTGGGCCCACCCCTCCTGCGCCTTGGCCGCGCGCGCCACGGCCGCGTCCACATCGGCGGCGGTGGCGGCGGGGACGGTGGCGACGACCTCCTCGGTGGCCGGGTTGAGGACGGTCAGCTCATGCTCGTACGACAACGGAGGACCTTTCTCGGACACTCGGGATCACAGGCGTTCGAAGGAGCGGCGCAGCTCCCAGTCGGTCACGGCCGCGTCGAAGGCGTCCAGCTCGACCCGGGCCATGTTGCGGTAGTGCGCGACGACCTCGTCGCCGAAGGCGGCCCTGGCGATGGGGCTGTTCTCCCAGAGCTCGGCGGCCTCGCGCAGGGTGGTCGGGACGTGCGCGTACTCGCCGGTGTAGGCGTTGCCGGTGCAGACCTCGGGCAGCTCCAGCTTCTGCTCGATGCCGTGGAGGCCGGCCGCGACGAGCCCGGCGACCGCGAGGTGCGGGTTGACGTCCCCGCCGGGCAGACGGTTCTCGAAGCGCATCGAGCGGCCGTGGCCGACGACCCGCAGCGCGCAGGTGCGGTTGTCGTGGCCCCAGGCGACGGCGGTGGGGGCGAAGGAGCCCGGCTGGAACCGTTTGTAGGAGTTGATGTTGGGGGCGTAGAGCAGCGAGAAGTCGCGCAGGGCCGCGAGCTGGCCGGCGAGGAAGTACCGCATGACGTCGGACATGCCGTCCGGGCCGGCCATCGCGTTGTTGCCGGCGGCGTCGGCGAGCGAGAGGTGGATGTGGCAGGAGTTGCCCTCGCGCTCGTTGTACTTGGCCATGAAGGTGAGCGAGACGCCCTCCTGGGCGGCGATCTCCTTGGCGCCGGTCTTGTAGATCGCGTGCTGGTCGCAGGTGGTGAGGGCCTCGTCGTAGCGGAAGGCGATCTCGTGCTGGCCGGGGTTGCACTCGCCCTTGGCGGACTCGACGGTGAGCCCGGCGGCGGCCATCTCGTTGCGGATCCGGCGGAGCAGGGGTTCGATGCGGCCGGTGCCGAGGACCGAGTAGTCGATGTTGTACTGGTTCGCCGGGGTGAGGCCCCGGTAGTTGGCGTCCCAGGCCTGCTCGTAGGTGTCCTTGAAGACGATGAACTCCAGCTCTGTGCCGACCTGGGCGGTGAACCCGTGCTCGGCGAGCCGCTCCAGCTGGCGGCGCAGGATCTGGCGGGGGGCGGCGACGACCGGCGAGCCGTCCTCCCAGGCGAGGTCGGCGATCAGCATGGCCGTCCCGGCGTTCCAGGGCACGCGGCGCAGGGTGGCGAGGTCGGGGTGCATGGCGAAGTCGCCGTAGCCGCGGTCCCAGGAGGACATCGCGTAGCCGTCGACGGTGTTCATCTCGGTGTCGACGGCGAGGAGGTAGTTGCAGCCCTCGGTGCCGTGGTGGAGCACCTCGTCGAGGAAGAAACGGGCGGCGAACCGCTTGCCCTGGAGACGGCCTTGCATGTCGGGGAAGGCCAGGACGACAGTGTCGATCTCACCGCTCGCGACGAAGGCGTGCAGCTCCTCGACGCTGAGCGGGGGTGTGCGGTCTGCCACGGGAGAACTCCTTCGGCTACTGCGTTTTTCCGACCGGGCCGGGAGCCATAAGGTATTGCTCACGACCATTGCTTGGGAAGGGGGGTCGGCCAGATGTCGGTGGACGCTGACGGCGGGCCGGACGACCGGTTGACTCCGGTGCTGCGGCCGGTCAGGGCGGGCAACGGCTTCGAGGAGGCGCTGGAGCAGATCCTCCAGGTGGTGCGGCTCGGGCTGGTGCCGGGGGGCGAGCGGCTGCCCGCCGAGCGGGAGCTCGCGGAGCGGCTCGGGATCAGCCGGGTGACGCTGCGCGAGGTGCTGAAGGTGCTCCAGGACCAGGGGCTCGTGGAGTCGAGGCGCGGGCGGTACGGCGGCACCTTCGTGCTGCCTCGTACGCCGGACGCGGGCGGCGAGGAGGAACTGCGGCGCCGGATAGCGGAGTCGGACATCGAGGACGTGCTGCGCTTCCGTGAGGTCCTGGAGGTGGGCGCGGCCGGCCTGTGCGCGACGCACGGCCTCACCGACGAGCAGGCGCGGCGGCTGCGGGAGGCGCTGGCCGCCACCCAGGAGGCCCCGCTGACCGACTACCGCCGCCTGGACACGCTGCTGCACCTCACCCTGGCGGAGCTGTGCGGATCGCCCACGCTGACCGCCCAGTACGCGGCGGTACGGGCCTCGGTGAACGACCTCCTGGACTGCATCCCGCTGCTGGTCCGCAACCTGGAGCACTCCCAACGCCAGCACGCGGCGCTGGTCGAGGCGGTCCTGGACGGGGACGCGGACGGGGCGCGGGAGATGATGCGGGAGCACTGCGCGGGCACGGCGGCGCTGCTGCGGGGATTTCTGGCGTGACCTTGCTTCCGGCCCCACCGAGGCACAAAGGTATGACCGTGGGCCATTGCAAGCCTGGGAGGGCCGAGTGACCGTACGACCGCTGATCGGCGTCAGCACCTACCTGGAGGCCGGGACGCGCTGGGGCCTGTGGGAGCTGGAGGCGGCGCTGCTGCCGGCCGGGTATCCGCGGCTCGTGCAGCGCGCGGGGGGCCTGGCCGCGATGCTTCCGCCGGACGCCCCCGAGCACGCGGCGGCGGCGGTGGCCCGCCTGGACGGCCTGGTCATCGCGGGCGGCCCGGACGTGGAGCCGGTCCACTACGGCGCCACACCCGACCCGCGCACGGGTCCGCCCGCCCGCGCCCGGGACGCCTGGGAACTGGCGCTGATCAAGGAGGCCCTGTCGGCCGGCCTGCCGCTCCTCGGCATCTGCCGGGGCATGCAGCTCCTGAACGTCGCCCTCGGCGGCACCCTCGTCCAGCACATCGACGGCCACGCGCAGGTGCCGGGCGTCTTCGGCCACCACACCGTCAAGCCCGTGCCGGGCACGCTGTACGGCACCGTCGTCCCGGAGGAGACCGCCGTACCGACCTACCACCACCAGGCCGTGGACCGCCTGGGAACCGGCCTCACGGTGTCGGCACAGGCCGCGGACGGCACGGTGGAGGCCGTCGAACTCCCGGGCCCGCCCTGGGTGCTGGGGGTGCAGTGGCACCCGGAGATGGGCGGGGACCTGCGGGTGATGCAGGCGTTGGTGTCGGCGGCGACCCGGCCCTGACCTGCGTCGAGGACAGCGGCTCCCGGGCCGGTCCTGACCGGCGCCAAGGTCAGCGGCTCCCGGGCCGGTCCTGACCTGCGTCAACGACACCGGCTCTCCTGTCCGGTCCGGACCGGACGACCCTCCATCCCGGCGCTAGGCCCGCGTCAGCGACAGCAGGTCCCTCGCCGGGCCCACCGGGCGGTGGCCCGTGGGCCATACCGCGCGCAGGTCCCGGGCCAGGGAGACGCCCGCCACGGGAACCGCGACCAGGCGCCGCATCGCCAGTTCCTCCCCGACCGCGAGTTCGCTCAGGACCGCGGGTCCCGCCCCGCCGACCGCCGCGGCCTTGACCGCCGTGGTGGACGAGAGCTCGATGAGGGGACGGGCCAGGCCGCCCAGGGCGGCGTCCAGGACCTGGCGGGTGCCCGAGCCCTTCTCGCGGAGGATCAGCGGGGTCGCGGCCAGCTCGCCGGCCTCCAGGGGGCGCCGGCGGCGGGCCCAGGGGTGGGCCGGGGACGTCACCACGATCAGGTGGTCGTGGGCTATGACCACCGAGTCGAGACCGGAGGGGACGGTCAGGCCCTCCACGAATCCCAGGTCCGCCTCGTCCGACAGCAACCGCTCCGCCACCGTCGCCGAGTTGCCCGCGTGCAGCGACACCGCCGTGTCGGGACGCCCGGCGCGCAGCGCGAGCAGCCACCCCGGCAGCAGGTACTCCGCGATCGTCATGCTCGCCGCCACCCGCAGCCGGGAGTCCCGGCGGTCCCGCAGCGCCTGCGCCCCCGCGTCGAAGGCCTCCGCCGCCTCGACGATCCGCCGGGCCCAGTCGGTCACCAGCGCGCCCGCGTCGGTGAGCCGGGACCCGCGGGGCGAACGGTCGACCAGGGCGACTCCCAGCTGCCGTTCCATCGAGCGGATCCGGCTGCTCGCGGCGGGCTGCGTGATGCCCAGCTCCCGTGCCGCCCCGCCCAGGCTGCCCAGCCGCGCCACGGCCAGCAGCAGCTCCAGCGCGCCGAGATCGGGCACCCGGTGCGCCAGCATCCCGCCCACTGCCGGCCGCAGCCCCTCGTCCCTGCCGTCACCGCCACCGCTCATAAGACCAGCTTATGCCCTCATAGAGCCGTCCTCCCTGGTGGCGGACCTCCCCCGGCGGCACCGTGGAGACATGGTCACCGCCGTCCGTCATCTCGGGCCGAACTGGTACGCCACCGTCATGGGCACCGCGATCGTCGCCACCGCCGGCGTCGCGCTCCCCGTGCACCTCCCCGGCGCCCGCACGATCTGCGCCGCCGTCTGGCTGCTGTCCCTCGCCCTCCTGCTCACCCTCCTCGGCGCCCGCGCCCTGCACTGGCGCCACCACGCCGACCAGGCCCGCGCCCACCTCCTCGACCCCGCCACGGCCCCCTTCTACGGCTGCCTCGCGATGGCCCTCCTGGCGGTCGGCGGCGGTGCCCTCACCGTCGGCCGGTACTGGATCGGGACTTCAGCCGCGGTCGCGCTCGACGCCGTACTGTTCACCGCCGGTACGGCCCTGGGGCTCGCGGCCGCCCTCGTCGTGCCGTACCTCATGGCCGTACACCACGGAGCGGACCCGCGAGAGGCCACTCCTGTGTGGCTGCTGCCGCTCGTCGCGCCCATGGTGTCCGCCGCGCTCGGGCCGCTCCTCGTGCCGCATCTGCCGGCCGGGCAGCTCCGCGAGACCCTGCTCCTCGCCTGCCTGGCGATGTTCGGGCTCAGCCTCCTCGCGACCCTGCTCATGCTGCCGCTCGTCTTCGCCCGGGTCGTCACCGGCGGGTCGCTCCCGCTCGCGCTCACCCCGACGCTCTTCCTGGTCCTCGGCCCGCTCGGCCAGTCCACCACCGCCGTCGGCAAGTTCGCCGAGGTGGCCCCAGGTGTCGTACCGGACACCTACAGCCAGGGATTCGGCGCCCTCGCGGTCCTGTACGGCGTCCCGGTCATGGGGTTCGCGCTGCTGTGGCTGGCGCTCGCCGCCACGCACGTCGTCCGGGCGCGGCGGCTCGGGATGCGGTTCTCGATGACCTGGTGGGCGTTCACCTTCCCGGTCGGCACCTGCGTCACGGGCGCCGAGACGCTCGCCCGGCACACGGGACTCGCCGTCTACGAGTGGCTGGCCGTCGGGCTGTACGGCGTCCTCGTGGCCGCCTGGGGCACGGCCGCCCTGCACACCGCGCGGGGCCTGCTCAGCGGAGCGCTGCTCGCAGGGCCTCGCCCAGCGCCCGTGGTGCTTCGGCCAGTGACGGCCCGTACCACGTCAGGTGCCGTCCGCTGACGAGGGCGCAGGGCAGGCCGGGGAAGGCCTCCGGACCGTCGTCGGGGGTGAAGCGGTAGGGCTCGTCGGGCAGCACGACCACGTCGGGTGCCGCTGCCCGCAGTTCCTCCAGCGGAACCTTCGGATAGCGGTCCTCGTGGTCGGCGTACAGGTGGTCCACGCCCAGGCGGGACAGGACGTCACCCGCGAAGGTGTCCCGGCCGAGGACCATCCAGGGCCGGCGCCAGATCGGCACGACCGCCGACACCCGGGGCGCGGGAGGCGCCTGGGTGGACCAGGCCTCCTCGGCCTCGTCCAGCCAGCGCGGCCGTACGGGGACTCCGCACGCCTCGACCACCCTCGCCAGTTCCCGGAAGGCCCCCGGGACGTCCCGCACCTCTGTGACCAGGACCTCCAGGCCCGCTTCCCGCAGCGCGGCAAGGTCCGGCGCCCGGTTCTCCTCCTCGTTGGCGATCACGAGATCGGGAGCGAGGGAGACGATCCGCTCCAGCTTCGGGTTCTTGGTGCCGCCGATCCGGGTGACGTCGAGGTCGGCCGGATGGGTGCACCAGTCGGTGGCGCCGACCAGGGCGCCGGGTGCCGAGGCGGCGACGGCCTCGGTGAGCGAGGGGACGAGGGAGACGACTCTCACTGCCGGGGCCGGTCCTGGACCGCCTCGATGTGCTCGGCGACGGCGACGACGACCACCCGGGTGTCGGCCACGGTCGCCCGCCAGCGGTGCCGCACCCCGCCGGTCAGGTACAGGGTGTCGCCGCGGCCCAGACGGTAGGCGCGGCCCTCGGCCTCGACGTCCACCGCGCCGTCGGCGACGTACATCAACTGGTCGTTGCGGTACTGGAATTCGCGCCCGGCGTCATGGTCGCCGGTGAACTCCTGGGCGTGCATCTGGTGGTGTCCGCGCACCAGGGAACGCATCCGGGGCCGGCCGTCCGGCTCGGGCCCGTCGGCGTGCACGACGTCGACGCTGCACGCCGGGTCGGCGGCGGCGAGGAGTTCGACGGCCGTGGTGCGCAGGGCGTCGGCGACCTTCTCCAGGGAGCCTCGGCTGGGGCGGGCGCGTTCGTTCTCGATCTGGCTCAGGAAGGGCACCGAGAGGCCGCTGCGCTCGGCGACGACGGCGAGGGTGAGCTCCAGCGCGCGGCGCCTGCGGCGCACGGCCGCGCCGACCCGAAGGGGCTGTTCTTTGTGGTCGCCCATGGCTCCGGCTCCCTCCTTCGCTCGTCGGTCCCGTGGCCCGTCCCCTGATGAGTTGTCTGCACCCTACGCATGTTCGGCAAACTGTTTCATGCGGCCTTCACATCGATGTCATACGGCGGGTGACCGTACCTCACACTTCGCGCCAGCCGAACGGCCCCCTGGAAGTGTTCCAGGGGGCCGGGTTTCGGTCACGCGCCCGCCCTCGGCCCGCCAAGTCCCCTAGTCGGCACCAGAGTTCGGGCGAAGGCGTAGCTCTATGTGGTTGGCCGGATCCTTACCGTGCTCGGGGAGCGGTCATGACGGTGTCATCCGCCCGACCATCTCCGGGTGCTCCTGGAGCCAGGCGGCGACCGCCTGCTCCTCGTGACCCTGGCCGCGCTTGTTGATCTCGGCCTCCAGGCTGCCGAGCTCGGCCTCGCTCATATGGAAGCCCTTGATCCACCTGGTGAGCTGCGGGTAGCGCGAGGGGAAGTCCTCGTTCGAGATGGTCCGGATGGTGTTGCCCTCACCGAAGAGCTTCTTGTCGTCCTCCAACTTGGTCAGGTCGTACTGGCTGTACGCCCAGTGCGGCGACCACAGGACGACGGCGACGGGCTGCTTCTTGGCGTACGCCCGCTTCAGCTCGGCCAGCATCGCGGGCGTGGAGCCGTCGACGACCTCGTACTCCTTGTCCAGGCCGTAGCCCGGCAGGACCTTGGTCTTGAGGAGGTTCATCTCGCCGGTGCCGGGCTCGATCCCGATGATCTTCCCGCCGAAGAGGTCCGCCTTGCCCTTGAGGTCCTCGTACGACTTCACGCCCTTGACGTACGAGGGCACGGCGACCTCCAGGGACGTCGGCCGGTACCAGGTGCCGAGGTCCTTGAGGCTGTCCTTGCTCTGGTCCCAGTAGTTCTTCTGCGCGTACGGCAGCCAGGCGTCGAAGTTGAGGTCCAGGTCCCCGGAGGCGAGGCCGGTGTAGACCGGGCCGACGTCCATCTGCTTGAGGTCGAGCCGGTAGCCGCGCTTCTCGAGGACGTTCTTCCACAGGTAGGTGACGGCGATGTCCTCGTCCCAGGGGAACCAGGCCACGTTCACCGGGCGCTTGGTCTCCGCCGCCGTCTTCTGGACGGGAGCCAGCTTGTCGACCAGGCCGGGGTGCTGCTTGAGCCAGGCTCGGACGGCGTCCTGCTGCCGCCCCTTGCCGGCCTTGTTGATCTCGGCTTCCAGCCCGGTGAGCTGCTTCTCGTCCAGCTTGAAGTTCTTCAGCCACCGCCCGACGACGGGGTCGTCCTCGGCGAAGCCCTTGCGGGCCACGGTGTGGATGCCGTCGCCCGAGCCCCAGGCGCCCTTGGGGTCCTTGAGCTTCTTCAGGTCGTAGTCGTTGTACGCCCAGTGCGGCGACCAGAGCGGGACGACGATCGGGGCCTTCTTGGCGTACGCCCGCTTCAGCTCGGCCAGCATGGCGGGCGTGGAACTGTCGACGACCTCGTACTCCTTGTCGAGGCCGTACGCCTTGAGGACCTTGCTCTTGAGCAGGGATGTCTCACCGGCGCTGGACTCGATGCCGGTGATCTTCCCGCCGAACCTCGAGGCCTTGCCCTTGAGATCGGCGAGGGAGTTGACGTCCTTCATGTACGACGGGACGGTCAGCTCGAGAGACGTCTTGTCGTACCAGGCGCCGAGGTCGTCGAGCTTGTGGCCGTACTTCTTCCAGTACTGCTCGTGGGTCGTGGGCAGCCAGGCGCCGGTCATGAAGTCGACGTTGCCGGAGGCGACGGAGGTGTAGAGCGGTCCGGCGTCGAACTGCTCGGCGTCGACCTGGTAGCCGCGCTCCTCCAGGATCTCCTTCCAGAGGAAGGTGGAGGCGACTCCGTCGTCCCAGGGGACGTAGCCGATGCTGATCTTCTTGCCCTGGCCGACGTCCTTGCCGTCGGAGACGGCCGTGGCCTCACCGGAGGTGCTGCCGAAGATGCCCATGCCGCCCGCCACGAGGGCGAGGACGACGACACCGACCACGGCGATCTGGGGGCTGGGCCGGTAGGACCAGATCCTGAGGCCCTGGGTCGCGCGGGCCTTGGCGGCGGCGCGGCGGCCCAGCGGGGAGACCTGGGTGCCGAGCGCGCTCGTCATGCGGTCGAGGTAGATCGCGAGGATCACGATGGCGACACCGGCCTCGGAGCCGAGGCCGACGTTGAGCTGGCCGATGGCCTCGTTGACGTCACCGCCGAGGCCGCCGGTGCCGACCATGCCGGCGATCGCGGCCATGGACAGGCCGAGCATGATGACCTGGTTGACGCCGGCCATCACGGTGGGCAGGGCCAACGGCAGCTGGACGCGCAGGAGGGTGTCGCGGGGTGTGGTGCCGAACGCCTCGGCGGCCTCGACGAGCTCCTTGTCGACCTGGCGGATGCCGAGCTCGGTCATGCGGACACCGGGGGCGAGCGCGAAGATCAGGGTCGCGACGATGCCCGCGGAGGCGCCGGTGCCGAAGAACAGGATCGCCGGGATGAGGTAGATCATCGCGGGCAGCGTCTGCATGAAGTCCAGGACCGGCCGGACCAGCCCGCTGACCCGGTCCGAGCGGGCCGCCAAGATGCCCACGGGCACGGCTATGACCAGCGCGATGATCGTGGCGACGAGGACCAGCGAGAGGGTCGTCATCGCGTCCTCCCACAGGTCGAGGGAGTCGATGAAGGCGAATCCCGCGAAGGTGAGGAGGCCGGCGAGGGTGCCGCGCAGCCAGAAGGCGATCACGGCGAGGATGCCCGCGAGGAGCAGGGGCTGGGGCGCCTGGAGGACGGCGTCGATGCCGTCGTAGGTGCCGGTGAAGACGGTCTTGAAGAAGTCGAAGAGCCAGGCCACGTGGTCGAGCAGCCAGTCGACGGTGTCGTTGACCCAGTCGCCGAGCGGGATCCTAGGCATGGGCCGCCTCCTCGTCCCCGAGGAAGCCCACCAGACGCTGCTGGGGCACGACCCCGACGAGCCGGCGCTCGTCGTCGAGGACTGCCACCGGGTGCGTGGAGCGCGCGCTGATCGCGCAGAGTTCGGTGAACGGCGTGTCGGGCGTCGCGGTCTCGCAGTCGTCCGCGCAGTCGCAGCCGGCCTCGACGCCGCCCAGGTCGGTGTCCATGACCGCGGCCGCGGTGAGCACGCGGGAGCGGTCGACGTCCTTGGTGAACGAGGCCACGTAGTCGTCGGCGGGCCGCACCAGGATGTCCTCCGCGCTGCCGGTCTGGACGATCCGGCCGTCACGCATGACGGCGACGCGGTCACCGAGCCGCATGGCCTCGTTGAGGTCGTGGGTGATGAAGACGATGGTCTTCTTCAGGGTCTTCTGGAGCTGGAGCAGCTGGTCCTGCATGTCCCGGCGGATCAGCGGGTCGAGCGCGCTGAAGGACTCGTCCATGAGGAGCAGGTCGGCGTCGGTGGCGAGGGCGCGGGCCAGGCCCACGCGCTGCTGCATGCCGCCGGACAGCTCGTCGGGCCAGGACTGCTCCCAGCCCTTGAGCCCGCACAGCTCCAGGGCTTCGGTGGCCCGTTCGAGGCGCTCGGCCTTGGCGACGCCCTGGACGGCGAGGCCGTAGGCGGCGTTCTCCAGGACGCTGCGGTGCGGGAAGAGCGCGAAGTGCTGGAAGACCATGCTGATCTTCTGGGCGCGTACGGCCCGCAGTTCGCGGTCGGTGAGTGCGGTGAGGTCCTGGCCGTCGAAGCGGACGTGGCCCGCGGTCGGCTCCAGGAGGCCGTTGAGCATGCGCAGCAGGGTGGACTTGCCGGAGCCGGACAGGCCCATGACGACGAAGATCTCGCCCGGGTCCACGGTGAAGGAGGCGTCGACGACCGCGGCGGTGATGCCCTCGGCGCGCAGGCTCTCCCGGTCGGCGCCCTCACGGAGCCGCTCGACGGCCTCCTGGGGCCGTCTTCCGAAGACCTTGTACAGCTGCTCTGCCTCAAGCCGTGATGACACGCGTACCTCTTGACTCTGGACCACTGGGCGGGAGACGAGAGGCCGCGAACAGTTGAAGATGCAACCTGCCTCGCTCCGAGGCCGCGCCTGCCCATATGCCTTTCGGCCAAACACGCCGATGTCGTGGTTCACAGGACGCACACACATGCCCCGGCGTCGCGCACCCGCCGGACGAGTTACGCGGCGGCGGCCGCTGTCGGTGGCGTACGGCAGAGACAGCCGCTGTGGGTGCCGTACGGCAGACAGCCGCTGTCGGTGCCGAACGGCAGAGACAGCCGCTGTCGGTGGCGTACGGCATGATGCGAGGCGTGACCGGACGACTGATGCTCCTCGACACCGCCTCGCTCTACTTCCGTGCCTACTTCGGCGTGCCGGAGTCGGTGAAGGCGCCGGACGGCACGCCGGTGAACGCCGTGCGCGGCCTCCTCGAATTCATCGACCGCCTGGTCAAGGACCACCATCCCGACGCCCTGGTGGCCTGCATGGACGCCGACTGGCGCCCGCAGTGGCGGGTCGACCTGATCCCGTCCTACAAGGCACACCGCGTCGCCGAGGAGCACGAGGCCGGCCCGGACGAGGAGGAGGTGCCGGACACCCTCTCCCCGCAGGTCCCGATCATCGAGGCCGTCCTGGACGCGCTCGGCATCGCGCGCGTGGGCGTGGCCGGCTACGAGGCGGACGACGTGATCGGCACGTTCACCGCACTGGCGAAGGGCCCGGTCGACATCGTCACCGGCGACCGCGACCTGTACCAGCTGGTCGACGACGAGCGCGAGGTGCGCGTGCTGTACCCCCTCAAGGGCGTCGGCACGCTCCAGTTGACCGACGAGACGTGGCTGCGCGAGAAGTATGGCGTCGACGGCCGTGGGTACGCGGACCTGGCGCTGCTGCGCGGCGACCCGAGCGACGGCCTGCCGGGCGTCCCCGGGATCGGCGAGAAGACGGCGGCCAAACTGCTCGCCGAGTTCGGGGACCTGGCGGGGATCATGGCCGCGGTCGAGGATCCCAAGGCCAAGCTCACGCCGTCGCAGCGCAAGCGGCTGGACGAGTCGCGGCCGTACGTGGCCGTGGCGCCGAAGGTCGTGCGGGTGGCCGGTGACGTCCCGCTGCCGCAGGTCGAGACCGCGCTGCCGCGCGCGCCCCGCGATCCCGAGATGCTGGACGCGCTGGGGAGCCGGTGGGGGCTGGGCGGGTCGCTGCACCGGCTGGTGGCGACGCTCGGCGCGTGACGCGGGGACGGGGGCGGATGACGACGCTGGGCGGGTGTTACCGGGGCCGATGGTGGCTCCGGGCGCGTGAATCCGGGACAGGCGGTGGCTTCGGGCGCGTAAATATTGCCCTCGCTTTCCACGAGTGACACGCCGTCGCCAGGGGGGTTGATGCTAACTTAGGCAAGCCTAAGCATATGGACTGGGAGGCCACCATGGCAGAAGGACCGGGACGCAAGCCGCGGAAACCTCGCTCCGCACAGGTGGTCCGCACCGAACGCCTCACCCCGCACATGCAGCGCGTGGTGCTCGGCGGCGACGGACTCGCCGACTTCGCGGCGGACACCTGCACCGACCACTACGTCAAGATCCTTTTCCCGGCCGGGGGCGCCACCTACCCCGAACCCTTCGACATGGAGCGCATCCGCGAGGAGTTCCCGCGCGAGCAGTGGCCCGTGACCCGCACCTACACCGTGCG
Organism: Streptomyces sp. NRRL B-3229; assembly: GCF_000719505.1. NCBI lineage: Bacteria > Bacillati > Actinomycetota > Actinomycetes > Kitasatosporales > Streptomycetaceae > Streptomyces > Streptomyces sp. NRRL B-3229. Next base: position 104,497 of record NZ_JOGP01000021.1, on the reverse strand, counting down.
CCACTGGGACGCCGAACACCGCGAACTCACCCTGGACTTCGTGATCCACGGCGACGAGGGTCTCGCCGGCCCCTGGGCGACCCGCGTCCAGCCCGGCGCGACCGTGCATTTCATGGGCCCGGGCGGCGCCTACAGCCCGAACCCGGACGCCGACTGGCACCTGCTCGTGGGCGACGAGAGCGCGCTGCCCGCGATCGCCCGCTCCCTGGAGTCGCTGCCCGACGGCGCCCGCGCGCACGCTTTCATCGAAGTCGCAGGCCCCGAGGAGGAGCAGAAGATCGACTCCGACGTGGAGGTCGCCTGGCTGCACCGCGGCTCCCGCCCGGTCGGCGAGCGGCTGGTGGAGGCCGTACGCGCACTGGAGTTCCCGGAGGGCCGGCTGTGCGCGTTCGTGCACGGCGAGGCGCACTTCGTGAAGCAGCTGCGCCATCTGCTGCGGGTCGAGCGCGAGATCCCGCGCGAGGACCTCTCGATCTCCGGCTACTGGCGCCTGGGCCACAACGAGGACGGCTGGCAGGCCTCCAAGCGGGAGTGGAACGCGCGCATCGAGGCGGAGCAGGAGGGGACGGCACCGGCGGCTTAGGCGTACGGCGGCTTCGGCTTCGGCTTCGGCTTCGGCGTCACGGTTTCCCAGGCGGCGGCATCTCCGAGGTGCCGCCGCTTTGCCGTGGCGCCGCTTTGCCGTGCCCGGGGATCGCGCCGCAGGCACCCCTACCCCCCGTCTCCCGCGCCGGCGGGGGGGCACCGCATCCCGTTCGCCCCCGCTCCACAGGGCCGTGAGGACTTGGGCCCACCTCCGACACGATCGCGTCACGCACCCGAAACAGCGCCTACCTAATTTCTGTCGCCCGACAGGAATTCGCCCGCCGAAGGCAGGTGCCGCCGTGACGACGACCAGTCCCTCCGATGTCCGCCCCGATCCGCCCCACTCCCCCTCCCCCTCCTCCGACGACCGGTCCCTCGCCGAGTTCGGCTACCACCAGGAGCTGCACCGCAGCCTGGGCCGGTATGCGTCCTTCGCCGCAGGGTTCTCCTTCATCTCGGTCCTGACGACCGTCTTCCAGTTCTTCGCCTTCGGGTACTCCTTCGGCGGCCCGGTCTTCTTCTGGGCCTGGCCGGCGGTACTGGTCGGCCAGCTGCTGGTGGCGGCCTGCTTCGCGGAACTCGCGGCGCGCTACCCGATCTCGGGCGCGATCTACCAGTGGTCGTCCCGCCTCTCGACCCCCACGTTCGGCTGGTTCGCCGGCTGGATCATGGTGATCGGGCAGGTCGTGGTCGTCGCGGCGGCCGCACTGGCGTTGCAGATGGTGCTGCCGGCGATCTGGTCCGGCTTCCAGCTGGTCGGCACCGACCCGGCGCCGACCTCGGCGGACGGGGCGGCGAACGCGGCCGTCCTGGGCGTGCTCCTCCTGGTCCTGACGACCCTCGTGAACGTCGTGGACAACCGGGTGATGTCCCTGATCAACCGGGTCGGCGTGACCGCCGAGATCATCGGCGCGGTACTGATCATCGTGCTGCTGCTGACCCACTCCGAGCGCACGCCGGGCATCACCTTCCACACCGAGGGCATCCCGCAGAACGGTCTGTTCGGCGCCCTGCTCATCGGTTCGTTCACGGCGGCGTACGTGATGATCGGCTTCGACAGCGCGGGCGAGATGAGCGAGGAGACCCACAACCCCCGCAGGACGGCACCGCGCACGATCCTCACCGCCCTGGGCGCGGCGGGCCTGCTGGGCGGCCTGATCGTCCTGGGCGGCCTCCTCGCCGCACCCAGCCTCACGGACGGCCGCCTGGGGGTCGACGGCCTCAGTTACGTCCTGACGAGCAGCCTCGGCGACGGGGTGGGCAAACTCCTGCTGGCCGACGTGGTGGTGGCGATCGCCGTGGCGACCCTGGCCATCCAGACGGCGGCCTGCCGGATGCTCTTCTCGATGGCCCGCGACGGCCAACTGCCCTTCGCGGCGCGCCTGGCCCGGGTGAACCCCCGCACCGGCATGCCCACCGCGCCCGCCCTGGTGGTCGGCGCCCTGGCGGCCGCGCTGCTCCTCCTCAACTTCGCCTCGCCCGAGGCGTTCCTCGCGATCGGCACGACCTGCATCGTGATGCTGTACCTGGCGTACGCGATGGTCACGGGCCCCCTGCTGGTCCGCCGCGTGAAGGGCGAGTTCACCTCGTCGGGCACGGACGAGACCGGCGCCCGCCTGTTCTCCCTGGGCCGCTGGGGCGCACCGGTCAACGCCCTGGCCCTCCTCTACGGCCTCCTCATGACCGTCAACCTGGCCTGGCCCAGGGCGGAGGTGTACGACCCGGCGGGCGGCCACTGGTACTTCCAGTGGTTCACGGTGCTGTTCCTGGCCGCGACACTGGCGGCGGGAGTGGCCTGGCGAGCACTGCGCAGGCGTACGCCGGCCTAGTGCTCCCCCGCTCGCGGCCCCCTCGGGTCGTCGCTCACGCGGGCGTGGAGATGCATGTCGTGCCAGCCGTCGGGATGCAGCACCGCGCTGCGCTTGGTCCCTTCCAGCGCGAAGCCGGTCTTGGCGGCGACGCGGCAGGAGGCCTCGTTGCGGACGGCGTGGAGCAGCTCGAGACGGTGGAACCCGATGCCGTCGAGGGCCCAGCGGGCGAGCACGGCGGTGGCGCGAGCCGCGACACCGCGTCCGCGGGCCCCGGCGGTCGTCCAGTACGCCATCTCGGCCTGTCCGTCGGCGAGACGGATCTCCCGCAGGGCCACCCGGCCGAGCAGCAGATCGGTGCCGGATTCCACGACGGCCCACTGGGCCGCCGTCTCCCCGGCCCAGGCCGCCGTCCACTCCTCGATCCAGCCGCCGACCTCTTCCACGGAGTCGGCGGCACGGGCGTGCCACTGGTGCATCGCCGGGTCCTGGAACGCGGCGTGGACGGCGGGCGCGTCCTCGGGACGCCAGGGACGCAGGAGCAGCCCGTCGTCGGTGGGGAGGGTGGGCTGGAGGGTGGCGGAGAGGGTGCCGGGGAGCAGGACCGGTGCGGTGAGATACGGCATGGCCAGCATCCTGCCAACCACGCGGAGCCCGCCCCAAAGGTTTTTCCGCCGACGGAAGAGGACCGTCGACCCCCACTGACCCTCGCCCGGCCAACCACGCTTCAGATCAAGGCCGTTGGATGCGGACGTCCCGCCTCCGGAGTCACCTTGCTCCCCAACTGCCGCAAACGGGGGTGGTACCCGCAGCGCACCGGCGGGCTGAAATGCGCGGCCGTGCATCCGGCGGCCAGGGACTCCGCACCGTGCGCCGGGGCTGCGCCCCCTGTTGTCCGGCCGGAAATCGTCGCATGGTGCGAAGTGGTGGGCTGTCAGGGCAATTGCGAGCATGAGCGGTGTCGCACCTGAGCCCGTGAGGGTGGTGGCCTGATGCCTGGGATGCAAGCCGGTGCGCCTGCGGCCGGTGCTCGGCGCCGGGCCCCGCCGGCGTCGCAGTGGTGGTGCACGGGTGCGAATCCGCCAACCGAGGCCGACCGCGTCCCCGCCGCCGGGCTCTACGGCATCCCCCCGAGAACCCGGGCCCGACCACCTCCGGCCGCGCCCTCCCGGCCCCCCACCACAGCCCCCCGGGCACCGGCTCCGGGCCACGTCGGGCAGTTGACGAAACCTGTGGTGGCAGCGGAAGGTAGGGATGATCCACGTCCTCGCCACCGACAACGCTGTCGTGGCGGTGGTGGCCACCGATTCCCGCACCGCCCGGCTGCCGCCGCGAAGGCCCCGGCCGACGACACCGCCCGGCGCGCAAGGCCTGTTTCGTGCACGAGTTCAGCCACGCTGTGATCGCAGCGTGTGGAACACCACGCGTAGTTCATGGACTTGGTCGGCTCCGCCACTCGGAGGGAATCATGCTTCGCGCTGCCGATTCCGTGCTCTACCTCAGCTGAATGACCCGAAAAGGACTGTTCGCACCAGACCTTGAATATGTGACGGGAGATCAGCACGATGCGCATAACCTCGTCCCCGACATCTTACCCGTGGACGCACAGCTCGGGGGTTTCTTTCTGGACTTTTGCCGCGCGGGGTGATTCCGAAAAAGGCGCGCGCCACAGGAGGAAGTCCCCGATCGAGGGGAGTTGGGGATGAGTGATCTGGCAAGCCTGCCGGGCGCAGTAAGCCCCGGAATTCCTGGTGAGGACCAGCCGATGACTGAACCCGCAGAGTGGCGGAATTCGGTTGACTCCCTTCTCGCCGACCCTGACGCCATGGCCTTGGCCGGAATGCTGTGCCTTGCCATCAAGGCGGAGACCACCAACGCCAGTCGCTCCGTGCTCAGGGCTCCCAGCTCGCACCTCGGTGCGGTACGCACCTCGGGCCTGCAAGCCGTACGCGCCCTGTTGCGCCGCGAGCACGGTGAGGTGAACTGGCAGACCCTGCTCGGCAGGGACACCGGCGGCCTCTTGACTGTCGCATGTGACCGGTTGACGCGCAGTTCAAAGACTCCGCCGCTGATCGCTGTACGGGGGGAACTCTCCGTCGACCGGGCTCAGCAGTGGTGCCGACGGGCTCTGGGACACACGGCTCACTACTCGTTCGCGATGGAGATGGCCGGCCTCTTCACCGCTTTGTGCACCGCACCTGAATCGAGTTCCGCGCTCGAAGCGAAGACCACGTTCTTCTGGGGAGTTCTGGCCGGAATCAGCGAGTACTACGCGGGAACCACCCCGCAGGTATCGGATATCCGCCACCTCGCGCAGGAGGCCGTTACGGCGTCCCGGGAATGCGTACGGTTGCACGGCCGCGAGGGCGAGCTGGTTGTCGCCGCGCAGGTGGAGTGCGGGGCGGTCCAGCTTGTGGACAATCTGACCGGCATCCTTCAGCTGCCGGATCTCTTCAGTCCCTCGGAGTACATCCGGATCAGGGGCGCCGACATCGGAGTGCACATCTACACCGTCCAGGACGATCAATCGGAGCGGTTCCGGGAGCTCGTCGACGAGGCCACGATGGTGGCCGTGCTCGCTCATGACCTGATCGACCAGGGCCGTGACGCCGACAACGGCAACCGCAACAACCTGGCCCTGCGACTGCCTGACCGGGAACAGCTCTGGGACATCCTTGAGGTCTGCCTGAGCCATAGCTGTGCGATCGGGGGCGAGCAATGGCAGCGCGTCGTCGCAGGTTTCGTGGTGGGCACCTGCCTGTACGCGCGAGGCGGGAGGGAGCGTGTGCATGACGGCACCGAGACCGTCGTACGCAGGAGACTCCGCCCGAGCGTGGAGTGGACGTACGCGCCGCATCTGGCCGACCGGTTTTTCCGGGAGGAGTGCGCTTGCACCGATCAGGCCGATGTCGTCGACATCGGTCCTGGACTCGACCGGCTCTACGCCGACAGTTCGACCATCGTGGGCGGCTGGCTGCGCGGCCGCTGGGATGCCCACTTCGACGTGACCGGACTCCAGCGGCTCGCACTCGCGTGCGCCTCAGCCGTGCGGAGCAGAAGCACACTGTTCTCCGGTCGGAACGGAGCAGAAGCGATCCCGTGAGGGCCGCCGAGGCCCGGGAAGGCCGTCGGCATCGCCTGCTCACCTTCCCGTCGTAGGCTTGATCGTGATGAGACGACGTACCCCGCCGCCCCCCTCGCCCCTCCCACAGCGCGACGGGGTCGATCCGGTGCGAGTGCGTTTGCCGCCCGGGGACGGCTGGGCGACCGTGCGGGATCATCTCGTGGCGCGGCTTCCCGTCGGGGCCGAGGTGGTCGACGGGATGCTGGAGGCGGGGCGGATCGTGGACGCCGACGGGCGGCCGGTGAGACGGGACAGCGTCTACGTGCCGGGAATGTTCGTCTGGTTCCACCGGGAACTGCCCGAGGAGGAGCGGGTCCCGTTCACGATCGACGTCATTCACCGGGACGACCACCTGGTGGTGGCCGACAAGCCGCACTTCCTCGCCACCACCCCACGCGGCAGCCACATCGCCGAAACGGCCCTGGCCCGGCTGCGGCGCGAGCTGGACATCCCCACGCTCGGCGCCGCGCACCGCCTGGACCGGCTGACGGCGGGCCTGGTGATGTTCACCGTGCGGCCCGAGGAGCGCGGCGCGTACCAGTCGCTGTTCCGGGACCGGAGGGTGACCAAGGAGTACGAGGCGGTGGCCCCGTACGACCCGACGCTGCCCCTTCCGCGCACCGTGCGCAGCCGGATCGTCAAGGAGCGGGGGGTCCTGGCTGCCTGCGAGGTCGAGGGTGAGCCCAACGCCGTCAGCCGGGTCGAGTTGCTGGAGCACCGGGGCGGTCTCGGCCGGTACCGCCTGACGCCGAGTACGGGACAGACTCACCAACTGCGGGTGCACATGAGCGCCTTGGGTGTGCCGATCCTGGGAGACCCCCTCTACCCGGTGGTCACCGACCCCGTGCCGGTCGGCGACTTCCGGTGTCCGCTCCAACTGCTGGCGCGGGTACTGGAGTTCACCGACCCGGTCACGGGGTGCGAGCACCGGTTCGTCAGCCGGCGCGCGCTGAAGGCATGGGTGTCGTACGGAAAGTGGGCTTCCCCGGACATCTGACGCCACGGGCCGACTCACTCGCCACGCCACCACCGCAAGAGCCGCTGCCACGCGCCAAGCCGGACGACCGGTTCGGGCACGGGTTCGGGCGTCGGCGCCGACACGACCGGCTCCGGAGGAGCTGCTTGCGGGAGAGGTGTGCTGACCTGCCAGTTACTGGGGCGCTGCGACGGCACCGGGTGCGACGGACGCTCCATGACGTCCTGCTGCGGCTTGGGCGCGAACTTCACCGGCAGATCCACCAGATGCCGGTTCGACAGGGTCTCCTCCCATTGGAGATCGTCCTCGTCGCAGGCCAGTTCCGCGTCGGGCAGGCGGGTCAGCAGCGCGTCGACGCCGACGTCGGCAATGGCACGGCCGATGTCCTGGCCCGGGCACTCGTGAGGGCCGCCGCTGAAGGCGAGGTGGGAGCGGTTGCCGTGCATGTGCGCCTTGGGGTCGGGGCGGACCCGCGGGTCGACGTTGCCCGGCGCGATGCCCATCAGGAGACCGTCGCCCTTCCGAATGTGTTGTCCTCCCAACTCCGTGTCCTGTTTGGCGAAGTACCCCAAGACGGCGCTGAACGGCGGCTCGTCCCACATGGACTGCTCGACCGCCTGTGGCACCGTCATCTGGCCGCCGTTGAGCTGGGCGCGGAACCTCGGGTCGGTGAGCACCACCCGCAGCACGTTGGCGAGGAGATTGGCGGTGCTCTCGTAGGCGACGATCAGAATCAGGCGCAGGTGCTGACTGACCTCCTCGTCCGTGAGCTTGGCCGGGTGGTTGATGAGGTGGCTGGTGAAGTCGTCCTCGGGTGCGGCCCTGCGGCGGAGGGTGAGGCGTGTGAGGACGTCCATGATGTAGGCGTTGCTCTCGATGGCCGTCTCGGTGCCCTTGGGCAGGTCGCGGGCGGCATGCACGAGCTGGTCGTTGTACTCGTCCGGCATGCCGAAGATCTCGCACATGACCATCATCGGTAGCCGTTCCGCGAACTGGCTGACCAGGTCGGCGCTGCCCTTCTCACAGAACTTGTTGACGAGGTGCTGGGTCGCTCGGTTGATGTGACGCCGGATACCTCGGTGGTTGATGGTCGAGATCGCGCCGTTGACCGCTCCCCGCAGGCGCAGGTGCTCGTCGCCCTCGGCATGCGAGCACAGCGGCTGCCAGGCGAGGTGCGGCATCATCGGATGATCCGGCTTGACCGTGCCGTCCTGCATGGGCCCCCACAGCCGGGTGTCACGGCTGAAGTGGGAGGGGGTGCGCACCATGTGCATGTTCTCGCTGTGGCCGAGCACCACCCAGATGGGCACGTCATCGTGAAGCATCGCGGGTGCCACGGTCCCGTGGGTGGAGCGGAGCTCCTCGTACACGACGCCAAGGTCCTCCGCACCGGGACCGTACAACCGCCGCAGCCCACCGGGACCGATGCCGTGCGCGGGGCAGCCAGGGGGCGGGGCGGTCGTCGGGTTGTAGGTGCCGGCCGGGGAATGGGGTTCAGGAGTCACGATGGTCGCTCCGAAACTGAGGTCGATCCGGGGTGGGGGAAGTAAGGAGGGAACAAAGGGCTGACCGGGTCCGGCTCACACGGGAGCTTTCTCCGTCGTCAGTGAGTGCAGGAACCGCAACAGCGTCATCAGCACGTCCCGGCTGGACGCCCGCCGGCGTGCGTCGCATTCGACGATCGGGATCTCCGGGCTCAGGTCGAGCGCGATGCGCAGTTCCTCGATGTCGTGCCGTGGGCCGTCCGGGAACGTGTTGACGGCCACGACGAACGGAACGCCGCGTTCCTCCAGCCGGCCCATCACATCGAAACTGACCTCGAGCCGCCGCGTGTCCACCAGGACCACCGCGCCGAGTGCGCCTTCGAACAGACCGTTCCAGAGGAACCAGAAGCGTTCCTGGCCGGGGGTGCCGAAGAGGTAGAGCACCAGTTGCTCGGTGATGCTGATGCGGCCGAAGTCCATGGCCACGGTGGTCGCCGTCTTGGTCTCGGAACCGTAGTTGTCGTCGACGCCGATGCCGGCCTGGGTCATGGTCTCCTCGGTGGTCAGCGGTTTGATCTCGCTGACCGAGCCGACCATGGTCGTCTTGCCGACGCCGAAACCGCCGACGATGACGATCTTCACCGCTGCCTGGGCGGTGTGGGGCAGGTGGTCCTCGGTTCGTGGACCAGGGATGGTGTCAGAGCCGTTGAAGTCCATGCATCACCGCTTCGAGGAGGGAACGGTCGGCCAGCGCCTGGCGGATCACAGGAGCGCGGGCCGTGACCAGTTCGGCCGTCAGCAGCTCGGTGAGCAGGACGGTCACCACGCTGAACGGCAGGCTGAGATAGGCGGACAGCTCGGCCACGGACAAGGGGGCCGTGCAGAGCCTGAGCAGCGCCGCCTGCTCAGGCGTGGCGGAGGGCGGTGGGTCGGCGTGCGCCACGATTAAGGTGACCAGGTCGAGTTCCGAGCGCTCGGTCCCGTCGGGGCCGGTGATGACGTACAGCCGCTCGGGGTTCTTCTTGGGTCCCTCGGGGGTGTCCTGGCCCTCCTGCGGGGGTTGCGGTGCCGGTTCCGGACTGGTCGCGGGGAATCGCCGTCGGCGTTGCGGAGGAGTCATACGGTCTGCCCGTTGCGTCGGGGCGGACTGGTGAGGTGCGCGCCGATCCGGACGACCAGGTCGCTCATGCGGGCGCTCATGTGGCCGGGCTCGGTGATGATGTCGGAGAGCACCGCCAGATAGGCGTTGGGGCCCGCGGCCATCAGGTAGAAGTAGCCGCCGTGGATCTCGATGAGGACCATCTTCATCTTGCCGTCGCTGCCCGGGATCTCACCCGCGACGGCCCCCGCCAGGCTCTGGAGGCCCGCGCAGGCGGCCGCGACGCGGTCGGCGGTGTCCGGGTCGCCGCCGTGCCGGGCGATGCGCAGGCCGTCGGCGGAGAGCACCACGATCATCTGGATGCCCGGTACGCCTTTGGCGAGGTCCTGGAGCATCCAGTCGAAGTTGCCTCGCTGCTGGATCACTTGAGGTTCCCCTCGTCTTCGGCCTCGGTACGGGCCGGTTCGTCGGTCGCTTGGGTGACTGCGGAAGAGGTGGGGCGCTTGAGGCCGTCCATGAACGCCTGGACCCACAGGCCCGGCGGGGTGTCGTCCGGCTTCGGCTCGGGTTCGGGCTCGCGCCGGGCCGTCGACCAGATGGTCGGGCGGCCTTCCCGCTCGGCGCGTTCGATCTCGGCCTGCTCGGCGTACCGCTGCGTGAACGAGGCCTTGACCCGACTGCGGCGCTGCGGAAGCCCGTTGGCGGTCCACTCGGTGACCTCGGGGACGTCGTCCTCCATGGACACGGGTGTCGTGAACTTGGGGCTGGTGGGCCGGCGCTTCTTGATCGTGCGCTTCGGCCCGGGCAGCGCACCGAGTTCGGCCTTGGGCACGGCGGTGGCGCCGATGCCGTGCGCGAGTCCGACACCGGGCTCGTCGGTGAGCATGACGCTGGGCACGACGAGGATCGCGCGGACACCGCCGTACGCGGAGGCACGCAGCGAGACCTGCATGTCGTACGCCGCGCAGAGCCGGCCCACGACGGCGAGGCCGAGGCGCGGCGACTCCCCGAGGTCCTGGAAGTCCACGCCCGCCTTGGCGCGTTCCAGCATGCCCTCGGCCCTGAGGCGGGCCTCCTCGCTGAGGCTGACGCCGGCGTCCTCGATCTCGATGCAGACGCCGGTCTGCACCTCGGTGGCGGTCACGTGGACCTTGCTCTGCGGCGGCGAGTAGCGCGTGGCGTTGTCGAGGAGTTCGGCGGCCGCGTGGATCACGGGCTCCACCGCGGTGCCCTTGACGTTGACCTTGGCGATCGAGGTCAGGTCGATGCGCCGGTACTCCAGGATCCGGGACATGGCGCCGCGCAGCACGCTGTAGAGCGCGACGGGCTCGGGCCACTGCCGGCCGGGGCGGCCGCCGCCGAGGACGGAGATGGAGTCGGCGAGCCGGCCGATCAGGGCGGTGCCGTGGTCGATGCGCAGCAGGTCGTCGAAGACCTCGGGGTTGCGGCCGTGGTCCTCCTCCATCTCCCGCAGTTCGTTGGCCTGTTGGTGCACGATGGCCTGGACGCGGCGGGCGATGTTCACGAAGGAGCGCTGGGCGGCGTCCCGCATGATGTCCTCGGTGTCCACGATGTGGAGCACCGTCTTGAGAAGGCGGATCTGCGCGTCGGGGAGGTCGGCCCACGAGGGGTCGATCTCCCCGAGCCGGCGAATCACCTCTCCGGGGGAACTTCCGCGCCGCATCCGGTCCAGTGCCGCCGGAGCGATCTCCTTCGCGAACCGGATCTGCTCCCGGTCGTGGTCGGCGATGCGCTGCTGGAGCGAGGCGACGCGGCGGTCGTGCTCGATGCGCTGCTCGCGCAGTTCACGACCGCGCCGGACGGCTTCGGCCGCCACCGCGATCACCAGCAGCGTGGCGACGGCACCGCAGCCGCCCACGGCAACCCGCGCGGACTGCTGCACTGCCGCGACGGCGGCCCCGGTCGCCGCGGCCATGACTATGGCGGGGAGCAACAGCACGCGCGCATACGGCAGTTCACGGCGTCCTGGGGGGGACTGAACACTCACCATGTGGGCCCTCTGAGACGTATCGACGGGGAGTCGCACATATAGGGAACAAGCGCACGAATACACATCAACTCGGTGCGCTGCGGGCGAGCTTAGTCCGACCGGATCATCGCCGTGTCATATTCAGCAAGCGCCTGAAACGGACATCCGGACTGGAGTACCCTCGGCTCATTTACACGCTCAGGCATCGCTCGCACACGGTGAGTCATGATGGACGGGCGTGCGAAACGCGCTCACCGTGGTGGGTGAAGAACGCCTTCGGGGTGCCTTCGGATGTCTTCCGGCGGCCTCAGACCCCGGCGATCCGCAGCGCGGCGTCCGCGGTGGCTTCCGCGAAGACGGAGACCGGGCGCTCGGGATCGGAGCGGTGGACGAGGATCACGCCCTCGATCAGGCCGAACACCAGGTCCGTACGGAGATCGAGTTCGCTCTTGGCGAGGGCACCGCCCGCGGCCGTCGCCGCGATCGACTGGCGGTAGGCGTCCTTGAGTTCGGCGCGCACGGCGTGGAAGCCGGCGAACCGCTCCGTGCGCACCTCCGGCAGCAGATAGAGGCCGCCGAGGTTGTACGGGCCCCCGCACAGCACCTCGACGTCCGCGCGGCACAGCTCCCACAGCCGGCGCTCGGGCAGGACCGTGTCGTCGGCGAGCAGTTCGCGGGCGTACGCCAGCGAGGGCGTGACGGTGGACTCCAGGAGCTCGGCGAGGAGTTCCTCCTTGCCGGAGACGTAGTGGTACATGGACGCCTGCCGCATGCCGGCCCGCTCGGCGACGGCGCGGGTGCTGGTGGCGGCGTAACCGAGGGTGGTGAACAACTCGGCGGCGGCGACGAGGAGTTCCGCACGCGGCGCGAGCCCGCTCTCCGGCCGTCGAGCAGCACGCGGCCTCCCGACCCGCCGCCCCGACTCCGCCGCACCACCCGTCGTACCCATGCGTTCGATCCTCGCACATGGGGCGCGCGACGATCTCCGACCGGCCTTCGCACAGTTCCGACACGGGGCCGGAGCACGCCACGCACGGGTCTGGAGCCCGCCGACACGGGTCCGAAGGACTCCGGCGCGGGTCCGGAGCACGCCGGCACGGTTCCGGAGCACGCCACGCACGGGCCCGGAGCACGCCACGGGGCCGGAGCACGCCGGCACGGTTCCGGAGGGCAGCAGCCCCGGTCGGGGAACTCCGGCACGCCACGCCCCCGGCGCGCAAGGCCCGCCCCCGATCCGAACCCCGCACCCCGCACCCCCGTGAGCCCCCGGTAACCAACCGGCAACACCCGAGCAACCGCCCCGACCCGCCCCACGCCTAATTTCTGTCAAGCGACAGAAATCCCCCGCAGCCGGAGGTCCCGCCATGGCCACAGAGACCACCTACGGAGCGCGAGACCACGCCCGCGCACAGGACGGCACCCGCGCCGAAGCCATGCCCGTCGTCCCTGCCGCGGCCTGGCCGGACCCTCCCTGCGCGGCGGGCCACCTGGTGTGGGCGGAGACCGTCGCGGGCGGCAACTACACCCACCGCGTCCTGGCCCGCGGCACCGAACTCCGCCTCACCGACCTCCGCGGGGACGCCTGCGCACACCTCCTGCTGTACGCGGACGGCCGCCCCTGGGAGCGCCTCAACGTCGCCGACACGGTCAAGGTCCAGTGGAACGCCTACCTCGGCGAGGGCCTGCTCCTGCTGTCCGACCAGGGCCGCGTCCTCGCGAGCGTCACCCAGGACACCTCCGGTCGGCACGACGCCCTGTGCGGCACCTCCACCCTGGCCCGCAACACCGAGCGCTACGGCGACGGCACCCCGCAGAGCCCCTCCCCCGCCGGCCGCGAACTCTTCAAGCTGGCGGCGGCGAAGAACGGCCTCGAACCCCGTGACCTGCCGCCCTCCCTCTCCTTCTTCCAGGGCGTACGAATCCGCGAGGACGGCACGCTGGACTTCACCGGCTCGGCGGGCCCCGGCGCCGGCGTCACCCTCCGCGCCGAGCAGGACGTGACCGTGCTGATCGCGAACGTCCCGCACCCCGCCGACCCGCGACCCGACTACGTCAGCACTCCCCTCGAAGTGCTCGCCTGGCGCGCCGAGCCCACCTGCCCCGGCGACCCGCTCTGGGACGCCACCCCCGAAGGCCGCCGCGCCTTCCTCAACACCGCCGACTTCCTCGCCTCGAAGGGACGCGCATGAAGCCCGAGGAGACACTCTCGAAGCCCGAGGAGACCCTCCCGAAGGCCGAAGCACCGCTCAGGAGGGCGGTCGTCCCGGCCCGCGCCGCCTGGTCCGCCGTCATCCGCGAGGGCGAGTCGCTCACCGTCACCGACCTGCGCGGCAACCAGGCCGTCGACTTCCTCGTCTACGACGCCCACGACACGGCCGTCCGCTACAGCGCCCCCGACACCATCCAGGCACAGGGCGGCATCTTCCTCACCACCGGCAGCGTGCTGATGTCCAACGAGCACACCCCGCTGATGACGGTCACCGCCGACGACGTGGGCCGCCACGACACGGTCGGCGGCGCCTGCTCCAAGGAGTCCAACACCCTGCGCTACGGCCACCACACCTGGTCGCAGCACGCCTGTGTGGACAACTTCCTCGCGGAGGGCGCGAAGCACGGCCTGGGCAAGCGCGACCTCGTCTCCAACATCAACTGGTACATGAACGTGCCCGTCGAGCAGGACGGCACCCTCGGCATCGTCGACGGCATCTCCGCCCCCGGCCTGTCCCTGACCCTGCGCGCGGAACGCGACGTCCTCGTCCTCGTCTCCAACTGCCCCCAGATCAACAACCCTTGCAACGGCTTCGACCCGACGCCGGTGGAGATGACGATCGCAGCCGCGGGGGCCGTCACCAGCGCCGCGGGTGCCACCACCGGCGCCGCCGGCACCACAACCGGCGCCGCCCAGACCGCGATCGGGGCCGGCGCATGACCTTCGACACCCTCCTCGTCGCCAACCGGGGCGAGATAGCGGTCCGCATCATCCGCACCGCCCGCCAACTCGGCCTGAGAACCGTCGCGGTGTACTCCGACGCCGACCGCTCCGCCCCCCACGTCCGCCTCGCCGACACGGCCGTACGCCTGGGCCCGGCCCCCGCGAAGGAGTCGTACCTCGACGCCGACCTCGTCCTGAAGGCGGCCAAGGACTCCGGCGCGGGCGCCGTCCACCCCGGCTACGGATTCCTGTCCGAGGACGCCGAGTTCGCGCGCCGGTGCGAAGCGGCGGGGATCGTGTTCGTCGGCCCCACGCCCCGGCAGCTGGAGCTGTTCGGCGCCAAGCACACGGCACGGGCGGCGGCACAGGCCGCGGGAGTGCCGCTGGCACCGGGTACGGACCTGCTGTCGTCGGACGAGGACGCCCTGGAAGCGGCGGAGGCCATCGGCTATCCCGTGATGCTGAAGGCCACCGGCGGGGGCGGTGGCATCGGCATGTCGGCCTGCCGCTCCGCCGCCGAACTGACCGACGCCTGGGACCGGGTGCAGCGCGTCGCCGCCGCGTCCTTCTCCTCCGCCGGGGTCTTCCTGGAGCGGCTCGTCGAGCGGGCCCGCCATGTCGAGGTGCAGGTCTTCGGCGACGGCGAGGGCACGGTCGTCACCTTCGGCGACCGCGACTGCTCCCTTCAGCGCCGCAACCAGAAGGTCCTGGAGGAGGCACCGGCGCCCGATCTTCCCGACCACGTCCGGGCACAACTCGCCTCCAGTGCACGTGACTTGTGTGCCTCGGTCGGCTACCGCTCCGCGGGAACCGTCGAGTTCGTGTACGACGCGGCCCGCGAGGAGGCCTACTTCCTGGAGGTCAACACCCGCCTCCAGGTGGAGCATCCGGTCACCGAGGAGATCTACGGCGTCGACCTGGTCGCCTGGATGCTCCGCCTGGCCCGCGGCGAGCGGGACGTGGTGCGCGAACCCGGCTCCCCGCGCGGCCACGCCGTCGAGGCCCGCCTCTACGCCGAGGACCCGTCCCGCGAACACCGGCCCAGCGCAGGTCTGTTGACCCGGGTCGAGTTCCCCACCGGGGTTCGCGTCGACGGCTGGGTGGAGACCGGCACCGAGGTGACGACGTCGTACGACCCGATGCTCGCGAAGATCATCGCCTACGGCCCCGACCGCGCACACGCTCTGCGCAGGCTGGACGAGGCGCTGGCCCGCACCCGCGTGGACGGCATCGAGACCAACCTGGGCCTGGTCCGGGCGGCACTGTCCGACAGCGCGTTCCTGGCCGCGGCCCACTCGACGGCGACCCTGGCCCGCGTGACCGACCCGACCCCGCGCATTGAGGTCGTCACCGCCGGCACCCTCACCACGGTCCAGGACTGGCCGGGCCGTACCGGCTACTGGCAGGTCGGCGTGCCGCCGAGCGGCCCCATGGACGACCGCTCCTTCCGGCTCGGCAACCAGGCACTCGGCAACCCGGAAGGCGCTCCCGGCCTCGAATGCACCTTGCAGGGACCGGCGTTGAGGTTCACCCGCCCCACAACCGTCTGTGTGACGGGCGCCCCGGCCGCGGTCACCGTGGACGGCACCCCGGTCGCACAGTGGGAGCCGGTCCGGGTACCGGCGGGCGGCACCCTGGAGGTGGGCGCACCCGCCGAGCACGGCCTGCGCACCTACGTCCTCTTCGCCGGCGGTCTCGACGTCCCCGCCTTCCTCGGCAGCGCGAGCACCTTCACCCTGGGCCGCTTCGGCGGCCACGGCGGACGGGCCCTGCGCACGGGAGACGTGCTGCACAGCGGCATCGACACCTCGGGCACGCTCCAGGCAACGGGCACGCCCCGGAAGGCCGGCAACCACGCGACCGCGGCCACCACCCCGGCCCTCGACCGCCCCTCCTACACCTCCACCTGGCACATCGCCGCCGTCGAAGGCCCCCACGCCGCACCGGAGTTCTTCACCGAGGACGACATCCGCGACTTCTACGCCGCCGACTGGAAGGTCCACTTCAACTCGGCCCGCACCGGCGTCCGTCTGGTCGGCCCCAAACCCCGCTGGGCCCGCACCGACGGCGGCGAGGCGGGCCTGCACCCGTCCAACATCCACGACACCCCCTACTCGGTCGGAGCGGTCGACTACACCGGTGACATGCCGGTCCTGCTCGGCCCCGACGGGCCGTCCCTGGGCGGCTTCGTCTGCCCGGCGACCGTGCTCAGCACCGAGCGCTGGAAACTGGGCCAGCTGCGCCCGGGCGACACCGTGCGCTTCGTGCCCGTGAACACGGACGGCTCGCCACGCCCGGTCATCGTGGACGGCGGCATCCTGGCCCGCGACGGCGATGTGACCTACCGCCGCAGCGGCGACGACAACCTGCTGGTCGAGTTCGGCCCCATGCAGCTGGACCTGGCCCTCCGCATGCGCGTCCACGCCCTCATGGAGGCGGTGGCCGAGCGCGGCCCCGACGGCATCACCGACCTCACGCCCGGCATCCGCTCCCTCCAGATCCAGACGGACCCGGGCCGCCTCCCGCAGGAGCAACTCCTCACCGCGGTACGGGAGATCACCGCCTCGCTCCCCCCGTCCGACCAACTGGTCGTGCCCTCGCGCACAGTGCATCTCCCCCTCTCCTGGGACGACCCCGCCACCCGCGAGGCGATCGCCCGCTACATGGCGGGCGTCCGCGACGACGCCCCCTGGTGCCCCTGGAACATCGAGTTCATCCGCCGCGTCAACGGCCTGGACTCGGTGGACGACGTGTACCGCACGGTCTTCGACGCCGAGTACCTCGTCCTGGGCCTGGGAGACGTCTACCTGGGCGCCCCGGTGGCCACCCCCCTCGACCCGCGCCACCGCCTGGTGACCACGAAGTACAACCCGGCCCGCACCTGGACCGCCGAGAACTCGGTCGGCATCGGCGGCGCGTACCTCTGCATCTACGGCATGGAGGGCCCCGGCGGCTACCAGTTCGTGGGCCGGACGACCCAGGTGTGGTCGCCCTGGCAGCAGCGCGGCGCCTTCGAGCCGGGCTCGCCCTGGCTGCTGCGCTTCTTCGACCGGATCAAGTGGTATCCGGTGGAGGCGGACGAACTCCTGGAGCTGCGCGCCGACATCACGTCCGGCCGCTTCGTGCCCCGTATCGAGGAGGGCACCTTCTCGCTCGCCGAGTACCAGGACTTCCTGGCCGAACACGCCCGGTCCATCGAGGAGTTCAGGACCCGTCAGCAGGCGGCCTTCGGCGCCGAGCGGGACGCGTGGGAGGCGGCGGGCGAGTTCGCCCGGGCCGAGTCGGCGGCCGCCCCCGCGGCCGCCCCCGCCGACATCGCCGTGCCTGCGGGAGGCCGGCTGATCGAGGCCGAGTTCGCAGCCTCCGTATGGCAGTTGAACGTCGAGCCGGGCGACGAGGTGACGGCCGGGCAGCCGCTCCTCGCCCTGGAGGCGATGAAGATGGAGTCCAGGGTGCACGCGCCCGCCGACGGCGTGGTCGCGGAGATCCTGGCCAGGCCGGGCGACCAGGTGGAGGCGGGGACGGCACTGCTCGTCCTGGCCCCGCCCGCACAGTGAAAGAGGAGCGCACCATGTCCATCACCGTCACCCGGGTACGGGCCGCCTACGACCGCGTCGAGGCCGTGGACCGCCCCGAGATCTGGATCGCCCTGCGCCCGCGGGAGGAGGTCGAACGGGAGGCCGCGGCGATCGACGAACGACTGTCGGTGGGCGAGCAACTGCCCCTCGCGGGCCGCCTGTTCGCCGTCAAGGGCAACATCGACGTGGCCGGACTGCCCACGACGGCGGGCTGTCCGTCGTACGCCTACCACCCCGGGGCGGATGCCCCGGTGGTCGCCGCCCTGCGCGCGGCGGGCGCGCTCGTGCTCGGCACCACGAACCTGGACCAGTTCGCGACGGGTCTGGTCGGCACCCGCTCCCCGCACGGCGCGGTCCGCAACGCCCACGACCCGTCGCGCATCAGCGGAGGCTCCAGCTCCGGCTCGGCGGTCGCCGTGGCCCTGGGCATCGTGGACTTCGCCCTCGGCACCGACACCGCGGGCTCGGGCCGGGTCCCGGCCGCCTTCAACGGCATCGTGGGCCTCAAGCCGACCCGGGGCCTGGTCCCCACCACCGGGGTCGTCCCGGCCTGCGCCTCGATCGACTGCGTGACGGTCTTCGCCCGCACCCTCCCGGAGGCCGAACAGGCCCTCGCGCACATGACGACGGGCACCGCCCCGTCCCTCCCCGGCCGCCGCCCCGGCCCCTGGCGGATCGCGGTCCCCCCGCTCGAGCAGCTCGGCGAACTGGACGAGGGCTGGGCACAGGCGTACGAGGAGGCGGTGGCCCAGCTCAGCGCGGCGGGCGCCGCGATCCGCGCACTCGACCTCACGCCCTTCACCGAGGCGGCGGCGATGCTCTACGAGGGAGCGTTCGTCGCCGAGCGCTACACAGCGGTGGGTGCGTTCATCGACAAGGCGACAGCGGCGAACGACGACTCCCTGGACCCGACGGTCGCTGCCATCATCACCCGGGCCCGCGATCTCCCGGCCCACCAGCTCTACGCCGACCTGGACCGTCTGTCCGCCCTCCGGACCCGGGCTCTGGCCGAGCTGTCCGACGCCGACGCTCTCCTGCTGCCCACCGCCCCCGGCCATCCGACCCTCGCCGAGGTGGCGGCCGACCCGCTGGGCGCCAACGCCCGCCTGGGCCGCTTCACCAACTCCACGAACCTGTTCGACCTCGCCGCGGTCGCGGCCCCTGCGGGCGAGGTGAACGGCCTCCCCTTCGGCGTGATGCTGATCGGGCCGGCCCACACGGACGAGCGCCTGGCAAGGATCGCGGCCCTGCTCCAGCCGGAGACCAGGCTGGCGGTGGTCGGCGCCCACCTGACGGGCCAGCCCCTGAACCCCCAACTCCTTTCCCTGGGCGCCCGCTACGACCGCACGACGACCACGGCCCCGCTGTACCGCCTGCACGCCCTGCGCACGGACCCCCCGAAGCCGGGCCTGGTGCACGTGGGCGAGGGCGGCGCGCAGATCGAGACAGAGATCTGGCACCTCCCGGCAGAGGGCCTGGGCCGCCTCCTGACGCTCCTCCCCCGCCCAATGACCTTGGGCAAGGTGCAGTTGGCGGACGGCAGCCTGGTCCCTGGCTTTCTCTGCGAGCCGTCGGCCCTCGTGAACGCGGCGGACATCACGGCACACGGTGGCTGGCGGTCCTATCTGAACGCCGAGTAGGTCTGCCACCCCAGGGGCGCGGGGAACTGCGCGACCAGCCACAGACAACCCGCGCCCGCCGACGAAAGATCACCCCACCGACGAGTAGGCCACAACCCCTCTCAGCAACAGATCAACCGCCTTACGCGCGTTCTTCGCGACGGAGGACGACCCCTCACCCCCGGACACCGGCGCCGCCGCCGAGATCTGCCCCAGCACATCGATCACCTGCTTGCACCACCGCACGAAGTCCCCGGCCGGCATCTCCGCCTCCCGCAGCACCTCGTCGAGCCCCTTCCCGGAAGCCCACATGTACGCGGACCAGGCGAACCCGAGATCGGGCTCCCGCTGCCCGACCCCCTCGGTCTGGTTGATGCGGAAGTCCTCCTCCAGGGCGTCGAGGCGTCCCCAGATCCGCACCATCTCACCGAGCGCGGCCTTGGCCTTCCCGGACGGCAGCTTGGGAGCCATCGCGTCGTCGCCGACCCGTGACTCGTACACCAGCGCCGAGACGCACGCGGCGAGTTCGGCGGGGCCGAGCCCCTCCCAGACCCCTTCCCGCAGACACTCACTGGCGAGCAGGTCGAGCTCGCCGTACAGCCGGGCCAGCCGCTTGCCGTGCTCGGTGACCTCGTCAGCGCGCAGGTAGTCCAGCTCGGTCAGCAGGGCCACGATCCGGTCGAAGGTGCGCGCGATGGTGTTGGTGCGGCCCTCGATCCGCCGCTCCAGCTGTGTGGTGTCCCGCAGCAGCCGGTGGTAGCGCTCGGCCCAACGGGCGTGGTCCTCCCGGTCGTTGCACCCGTGGCAGGGGTGCGCCCGGATCGCGGTGCGCAGCCGGGCGATCTCCCGGTCGTCGGCGGCCTGGGACCGCTTCTTGCGGGCCCGCTCCGGCGGAATGTGCCCGGCCTTGCTGCGCAGCGCGGAGGCGAGGTCCCGACGGGACTGCGGTGAGCGCGGGTTGAAGGTCTTCGGGATCCGCATCCGCTCCAACGCCTCGACGGGCACCGGGAAGTCCATCGACGCGAGCCGCTTGACCTGCCGTTCGGCGGTGAGCACCAGCGGCCGCGGACCGTCGTGCTGCTCGAAGCCGCGGTGGCCGTTGGACCGCCCGGCGGGCAGCCCCGGGTCGAGGACCAGGGCGAGACCGGCGTACTTGCCGGTCGGCACATGGATGACATCACCCGGCTTGAGCTTCTCCAGCGCCACGGCCGCCTCGGCCCGTCGCTCGCTCGCTCCCTGCCGGGCCAGCTCGGTCTCCCGGTCCTTCAGCTCCCGCCGCAGTCGCGCGTACTCCTCGAAGTCGCCGAGGTGGCAGGTCATGGAGGCCTTGTAGCCGTCCAGGCCCTCCTCGTTGCGCTGCACCTGCCGGGAGATCCCGACGACCGACTTGTCGGCCTGGAACTGCGCGAAGGAGGTCTCCAGGAGCTCGCGCGAGCGGTGCCGCCCGAACTGCTCCACGAGGTTGACCGCCATGTTGTACGACGGCTTGAAGCTGGACCGCAGCGGGTACGTGCGCGTGCCCGCGAGACCCGCGAGGTGCTCGGGGCTGCTGCCGCGCTGCCACAGCACCACCGCGTGGCCCTCGACGTCGATGCCGCGCCGCCCCGCACGCCCCGTCAGCTGGGTGTACTCGCCGGGCGTGATGTCGGCGTGCTGCTCGCCGTTCCACTTGACGAGCTTCTCCAGGACCACCGACCGCGCGGGCATGTTGATGCCCAGGGCGAGGGTCTCGGTCGCGAACACGGCCTTGACCAGTCCGCGGACGAACAGCTCCTCGACGACCTCCTTGAAGGTCGGCAGCATGCCGGCGTGGTGGGCCGCGATACCGCGCTCCAGGCCCTCCAGCCATTCGTAGTACCCGAGGACGTGGAGGTCCTCGGTCGGGATCGACGCGGTGCGCTCCTCGACGAGCGCGCGCACCTTCGCGCGCGCCTCGTCGTCGTTCAGCCGCAGACCGGCGTACAGGCACTGCTGTACGGCCGCCTCGCAGGCGGCGCGGCTGAAGATGAACGTGATGGCGGGCAGCAGCCCCTCGGCGTCGAGCCGCTCGATGACCTCGGGCCGGCTCGGTGTCCACACCCGGGAGCGCTGCCGGCGCTCCCGCTCCCGGTCGGCCTCGCGCATGGCGCGGCCGCGCCTGCGGTCCTGGTACGACGGCCGCTGGGCCTCCATCCGGGCCAGCCGGACGAGGTCGGGGTTGACGGCCTTCTTGTTGCCCTCGCCCTCCTCGAACAGGTCGTACATCCGCCGTCCGGCGAGCACGTGCTGGAACAGCGGCACGGGCCGGTGCTCGGAGACGATCACCTGGGTGTCACCGCGGACGGTGTCGAGCCAGTCGCCGAACTCCTCGGCGTTGGACACGGTCGCCGACAGGGACACCAGGGTCACCGACTCGGGCAGGTGGATGATCACCTCTTCCCACACGGCGCCCCGGAAGCGGTCGGAGAGGTAGTGCACCTCGTCCATGACCACGTAGCCGAGGCCGAGGAGGGTCTGCGAGCCCGCGTACAGCATGTTCCGCAGCACCTCGGTGGTCATCACGACCACGGGGGCGTCGGAGTTGACGCTGTTGTCGCCGGTGAGCAGGCCGACCTTGTCGGCGCCGTAACGGCGGCTGAGGTCCGCGTACTTCTGGTTGGACAGCGCCTTGATGGGGGTGGTGTAGAAGCACTTCTTGCCCTGTTTCAGGGCGAGGTGGACGGCGAACTCGCCGACGATCGTCTTGCCGGAGCCGGTGGGGGCGGCGACCAGCACGCCCTTGCCGGCCTCGAGAGCCTTGCAGGCCTCGATCTGGAAGGGGTCGAGACCGAAGTCGTACATCTCGCGGAAGCCCGCGAGCGCGGTGGCCTGCTCGGCTGCCCGCAGGCGGGCTGCCGCGTACCGCTCGGCCGGTGAGAGGTCCTCTGTCATCGTGCTTTCGAGCGTACCGGGCCCCACTGACAACAGGACGATCATTATCCGGATCGGATCCCGTGAAACCTGCTCTTCACGCAGTTCACGGACCTATGACGGACACGGCCGCGCGGACGCACCGCGCGGTGAGCGGCAGCGGCCCGAGCGGTTCGCCGTCCGCGTACCCGGTCACGTCGTGTGCGGCGATCTCGACCTTCGCCGCCCGCACGACGCTGACCTTGGGATGCTCGACGTGGGTGCCGCGGTACACGCGCGGGAACACCCGCAGCAGCGTCGTCCGGGTGCAGTCGCCGACCACCGTGACGTCGAAGAGCCCGTCGGTGAGGTCCGCGCCCGGGCAGATCCGCATGCCGCCGCCGTACGAGGAGCCGTTGCCGACGGCCACCAGGGTCGCCTCGACCTCGCGCACCTGGCCGTCGTCGAGCGTGATCCGGTAGGGGACGGGCCGGAAGGCGGCGAGTTCGGCGAGCAGGGCGAGGTCGTACTTGAAGCGGCCGAGGGGCCATCTCATGCGGTTGCCGCGGTCGTTGACGCGGGAGTCCAGGCCGGAGGCGAGGACGGTGCCGAACCAGTGGTCGCCGACCCGGCCGAGGTCGATGTCGTTCAGGCGGCCGTCCTTGAGTGCCTCGGCGATCAGCCGGGCCGCTGCGGCGGGGTCGCGCACCGGCAGGCCGAGGGTGCGGGCGAGGTCGTTGCCGGTGCCGACGGCGATCAGGCCGAAGGGGGTGCGGGTGCCGGCGACGGCCTGGAGGGCGAGGTTGGCCATGCCGTCGCCGCCGACGGCGATGAGGGCTCCGGTGCCGTCCCGCACGGCGGCACGCGCGCGTGCGAGGGCGTCGGGGGCGTTCTCGCCGAGGACGGTCCGCACCGAGAAGCCGGCCGCCCGCAACGCGGAAGCGGCCGGCCGCGCCGCTCGGGCGCCCCGGCCGCGGCCCGCGGTGGGGTTGACGAAGAGGGTGATCTCGCAGGTCACGGAAGTGACCTTATGAGCTGGGCCCCGGTCGTCAGGTCACGTCGTCATAACCGTTGACCCGGTCCGTCGCCGACTGCTCGGGCAGCGCCCGGCTCGCGGAGACGGTCTCGACCTCGCCTATGGCCTCGGGGGTCAGGTCCAGCTCGGACGCCTCGTCGTCGGCGGGGCCCTCGGCCTCGCGGCGGCGCTTGCGGCGGTCGTTGAGCAGGGAGAAGACGGTCGCACCGAAGTACAGCACCCAGATCGGCGCGGCGAGCGCCAGCATCGTCAGGGGGTCGGTGCTCGGCGTGGCGACGGCCGCGAACACGGTGATGGCCATGATCATGCCGCGCCACCAGCCGAGCATGCGCTTGCCGGTGATCAGCCCGGTGAGGTTGAGGAAGACCAGCAGCAGCGGCAGCTCGAAGGAGAGGCCGAAGACCAGCACCATGCGCAGGACGAGGTCGAGCAGATCGTCCAGGGGCAGCAGGTTGGAGGTGCCGCCCGGGGTGAAACCGATCAGCACCTGGGCCGTGGTCGGCAGGACCGAGTAGGCGAAGTAGGCGCCGACGAGGAAGAGCGGGGCACCGGTGCCGACGAACGCGTAGGCGTACTTCTTCTCGTGGCGGTGCAGACCGGGGGCGACGAAGGCCCACAGCTGGTAGAGCCAGACCGGCGATGCCGCGACGACACCGGCCATCAGGGACACCTTCAGCGCGAGGGTGAAGGGCGTCAGGAGGCCGTTGATGGTGATCTCGGCGCACGGCTTGGTCGACTTCGTCGACCGGGCCAGTTCCGCGAAGGACTTGTCACAGCCGACCGCGTCGAGGATCGGCCTGGTGATCAAGTTGATGATGTCGTTGTAGAAGAAGGCGGCGATCACCGTGACGACGATGATGGCCAGCATCGCCTTCGCGAGCCGGTTGCGGAGCTCACGAAGGTGATCCGCGAGAGGCATCCGCCCCTCGGGATCCTTCTCCTCTTTGCGGGCAGACTTGAGCAACCCACGTTCCCATCTCGTGCAGGCGGGCCGGAGGTCACCGGCCCCGCGTCAGCGCTTGGTCGTGTCCGTCGGCTCGGTGACCGGGCGCGAGCTGGTCACGTCGCCCGGGGAAGCCTGGATGGTGCGCTGAGAGGCCTGCTCGTCGGTGCTGGGCGGGCCGGCAGGGGTGGTCGTGCTGCCGCTGCCCTCTTCCTTCATCGCCTTCGCCTCGCTCTTGAGGATGCGGGCGGACTTGCCGAGGGAGCGCGCCATGTCGGGAAGCTTCTTCGCGCCGAACAGCAGGATGACGACGACGAGGATGAGAATGATCTCGGGGGCGCCGAGCCTTCCGAACATAAGTCTTTACCTTCTCACCGAGGCGGCTTGTGGGGTGCTGTCCGACCGGTCGGACACCTGTCCGACCAGCCGTGCTGGCAGCGATCGTAACGCTCAGGGGTGAACGCCTGGCAATCCCTGTGCGTACTCCCGGTTCGCGACCGAGCCTCGTTATCCGGACCGCGACCAGCAGCGTACCTGCCGACCCCGGCCCGGTGACAGGGCGAAGTGCCCCAAAACGCTTCCGGCGCTCGACTCACACCCGACTCTCAGCCGCACTCACAGTGAGTTCGCGGAACGGGCCGTGCTGACCGCCGCCCGCTCCAGGTCCTCGGCGGCCCGGTTGATGCGCCGCGTGGACTCCGTGACCTGGCGGGCGAGGCGTTGCGCCTCCAGGAAGACCCGGACGGCGAGCACGCCCAGGACGGCGAGACCCGTGAAACCCAGAGCTACCGCGAACATCGGCCAGAACATGGCACCGAGCCTAGAGGGTGGAGTGCAGCCGCAGCGTCTGCACCCCGCCACCGGTCAGCAGCTCCACGATCCGTTCACCGGCGGGCTTGCGGACGGCGGCGCCGCACTCGGGGCAGGTGAAGGAGTAGAAGGTGGTGCGGCTGGAGGCGCCGATGGCCAGGCGCAGGGCGCTCGCGGCCAGCTCGAACCGCTCCCGGCAGTCCGGGCAGCCGGCCTTGAAGGTCACCGGCGCCGCGCTTCTCATCCCCGCGAAGGCGGCAGCCACCGTCATCCCCGCACCGGACGTCGCCGACTCGCTCAAAGCCCCTGCTCCCGCCTGTCGTCCTGCCCGTCGCGCCGCCCCTCGCGCCCCGCGCCCGCCCCGTGGGCGCCGTGCGCCTCGACCCCGTCGTAGGCCGCCAGCGCCTCGCGCGCCGCCTCACGCGCGCTGTCGGCGAGATCGCGCGGCGAGACGATGCGGCCGTCGCGGCCGAGCCGGAGCGCCAGGCGCCGCAGCGACGCCGGGTCGGGGGTGCGCAGGGTAATACGCAGCCCGCCGTCGGAAAGCTCATCCGCACTGTCGTGCGGGTAGTACTCGGCGACCCAGCGACCGCCGGGACCGACCTCGACGACGACCTCGGGGTCCTCGGCGGCGGGCTGCACGAGCCCCTCGGACAGGTCCCTGAGCTCGATCTCCGGGGGCGCCGACGGCTCGTCGAGGATCTTGATCTCGGCGACCCGGTCGAGCCGGAAGGTGCGCCGCGCCTCGGAGCGCCGGCACCAGGCCTCGACATAGGTGTGACCGACACTCACCAGGCGGATCGGGTCGATCTCGCGTTCGGTGACCTCGTCGCGGGCCGGTGAGTAGTAGCGGATCCACAGCCGGCGCCGCTCGGAGATGGCCCGGTCCACGTCCGCGAAGACCCCGCCCTCGGACTCGAAGGTCACCGACAGCCGGGAGCTCGCGCCCGCCTGTTCCCCGGCCGCGGTCTCCACCTTGGCGGTGGCCCGCAGCAGCGCCTGCCGGTCGCTCTCCCGGAGGCCCGGCAGCGTGGAGACCGCGCGGGCGGCCACCAGGAGCGCGGTCGCCTCGTCGGCGGCGAGCCGGAGCGGCTCGGCCGTCTCCTCGCCCAGCGCGGCGGGGTTGTGCCACCAGATCCGCTCGCCGTCGGTGTCGATGTCGAGCAGGTCGCCGCCGCGGAAGCTGGTGCCGCACATGGGCAGCACGTCGAGGTCGGAGACCAGCTCGTCCTCGGTGATCCCGAAGGCCCGGGCCACGTCCTCGACCCGCGCCCCGGGGCGCTCCTTGAGATAGGTCACCAGGGAGAGCATCCGCCGGGTCTGGTCGATGGCGTTCGTCGGCCTGACCGGTTTGCCTGCCATGATCTCTTCCGCTCCCCCTCAGCCCTTGGCCACGGCACGCAGCCGGTCCACCACGTCGGCCCGCAGTTCGGCGGGCTCCAGGACCACCACGTCGGGGCCGAACTCCACCAGCCAGGCGTCCAAGCCGTGGCCGTACGGAATCTCCAACTCGTCCCAGCCGTCGCCGAGTTCCCGCACCGCGGTGGCCTTCGCCCGCAAGGGGTACCCGGCGCCCGTGCGCAGCCGGATCAGCGCGCTGCGGTCGGCGGTCTCCCCCGCCCAGCCCGCCACGGTCTCGCGGACGGTGACGACGTCGGGGACCGGGGCGGTGAAGCGCGTCCCGCGCGAGCGGACCTTGCCGGTGATCCGGGAGAGCCGGAACACCCGCTCGGCACCCCGGTCGCGGTCGAAGCCGGCCAGGTACCAGTGTCCGCGCCAGCACTCCAGCGCCCACGGCTCCACATGGCGGGGCTCGGGGTGGGCGGCCGTGGCCTTGCGGTAGTCGAAGACGACCGGGCGGCGGTCGCGGCAGGCGAGCATCAGGGGCTCGAAGGAGGCCTCGTGCACCGGGATGCGCGGCTCCAGGGCGCCGTGCGCCTCGTACGGGTCGACGTCCTCGGGCAGCCCCGCCGCGCGCAGCTTCTGCAACGCGCCGCTGGCCGCGCCCGCGAGCCGGGCCTGCTGCCACACCTTGGCGGCGAGCCCCAGGGCCGCGGCCTCCTCGGCGTCGAGGGTGATGGGCGGCAGCCGGTTGCTGTCCCGCCGGGCGAGATAGCCGACTTCGCCGTCGAGATTCTCAACGGTCTCGATCACAAGGCCGAGTTCGCGCAGATCGTCCTTGTCGCGCTCGAACATCCGGTTGAAGGAGTCGTCGGAATTGGCTTCCAGGTAGGCCTCGATGGACTCCCGGAGCTCCCGCTTGCTGAGCGGCCGTCGCGTCCCGAGCAGACACAGCGCCAGATTCATCAGCCGCTCGGCCTTGGCAATGGCCATCGACGCCCTTCGCCTCCCTATGGTGCTTACGGACGATGACCGTACCGCCCCGAAGGAGCAAGGGAAAAGCCGAGGGCCCATGCACGGACAGGCATGGACCCTGGTCGATCGGGTCCGGTCGGATGTCGTACGACGATCCGACCGGGACGCGATCCTTTACGACTGTTCTGATGCCGCGGTACGACGATCAGACGGCGATGAGGTCGACCACGAAGATCAGGGTCTCACCGGGCTTGATCGCCGGGGTGGGGCTCTGGTTGCCGTAGGCGAGGTGGGCCGGAATGGTCAGCTGGCGACGGCCACCGACCTTCATGCCCTGCACGCCCTGGTCCCAGCCCTTGATGACCCGGCCGCCGCCCAGCGGGAAGCGGAAGGGCTGACCGCGGTTCCAGCTGGCGTCGAACTCCTCGCCGGTGCTGAAGGAGACGCCCACGTAGTGGACGGTGACGGTCTGGCCGGCCTGCGCAACCTCGCCGTCGCCCTCCCAGATGTCCTTGATCTCCAGGTCCGCCGGGGGCGCGCCCTCAGGGAAGTCGATCTCGGGCTTGTCGATGCTCACGTCACTCGCTCCTGCTTGTTCACGGAAAGGCAACAGGGACCAGTCTTACATCCCCGCCAAGGACCTGCGCGCATGTCCCCCGTGCGTCACATCTTCGCCAGGATGTCCACGGTGAAGACCAGCGTGGAGTCCTTCTCGATACCGCTGCCGGCCGGCGGCTTGTCGCCGTAGCCCAGCTTCGGCGGGATGGAGATGAGCACCCGGCTGCCCACCTTCTTGCCGGTCAGGCCCTGCGCCCAGCCCTTGACGACCTGCTGGAGCGAGAACGAGGCCAGCTGCCCCCGGCTGTACGTCGAGTCGAACTCCTTGCCGGAGTCCCACACCACGCCCTTGTACTGCACGAGCAGGGTGCTGTCCGCAGCGACCTCGTCGCCGTCGCCCTCGATGACGTACTCCGACACCAGCTTGGTGGGCGCGGCCTTCTTGGGCACCTCGATGGAAGGGGCCTTGCCGTCGGTGTTGGTGCCGACCTTGGGCAGCGCGGAGTCGGTCTGCGGGACGTTCTTGCCCTTGGCGGAGCTCTTGCCGTTGAACGTGTTCTGGATGTCGACGACGAACACCAGCGTGTCGGTGCCCTTGATGCCCGCCTGCGCGTTGCCCTCCTTGCCGTACGCCCAGGTGGGCGGCACCGAGAACTCGACGCGGCTGCCGGCCTTCTTGCCCGGCAGGGCGTACCGCCAGCCGTCGATGATGCTGCTCTGCGCGAGCTGAATGACCAGCGGCGTCTTGCGGTCGTAGGAGTTGTCGAAGACCTTCGCGGTGGAGTAGATCTGGCCCAGGTAGTGGGCCTGGATGTAGTCGCCCTCGGCGACCGTGGTGCCGTTGCCCGTGATCAGCGTCTTGACCGCGAGCTGGTCGGACGGGGAACCGCTGCCCTTGGCCACGGTCGGCTTCTCACCGAACTTCGCGCCCGCGGTGATCGCCGGCAGCGGACCGTCGACGATCTTCGGCGGTGGCGCCGAGGAGGCCGAGGACGACGCCGAGGGTGACGTGCTGTCGCTCGCCTTGCTCGAGTCGGACTTGTCGTCACCGCATGCGGCGAGAGTGGCCAGTCCTGCGGGAACGGCAATGATGAGTGAGCGTCGGCGCACGGTGGGGGCCTCGTAATCGGTCGATCTTGTAGATGGCGTGCGCGCAACTCTACGGCGTGCGAAGGGCGCCGTACGGGAAACGTACGGCGCCCGTGTTGCGTTCCGACGGTGATTCGGAACGCTCTGCTCACATTCCGGCGATCAGTTTCTCCACCCGGTCGTCCACCGACCGGAACGGGTCCTTGCACAACACCGTGCGCTGCGCCTGGTCGTTGAGCTTCAGGTGCACCCAGTCGACGGTGAAGTCCCGGCGCTGTTCCTGGGCCCTGCGGATGAAGTCACCGCGCAACCGGGCCCGAGTGGTCTGCGGCGGAACGGACTTGCCCTCGAAGATCTTCAAGTCGTTGCAGATCCGGGCGGCTTGACCCTTCCTCTCCAGAAGGTAGTAGAGACCACGACGGCGGTGAATGTCGTGATAAGCGAGGTCTATCTGCGCGACCCGCGGATGCGACATGGTCATGTTGTGCTTGGCCCGGTACCGCTCGATCAGCTTGTACTTCATGACCCAGTCGATCTCGGTGCCGATCCGGTCGAGGTCCTCCGCCTCGATCGCGTCCAGCGTGCGGCCCCACAGCTCCAGGACCTGGTCGACCGTGCCGGTGCGGATCCCGCGCCGCTCGACGAAGTCCACCGCCTTCTCGTAGTACTCGCGCTGCACCTCCAGCGCGGAGGCCTCCCGGCCGCTGGCCAGACGCACCTTGCGCCGGCCGGTGATGTCGTGGCTGACCTCGCGGATCGCCCGGATCGGGTTCTCCAGGGTCAGGTCCCGCATCACGGTGCCCGCCTCGATCATGCGCAGCACCAGGTCGGTCGCGCCGACCTTGAGCAGCATGGTCGTCTCGGACATGTTCGAGTCGCCCACGATGACGTGCAGACGGCGGTAGCGCTCGGCGTCGGCGTGCGGTTCGTCGCGGGTGTTGATGATCGGCCGGGAACGGGTCGTCGCCGAGGAGACGCCCTCCCAGATGTGCTCGGCCCGCTGGCTGACGCAGTACACCGCGCCCCGCGGGGTCTGCAACACCTTGCCCGCGCCGCACAGCAGCTGCCGGGTGACCAGGAACGGAATGAGAATGTCCGCGAGCCGGGAGAACTCCCCATGGCGTGCGACGAGGTAGTTCTCGTGGCAGCCGTAGGAGTTTCCGGCCGAGTCGGTGTTGTTCTTGAAGAGGTAGACGTCGCCCGCGATTCCTTCCTCGTGCAGGCGTCGTTCGGCGTCCACCAGGAGTCCTTCGAGAATGCGCTCGCCGGCCTTGTCGTGGGTGACCAGTTCGGTCACGTTGTCACATTCGGGTGTCGCGTATTCCGGATGTGAGCCCACGTCGAGATAGAGGCGTGCGCCGTTTCGCAGAAAGACATTGCTGCTGCGGCCCCATGACACGACACGGCGGAAGAGGTACCGCGCCACCTCGTCGGGAGACAGGCGCCGCTGTCCCCTGAACGTACACGTGACGCCGTACTCGTTCTCCAGCCCGAAAATGCGGCGGTCCATGACTGAACATTACGCCCGATCCCCCGAGCTGAAACGGGGTTCGGCAGCACGGTTTGGATCATTTTCCGACGACGACGCAACTACCGCCCGCTTCACGGGCGCTGACAGGACGCGCCCCGTGACCAGCAGAACCAGCAGCGACACACCCCCCGCGGCCCCCGGCACCGCGAACCCCCACAGGGCCCCGCCCCGCTCGACGACCGGGCCCGCCAGGCCCGTTCCGACCGAGGCACCCACGGTGAACGTCGTCACCAGCCAGGAGAAGGCCTCGGTGACCGTCCCGGCCGGCGCGTGCCGGTCGACCAGGACGAAGGCACACGCGATGACCGGCGCCAGGAACACGCCGGCGAGCACCGCCAGCAGCGTCATGGCGACCGCGCCCGGCATCAGCGTCAGCGGCAGGTAACACACCGCCAGGAAGCCCACCAGCACCTGGAGTCGCCGCGCCGGCTCACCGGCCCACTGCCGCGCCCCGTAGGCCAGACCGCCCACCAGCGCGCCCAGACCGATCCCGGCCATCAGCCAGCCGTACACCGCGTCCCCGCCGTGACCGTCGGCGTACGACACGGAGGCCACCGTGATGGACCCCAGCGCGATCCCGACGAACAGGAACGCGCCCAGCATCGCCAGCAGTCCCGGCGAGCGCAGGGCGCCCAGCCAGTGCGCCTCACGCGGCGCGGACCGCCACGCGCGCGCGGGCGGCGCCACGGCCACCCAGAGCGCGCCCAGCACCCCCAGGGCGTTCAGCACCAGCAGGGCCGCCCGCTCCGACCACAGCGACACGCACAGCGTCACCAGCAACGGGCCCACGGTGAACATCACTTCCTGCGCCACCGCGTCCATCGCGTACGCCCGGTGCACCTGGTCCTCCCGGCGCAGCACCGAGGGCCACAGCGCCCGCAGACCGCCCTCCAGGGGCGGCGTGAACAGACCGGCGGCCGCCACACACGCGTAGGCGAGCCCCAGCGGGTCGATGCCGCAGAACGCGAAGCCCGCCATCGCGAGCGCCGACAGGACGGCGGCCGGCAGCTGCACACGCGGCTGGCCGTACAGGTCCACCAGCCGGCCCAGGACCGGCTGGCCCACGGCGTTGGCGACGCCGTACACCGCCGCGAGACCGCCCGCCAGGCTGTAGGTGCCGCCCTCGGCGCGCACGAACAGCACCATGGCGATCGCCGCGGTCGCGTTGGGCAGCCGGCCCACCAGCGTGCCCGTCAGCAGGCGCGCCGCGTGCCTCGCCCTGAGGATCTCCAGGTACCCCGCGGCCATCCCCGCCTCCAAGTCATACGTATAACGTCCGTTCCCATACGTACCATGTGCGCTGTTCGGACGTCCAGACGACCGGAGTGAGCCGAAGGCCCCGACCACGCCCACAGGCCCGCACCAGCAGAAGGAGCACGCCCTCGGTGGCACCCAGCAGCACGCGCCCCACCAGCCGTGACGTCGCCCAGGCGGCAGGAGTCTCCCAGGCCGCCGTCTCCCTCGTCCTGGGCGACAAATGGCGCGGCCGGGTCTCCGAAGCCACCGCCCAGCGCGTCCGCGAGGCAGCCCGCGACCTCGGCTACCGCCCCAACCTCGCCGCCCGCAACCTCCGCCTCGGCCACACCCGCACCGTCCTCCTGGTCGTCCCCGCCCTGACCACGGAGTTCTTCGCCGGCGTCTACACCGGCGCCGCCCGCGTCGCCGCCGACCACGGCTTCGGCGTCGTCCTCTACCCCTCCCCCGAAGGCATCGGCCCCGCCCGCGACCCCTTCGCCTCAGCCCAGGCCGCCCTCGACGGCGTCATCGCCTCCTCCATGGCCGCCGACGCCCTCACCGCCATCCGCGGCGACCAGCTCCCCCTCGTCATGCTCGACAGCGACCCCGCGGCCAACCTCGGCGCCGCCACCGTCAACCTCGACATCGCCGACGGCATCCGCCAGGTCGCCGCCCACCTCCTGGACCTCGGCCACCGCAGCTTCCTGCACCTCGCCGCCGACATCCCGTCCTGGACCTTCGAGGTACGCGCACGCGAACTCGCCGCACAGCTCGCCGCCGTCCCCGGCACCTCCCTGCGCACCGCCCACGCACCCATCACCATCGAGGACGCCCGCACCGCCGCCGAAACCGCCCTCGCCGCACCCGGCCCCCGACCCACCGCCCTGATCTGCGACGACGACAAACTCGCCGCAGGCGCCTACAAGGCCGTACGCCGCCTCGGCCTGCGCGTCCCCCACGACATCTCCGTCACCGGCCTCGACGACCTCGCCCTCGCCACCGCCATCGACCCCGAGCTCACGACCGTACGACTGGACGCCGAACTCTTCGGCGAACACGGCATGCGCGCCCTCCTGGCCGTCCTGGAGGGCCGCACACCCGACGCTGGGGACATCCCCGTCGAACTGGTCGTACGAGGCTCCACGGCCCCACCCAGCGCCCCCTGAACGCCCTGTGCCCCGGCCGAGTGAACGGCCGGGGCACAGAAAGGGTGAACGTCGGCGAATGCCGGACGGAACCGGAGCGACTACTCCTCCTCGGAACCCTCCGCCTCCTCGGCACTCTCCGCCTCGGTCGACGCCCCGTCGGCCTCCAGCAGCCGGGACAGCTGACGACCCACGATCCGCTTGAACTTCCGCTGCTGCGGACGCGTCCGGTCCAGCACCGCCACCTCCAGCCGCTCCGCGGGAATCTCCCGCTCGGTGCCGTTGGTGTCACGGGACAGCGCCTGCACGGCCAGCTTCAGCGCCTCCGCGAGACTCATCCCGTCCTGATGACGCTGGTCCAGATAGCTGCCGATCTGCTCGGCATTGCCACCCACCGCGACCGAACCGTGCTCGTCCACGATCGACCCGTCGTGCGGCAGCCGGTAGATCTGGTCACCGTCCGGCGTCTCACCGACCTCCGCCACGACCAGCTCCACCTCGTACGGCTTCTCAGCACCCGAGGAGAAGATCGTGCCCAGGGTCTGCGCGTAGACGTTCGCCAGACCCCGCGCGGTCACGTCGTTGCGGTCATAGGTGTACCCACGAAGATCGGCATACCTGACACCGCCGATCCGCAGGTTCTCGTACTCGTTGTACTTGCCGGCGGCCGCGAAGCCGATCCGGTCGTAGATCTCGCTGAACTTGTGCAGCGCGCGGGACGGGTTCTCACCGACGAACACGATGCCATCGGCATACTGGAGCACGGCAAGGCTGCGACCACGGGCGATGCCCTTGCGGGCGTACTCGGCCCGGTCGGCCATCGCCTGCTGGGGAGAAACATAGAACGGCGTCGACACCGGTTATCCGTCCCTTTCTGTGGAAGTCACTGCGATCACCTCGAACAAGACCAGAGCCGGCTACAGCAGCGCGGCCCGCGGGCCGTCCGGCTGCTCCAGCCGGCGCTCGAGAATCGAACGGGCGATCTCGGAGGACTCCTCATCGGTCAGCCGACGGAAGCCGTCCTCGGTGATCACGGTGACGATCGGGTAGATCCGGCGGGCGACATCGGGACCACCGGTCGCCGAGTCGTCGTCGGCCGCGTCGTACAGGGCCTGCACCACGAGCGTGGTCGCCTGCTCCTCGGTCAGGTCTTCACGGAAGAGCTTCTTCATCGCGCCCCGCGCGAAGATCGAGCCCGAACCGGTGGCCGCGTAGTTGTGCTCCTCGCTCCGGCCGCCCGTGACGTCGTAGGAGAAGATCCGCCCCTTGTCCCGGTCCACGTCGTACCCCGCGAACAGCGGCACCACGGCCAGACCCTGCATCGCCATGCCGAGGTTCGACCGGATCATGGTCGACAGCCGGTTCGCCTTGCCCTCCAGCGACAGCTGGGCGCCCTCGACCTTCTCGAAGTGCTCCAGCTCCAGCTGGAACAGTTTCACCATCTCCACGGCGAGACCGGCGGTGCCGGCGATCCCGACGGCCGAGTACTCGTCGGCCGGGAACACCTTCTCGATGTCCCGCTGGGCGATGACATTGCCCATCGTGGCGCGACGGTCACCGGCCAGCACGACCCCTCCGGGGAAGGTGACGGCGACGATGGTCGTCCCGTGCGGCGCCTCGATCACGCCCTGCGTGGGCGGCAGTTGCCGGTTCCCCGGCAGCATCTCCGGCTGATGCTCGGACAGGAAGTCCATGAAGGACGACGACCCAGGCGTCAGGAAGGCAGCTGGTAGACGCCCGGTGCTACGAGTGTTGGCTTCCACGCGATTCCTTCCAGGTAAGCAGCAGCCCGCCTTATGGCATCGGGCCGATCCTTGAACTGCCCCAGTGCGGCATTGCAGCTGAAGCACAGTACGCCTCGGACCCTACCCGTCTTGTGGCAGTGATCCACATGCTCCGGCACGGCCGCCAAACATATGCAGCAGACGCCCCCTTGAGAGGCGACCAACTCGTCGCGCTCCGCCTCGGTGATGCCGTACTGACGCTTCAGATGGTCCCGCCGGCTCTGAGCCGCCCTGCACGACTTGCAACGAGTCGACAACCCGTCGGAGGCGGTCGCGTTGCGATGCCACTCGCTGCGCGGCTTGACCTCTCCGCACGTGCGGCAGAGCTTGTGTCCATCCGGGACGTCTATGTGCTCCCGAACCGACTTACCCATAGCCTCCCGGCGCCGCCGGTAGTACGCGGCGCTGTACTCCGCCACGCACTCCCGGCAGTGCACCTGGAGACCGTCACGCCGGTTCTTGTCGAGTGCGAAAGCCGCGAGCAACAGATCCCGCCCGCATTTGCGGCATTCCTTGGCGCTCGGTTCCTCGGCCACTCAGATCCCCCGCAACCTTCACATCGAAGGTAGAGTAGCCAATTTACCTTTACTCGCCACCTTTTTGCACGAAGGAACGCACGAAGTCCTCGGCATTTTCTTCGAGCACATCATCGATTTCGTCCAGGACGGAGTCCACGTCGTCGCTCAGCTTCTCGTGACGCTCCTTGAGGTCCTCGGAGCCCTGCGCCTCCGCGGTCTGCTCCTCGACCTCCTCGGTGTTGCGCGTGGCCTTCTGCTGTCCGCCGCCGGTGTCCTTGGTCGCCATAACCCCTCACCCCGCTCGGTTCGACGTTCTTGATCAGACCCTACTTGCAGGGACTGACATCGGCCCCGCAGTTCCTACAACGTACGGGGGCCATCTCGATGATTCCCTCTGGCCGGGTTTTCCACCCTGCGGGAGCACCCGGCCGAAGGACCTGCTCAGCTGCCGGACAGGACCCTGACCAGGTCTTCTGCCGTGCGGCAGCGGTCCAGGAGCTCCTTGACGTGATTTCGCGTTCCGCGAAGCGGTTCGAGGGTTGGGACGCGCTGGAGCGAGTCCCGGCCCGGGAGGTCGAAGATGACCGAGTCCCAGGAGGCCGCGGCGACGTCGTCGGCGTACTGCTCGAGGCAGCGGCCGCGGAAGTAGGCGCGGGTGTCCTCCGGGGGCTTGGTGCGGGCCCTGTCGACGTCCTGTTCGTCGAGGAGGCGCTTGATGCGGCCGCGGGCCGCGAGACGGTTGTAGAGGCCCTTGTCGGCCCGTACGTCGGCGTACTGGAGGTCGAGGAGGTGCAGCTTGGCGGCGTCCCAGTCGAGGCCGTCACGGCGCCGGTAGCCCTCCATGAGCTCCCGCTTGGCGACCCAGTCCAGCTCGCCGGCGAGGCTCATGGGGTCGTTCTCGAGTCGGTTGAGGGTGTCTTCCCAGCGGGTGAGGACGTCCTTGGTCTGGTCGTCGGCGTCGGCGCCGTAGCGCTCCTCGACGTACTTGCGGGCCAGCTCGTAGTACTCCATCTGGAGCTGGACGGCGGTGAGTGTGCGGCCGCTGCGCAGCGTGACCAGGCGTTGGAGTGTCGGGTCGTGGGAGACCTGGTGGAGGGTGCGTACCGGCTGGTCGACGGCGAGGTCGACGGCGATGAAGCCGTCCTCGATCATCGACAGGACCAGGGCCGTGGTGCCGAGCTTGAGGTAGGTGGAGATCTCGGAGAGGTTCGCGTCGCCGATGATCACGTGGAGGCGGCGGTACTTCTCGGCGTCGGCGTGGGGTTCGTCGCGGGTGTTGATGATGGGGCGCTTGAGGGTGGTCTCGAGGCCGACCTCGACTTCGAAGTAGTCCGCGCGCTGGCTGAGCTGGAAGCCGTGTTCGTGGCCGTCCTGGCCGATGCCGACGCGGCCGGCGCCGGTGACGACCTGACGGGAGACGAAGAAGGGCGTGAGGTGGCGCACGATGTCGGAGAAGGGGGTTTCCCGCTTCATCAGGTAGTTCTCGTGCGTGCCGTAGGAGGCGCCCTTGTTGTCGGTGTTGTTCTTGTAGAGGTGGATGGGCTGGGCGCCGGGGAGCGCTGCGGCGCGTTCGGCGGCCTCGGCCATGATGCGTTCGCCGGCCTTGTCCCAGAGGACGGCGTCGCGGGGGTTGGTGACCTCTGGGGAGCTGTATTCGGGGTGTGCGTGGTCGACGTAGAGGCGCGCACCGTTGGTGAGGATGACGTTGGCGAGGCCGATGTCCTCGTCGGTGAGCTGGCTGGTGTCTGCGGCCTCGCGGGCGAGGTCGAAGCCCCGTGCGTCTCGCAGCGGGTTTTCCTCCTCGAAGTCCCAGCGGGCCCGGCGGGCCCGGTGCATCGCCGCCGCGTAGGCGTTGACGATCTGGGATGAGGTGAGCATGGCATTGGCGTTGGGGTGGCCGGGGACGGAGATCCCGTACTCCGTCTCGATGCCCATTACTCGCCGTACGGTCATGCGGCCCTCCTTGCCCGGCGGCGCCCTCGGTCGGGGGCGGCGCTCAAGTACCGCTGGCGCTCCGGTGCGTGTGCGGTGCCCGTCCCCGCACTGCGCGACTCGGCGGTACCGAAGAGCCTAGAACGGCTCCGCGCTGGTGGGGAGATCATTTGCGTCATTGCCTTGCTCGCCTTTGGTCCGGTTAGTTGCCTGAAAAACAGTCGGCTGCGGGTACCCCGTCGAGGGCACCCGCAGCCGCCCTGTGATTACAGGTACTGACCGGTGTTCGCCACCGTGTCGATGGAGCGTCCGGTGTCGGCGCCCTGCTTTCCGGTGATGAGGGTACGGATGTAGACGATCCGTTCGCCCTTCTTTCCGGAGATGCGGGCCCAGTCGTCCGGGTTGGTGGTGTTGGGCAGGTCCTCGTTCTCCTTGAACTCGTCCACGCAGGCCTGGAGGAGGTGGGAGACGCGGAGGCCCTTCTGGTTGTGGTCGAGGAAGTCCTTGATCGCCATTTTCTTCGCGCGGCCGACGATGTTCTCGATCATGGCGCCGGAGTTGAAGTCCTTGAAGTAAAGGACTTCCTTGTCTCCGTTGGCGTAGGTGACTTCCAGGAAGCGGTTTTCCTCGGATTCGGCGTACATGTGTTCCACGGCCGTCTGGATCATGCTCGCGACGGTGGTGGCCTTGCTGCCGCTGTGCTCGCCGAGGTCGTCGGCGTGCAGGGGGAGGCGCTCGGTGAGGTACTTGCCGAAGATGTCCTTGGCGGCCTCGGCGTCGGGACGCTCGATCTTGATCTTCACGTCGAGTCGGCCGGGGCGCAGGATGGCGGGGTCGATCATGTCCTCGCGGTTGGAGGCGCCGATGACGACCACGTTCTGGAGGCCTTCGACACCGTCGATCTCGGCGAGGAGCTGCGGGACGATGGTGTTCTCCACGTCCGAGCTGACGCCGGAGCCGCGGGTGCGGAAGAGGGATTCCATCTCGTCGAAGAAGACGATGACGGGGGTGCCCTCGCTGGCCTTCTCACGAGCACGCTGGAAGACGAGGCGGATCTGCCGCTCGGTCTCGCCGACGTACTTGTTGAGGAGCTCGGGGCCCTTGATGTTGAGGAAGAAGCTCTTGCCCTGGGCCTGGCCGGTGACCTCGGCGACCTTCTTGGCCAGCGAGTTGGCGACGGCCTTGGCGATGAGCGTCTTTCCGCATCCGGGGGGCCCGTAGAGCAGGACGCCCTTGGGCGGGCGCAGTTCGTGCTCCTTGAACAGGTCCGGGTAGAGGTACGGCAGCTCGACCGCGTCGCGGATGGCCTCGATCTGGCCGCCGAGTCCGCCGATCTGCTCGTAGCCGATGTCGGGGACCTCTTCGAGGACGAGTTCCTCGACCTCGCTCTTGGGGACGACCTCGTAGACGTAGCCGGAGCGCGGCTCGAGCAGCAGGGCGTCGCCGGGGCGGATGGTGACGTCGAGGAGCGGTTCGGCGAGCCGTACCACGCGCTCTTCGTCGGTGTGCCCCTGCACCAGGGCGCGCTCGCCGTCCTCAAGGATCTCCTTGAGGGTGACGATGTCGCCGACGCTCTCGAACTGCATGGCCTCGACCACGTTGAGAGCCTCGTTGAGCATCACTTCCTGGCCGCGCCGGAGCTCTTCGAGTTCGACGCTGGGGCTGACGTTCACCCGCAGTTTGCGGCCGCCGGTGAAGATGTCCGCGGTGCCGTCCTCGTTCGCTTCGAGGAAGACACCGAAGCCGGCCGGCGGCTGCGCGAGCCGGTCGACCTCCTCCTTGAGGGCCACGATCTGGTCGCGGGCCTCACGGAGCGTGTTGGCGAGTCGTTCGTTCTGTGCGGATACGCCGGCCAGGTTGGTCTGCAGCTCGACGATCCGCTCTTCGAGAATCCTCGTGTGTCGCGGAGAGTCGGCGAGCTTGCGCCGCAGGACGGCGATCTCCTGCTCAAGGTAGGCAATCTGCCCGGACGGGTCGTCGGACCCTCGTCCCGGGCGGATGCCGCGGTTCATGTCGTCGTCGTGGGCTGCCACGGTCCTCACCTCCTCCAAGGGGAGCTGGACGCTTCCAGACCCTACCTGGGCGGGTGTCGATTGAAACCCCTAGATCACAAAGACGGTCGGGGTGTGTCCGATCTTCACCCTTGCGCTCTCCCTCACGCCAGGGGAATACCCAGCGAACGTGCCGGGAACCCAGCCCGAGGTAGTGTCGAAGCGTTCAACACCCGTCAGAGCTGGCCGGATTCCCGTTCCGCTCGACTCGTAAACGGCAGGAGACATGGGCGTGCAGCAGGAGGCCGGGGCCGGTGGCGAGACCCTGGAGGTCTGGATCGATCAGGACCTGTGTACGGGTGACGGCATCTGCGTGCAGTACGCGCCGGAGGTGTTCGAGCTGGACATCGACGGTCTGGCCTATGTGAAGGGCTCGGACGACGAGCTGTTGCAGGAGAAGGGCGCCGCAACGCCCGTTCCGCTGCCGCTTCTCACCGATGTGGTCGACTCCGCGAAGGAGTGTCCGGGTGAGTGCATTCATGTACGGCGCGTTTCGGACAGCGTCGAGGTCTACGGCCCGGACGCGGAGTGACCGCTCGGGTGCTCCGTGTGAGCGCTGTCTGATTTCTCACAAGTGTGATCGCTTCGGTCAGACGGTGTGTGTGCCCGCCGGGGTCGAGCGGACGAACGCGCCGTCCTTCCACTGCCATTTCGCCTTGTCCGTCACGTCCGGGCAGCAACTGGGTACGTCCGAGGTGGAATAGCCGAGCAGGGTCGCTTCGACCGCTTCGTCGCTCACCGTGAAGTCGGTGACGGTGTTGCGGCTCTTCGGGCTCAGCAGGGTGGCGACGACTCGGGGTTCGCCACTGTCCTTCGCGCGTGTGATGACGTAGACGGCGTCGGGCGGGGTGCCCATGGCGGCGTCGCAGTGCACCACGACGGCGGTTTCCGGCCGTCCGTCGCCGTCGAGGTCTCCGGAGGCGCGCTTCTGCACCTTCGCCTTGACCGGGCCGCAGTCGATCGGGAAGTGCACGTGGGCGGGGTCGGGTGCGGTGGTGACCACCGGGGCGGGTCTGGCTTCGGGGCCGGCCGCCTGTGCCGCCGTCGCGGGGTTGGGCTGGAGGACCGAGGAGAAGGCCACGACCGCCGCCACGGCGGTGGCGGTGGCGACCCAGTGGATCGGACGGGTGTGCGTGTGTGCCAGTTCCGGGACGGCGGATTGCTGCACTAGGAGCGTCTCCTGTGAGGGCTGTGCCGGTGGGGGGGTGGCCAGCATGGTGCCACACGTCACAGATCCGGGGAACGGCGGGGTGGGTACTTGTCCGGGTTGCGCCGCGCCGGCTCCTGTCGCCCGCTCAACATGAGGACGCCGGGATGGAGTTCCCCTGGTCTGCGGGAACTCCACCCCGGCGCCCGTACGTCGACTGCGGCACGGGGCCGCCCTAGCGGCCGGAGCCTCCGTCGGCGTTGGGGCCGGCGTAGTCCTCGCCGTAGGCGCCCTTGGCGGGGCGGCGGCGGCGCATGGGGGGCTCGACGCCGTCGGCGAGGCGGCGGGCGGTGAGCAGGAAGCCGGTGTGGCCGATCATCCGGTGGTCCGGGCGGACGGCCAGGCCCTCGATGTGCCAGTTGCGGATCATCGTCTCCCAGGCCGTCGGCTCGTTGAAGGAGCCGATCTCGCGGATGGACTCCACGGTCCGGGCGAGCTGGGTGGTGGTGGCGACGTAGCAGCACAGGATGCCGCCGGGGACGAGCGCCTTGGAGACGGCTTCCAGGCACTCCCAGGGGGCGAGCATGTCGAGGATGACGCGGTCGACGTCGGTGTCGGACAGGTTGTCCTGGAGGTCGCCGACGGTGAGCTGCCAGGCGGGGTGCGGGCCGCCGAAGTAGCGCTCCACGTTCTGCCGGGCGATGTCGGCGAAGTCCTCGCGGCGCTCGTAGCTGTGCAGCATGCCCTGGTCGCCGATGGCGCGCAGCAGGAAGCTGCTGAGCGAGCCGGAGCCGACGCCTGCCTCGACGACGCGGGCGCCGGTGAAGATGTCGGCGAAGGCGAGGATCTGCCCCGCGTCCTTGGGGTAGACCACGGCGGCGCCGCGGGGCATGGACAGGACGTAGTCGGGGAGCAGGGGGCGCAGCGCGAGGTAGGCGACGTTACCGGTGGTGCGGACAACGCTGCCCTCGGGTGCGCCGATCAGCTCGTCGTGCGGGAAGGAACCCTTGTGGGTATGGAAGTTCTTTCCCTCTTCGAGCGTGAACGTGTAGTGGCGGCCCTTGGGGTCGGTCAGCTGAACCTGGTCCCCGACCTTGAAGGGCCCGCGCCTGCGGGCGGCACCGGTCGGTTCGGACATGTGAACAGCCTACCGGTCCCGGGAGGGGCCGCCGACCACTAGGACGGCCTGGCCATGGCCTTCACGAACGCGCGCTCGACGTCGGCCGCGGAGAGGACGCCGTAGATCTCGCCGGTCTCCTCGACGACCAGGTACTCGGTCGCGGGGGTCGCGCGCAGGGCGTCCAGGAGGTCCTCCCCGGCGAGTTCGGCGGAGACGCGCATGCCGTCGGTGAGGTCCTGGGCGAGGCCGCTGACGGCGACCCAGGGGCGGCGGTGTTCCGGTACGCCGACGATGGCGGCCTCGCGGACGAGGGAGAGCGGGGTGCCCTCGGCGTCGACGACGACCAGGGCGCGGGCACCGGCGTCGTTGGCGCGGCGCAGGGCCTCGGAGAGGGGGGTGTCGGTCTCGACGGGGACCGCGCGGCGCGTGAGGGTGCGGGCGCGCAGGTCGGGGAGGTGTTCGCGCAGGCGTGCCATGCGGAGGCTGTTGCCGGCGCCGGTCCAGATGATGGCGGCGAGGATCGCGGCGAGCAGGGCGTCCATCACGGTGTCCATGCCGACGTTGTCCTCGGCCGAGGAGCCGAGGGCGCCGGACTGGGTGAGCAGCGGGAGGCCGATGAGGACGCAGACGGCGAGGGCGCGGCCGACCCAGGCGGCGGCGATGGTGCCGCTCATGGGCCTGCCGGTGATCTTCCAGACGACCGCGCGGAGCATGCGGCCGCCGTCGAGCGGGAGGCCGGGCAGGAGGTTGAAGGCGGCCACGATGAGGTTGGAGATCATCAGGCCGGCGAGCAGGACGCCGGGGACCGTGCCGGGTTCGACGGGCTGCATCGCGAGGTAGAAGACGCCGGCGAGGACCAGGGAGAGCAGCGGGCCGACGAATGCCAGCACGAACTCCCGGCCGGGGGTCTCGGCCTCTTTCTCGATCTCGGAGACACCGCCGAAGAACTGGAGCTGGATACGGCGGACGGGGAGCTTGAAGCGGAGGGCGGCGACGGTGTGGGCCAGTTCGTGGACCAGCACCGAGGCGTAGAAGGCGACCGCGAAGAAGAGGGAGACGAGATAGCGGGCGGCGCCGAGTTCCGGCAGGACGCGGTCCAGTTGGCCGCCGAACACCCAGGTGATGAGCGCGGCGACGAGGAACCAGCTGGGGGCGACGTAGACGGGCACGCCGAAGGGCCGGCCCATCAGGAGGCCGCCGCGGGGCTGGGGGGACTGCGGCGGCGGGTTCTTGGGGTTGGGGCCGGAGTGGGCGAGGGTGCGGTGGTGGTCGGGGACGTCGTGGTCAAGAGTGCCGCGTTCGGGCGTGCCGTGCCCGGGGGTGCCGCGCTCGGGCGTGCCGTGTTCGGGGGTGCCGTGTTCGGGCGTGCCGTGTTCGGGCGTGCCGCGCTCGGGCGTGCCGTGTTCGGGCGTGCCGTGTTCGGGGGTGCCTTCGGGCTTGGCCGGGCCTGCGGGGGGCTGGAACCGGTCGTGGGCCGTGTGGGAGTGACCGGCTTGCGGTGCCGCGTCGGCCGGCTCGGCGGTCCCGGCGGGCTCGGCGGTCCCGGCCGGCTCGGCGGTCTCGGCCGGCTCGGCGGTCCCGGCGGGCTCGGCGGCTTCCGGGGCAGGGGGTTCGGCCGGTTGTTCGTGGGGGTCGGCGCCAGTGGGTACAGAGGTGCTGGGGTCGCCGGCCTCGGCGGGTGGCGTGGCGCCCTGGACGGGGTCGCGCTTTGCAGCCGGCTGTGGTGCGGCGACGCCGTCGGTGGTCTCGGCCGGTTGGTCGGACGTCGGCCGGGTCCCGTTGTCGTGGGGGTCGGGGGGCGTGGGGTCGGTGGCCCGGGCCGGGGGCCCTGCGTGGGGCTCGGCCGAACCGTCCGTACCGGATCGCGGCTGCCCGCTCCCGCCGCTCTCGTCCACGATGTCCCCTCGTTCGAAACGTCTTGCGAAGCGTCTTCCGCGCCTGCCGTGCGGAACGGTCTCGGGTCGATGGTATGCGGCGGTCGCGGCGCGTTCCGCCCCGGCACCCCCTGTGTTTCCTCAGGCGTCGCAGCCGTGACGGTCGCGGCTGGGTGACTGTCAGTGGCGGGCCGTATGGTCTGTGGTCATGGAGACGAGCACGGAGGGCGTGGCCGAGTCGGCGCCCGAAGCCCCGGTCGAGCCCCCGGAGGCGGCGGCCCCACCGGTCGCGAGGCAGCCCCGGACAGCCGAGCCCCGGGACACGACCGGCCTCGGGGTGACCGAGGGTCTCACGCCCGAGCCCGAAGCGGCCGAG
Source organism: Streptomyces sp. NRRL B-3229 (assembly GCF_000719505.1). Taxonomy (NCBI): domain Bacteria; kingdom Bacillati; phylum Actinomycetota; class Actinomycetes; order Kitasatosporales; family Streptomycetaceae; genus Streptomyces; species Streptomyces sp. NRRL B-3229. The sequence goes on along the minus strand of NZ_JOGP01000021.1, from coordinate 60,968 downwards.
CCCGAAGCAGCCGAGCCGGCGGCGGCCCATCCGGGTGCGCACGAGCCCGAATCGGCCGGCGTAGCCACGGCTGAGCCTGGAGCGGCCGACGCGGCCCCGGCAAAGCCTGGAGCGGCCGACGCGGCCACCGCTGAGCCTGTGGCGGCTGACGCGGCCAGAGCCGAGCCCGTAGTGGCCGACGCACCCACGGCCGACCCTGCCGCAGTCGAGGCCCCCAACGCGGCCGACCGCGGCGCGAGCGAGCGATCGGAAGTGGCCCATCCGGAAGCGGCCGATCCGGAGGCGGCGGAACAGGTCGCGACTGCCCCGGGGAGGGTCCAGGCCTCCCCCGCACCCTCGGCACCCCTGCCCTCTCCCGGAACAGCACCGGAGGAGGCACTCCCGCTCGACCCCGGCGGCGTCGTGGAACCGATGATCCCCGCCGACGTCGAGCCGGTCGCCTCCGGCCCCGTCCCGGGCGCGGCACCCGCCAGGGCACTCCCCGCCGCGCCCGCCTCCCTGTCCCCCTCGCGTGCCGGTGACTTCATGCAGTGCCCGTTGCTGTACCGGTTCCGGGTGATCGACCGGCTGCCCGAGAAGCCGAGCGAGGCCGCCACGCGGGGCACCCTCGTGCACGCGGTGCTGGAGCGGCTCTTCGACGCCCCGGCGGGTGAGCGGACCGCGCCCGCCGCCAAGTCGTTGATCCCGGGTCAGTGGGACCGGCTGCGGGAGAGCCGCCCCGAGGTGGTCGAGCTGTTCGCCGACGATCCGGACGGCGAGCGGCTCGCGCGCTGGCTCGGTGAGGCGGAGCGGCTCGTGGAGCGCTGGTTCACGCTGGAGGACCCCACCCGGCTCGAGCCCGCCGAGCGCGAGCTGTTCGTCGAGACGCGGCTGGAGTCGGGGCTGACGCTGCGCGGGATCATCGACCGGGTCGACGTGGCGCCGACCGGCGAGGTGCGGATCGTCGACTACAAGACGGGCAAGGCGCCCCGGCCGGAGTACGCCGAGGGCGCGCTGTTCCAGATGAAGTTCTACGCCCTGGTGGTGTGGCGGCTGAAGAACGTGATCCCGCGCCGGCTCCAGCTGGTGTACCTCGGCAGCGGTGACGTTCTGACGTACGACCCCGTCCTCGCCGACCTGGAGCGGGTCGAGCGCAAGCTGCTGGCGCTGTGGGAGGCGATCCGGCAGGCCACGGAGACGGGTGACTGGCGGCCCCGCCCGACCAAGCTCTGCGGCTGGTGCGACCACCAGGAGCACTGCCCGGAGTTCGGCGGTACTCCCCCGCCGTATCCGCTGCCGGTGAGGGCGGCCGGGTCGGCGGCGGATGCGCAGGGCAGAATGGGGCCGGACTAGCGAAGGAGACTTACGTGGCCATCCGCGTCCTACTGGTCGACGACCAGCCGCTGCTGCGAACCGGCTTCCGGATGATTCTGGAGGCCGAGCAGGACATCGCGGTCGTGGGCGAGGCCGGAGACGGCCTTCAGGCTCTGGACCAGGTGCGGGCGCTCCAGCCCGATGTGGTCCTGATGGACATCCGTATGCCGCGGATGGACGGTGTGGAGGCGACCCGGCAGATCACCGGCCCCGGCCGGGACGGTCCGGCGAAGGTGCTGGTGCTGACCACGTTCGATCTCGACGAGTACGTGGTGGAGGCGTTGCGGGCGGGGGCCAGCGGGTTCCTGCTGAAGGACGCTCCGGCCAATGAGCTCGTGCAGGCAATCCGGGTGGTGGCCGCGGGTGAGGCGATGCTGGCGCCGAGCATCACGCGCCGCCTGCTCGACAAGTACGCCACGCATCTGCCGTCCGGTGACGAGCCGGTGCCGGACACCCTGCACACGCTCACGGACCGCGAGGTCGAGGTGCTGAAGCTGGTGGCGCGCGGGCTGTCCAACGCGGAGATCGCCGCGGATCTGTTCGTCAGCGAGACCACCGTGAAGACCCATGTGGGTCATGTCCTGACGAAACTGGGCCTGCGGGACCGGGTGCAGGCCGCGGTGTACGCGTACGAGAGCGGGCTGGTGCGCCCCGGCGCGCAGTAGGCATGGTGAGCGAAGAGGGCGCCCTCTCCCTGACCGGGGGCGCCCTCTTCGTGTCCACAGGGCCGGTTCAGCCCTTGCTGAGCTCCCAGAAGCGGAAGACGGTCGAGGCGTCGAGGCAGTACTCCAGGCCGTAGACGTCGTCGCGGACGACGGCGTACTGCTTGGCCTGCCAGACCGGCAGGACGGGGACGTCGTCGGCGACGATGTCCTGGAGGGTGCCGAAGTGGTCGTCCGTGGCGGAGCGGTCCGGCTGGGCGGCGGTCTCGGGGATGAGCGTGCCGGTGATCTTGCTGTTGCTGTAGTTGTTGTCCAGCACGTTGCCCTTGCCGAAGAAGGGCGCCGTGAAGTTGTCGGCGTCCGGGTAGTCGGGGACCCAGCCCTTGACGTACACGCCGTACTTGCCGGCGGCGATGTCCTTCTCGTACTGGCCGAAGGCCACGGACTTCACGCTGGCGTCGAACAGCCCGCTGGCGTTGAGCTGCTTGGCGATGGTCTTGAGTTCCTGGTCGGTGGCCGGGCCGTAGCGGGAGGGCGTGGACCACAGGGTCAGCTTGACCTTGCCGGTGACGTTGTCGTCGGCGAGGGCGGTGGCGGCCTTGGCCCGGGAGGGCTCGGCGCCGTAGGTGTCGAAGAAGGCCGTGTTGTGGCCCGCGATACCGGCCGGGATGATCGAGTAGAGCGGGGTGGCGGTGCCCTGGTAGACGTCGTGGATGAGGGCTTCGCGGTCGAGGAGGTAGGCGATCGCCTTGCGGACGCCGACCTTGCCGGCGACCGGGTCCTTCATGTTGAAGACGAGGTGCTGGACCTCGGCGCTGGTGCCCTCGACGACCTCGACCCCGGAGTCGGGTGAGGCGTTCTCGATGTCGGTGATGTCGCCGGCGGTCAGACCGCGGTAGGCGAGGTCGACCTTCTTGTCGGTCAGCGCGGTCTTCAGGGCGGCCTGGTCGCCGTGGAAGAACTTCAGGGTGACGCCGGAGTTGTGGGTCTCGGCGGTGCCCTTGTAGTTCTCGTTGACGGAGAAGACGGCCTCATCGTCGTCGAACGAGTCGAGCTTGTACGGGCCGGAGCCGACCGCCTTGCCGTCCTTGCGCAGGCCGTCGGCCTCGTACTGGGTGTGGTCGACGATCGAGCCGGCGCCGGAGGCGATCTTGCTGGGGAAGGTGGCGTCCGGGGTGTTGAGCTTGAAGACGACGGTCTTGGCGTCCGGGGTCTCGACCTTCTCGAGCATCGGGAACATGATCGCCGGACCGGCGTCGTCGTTGATCTTCAGCGTGCGGTCGAAGGAGAACTTCACGTCCTTCGAGGTGAGCGCGTCACCGTTGCTGAACTTGAGGCCGTCCTTGAGCGTGCACGTGAACACCTGGGTCCTGGTGTCGGTGAACTCGCACTTCCGGGCGGCGTCCGGCTCCGGTTCGGTGCCGCCCTTGGGGAAGCTGAGCAGCGACTGGAAGACGTTGTTGAACAACAGCCAGGAGCCGGGGTCGTAGCCGGAGGCCGGGTCGGTGGCGAGGACGTCGTCGGACATGCCCATGACCACAGAGGAGCCGCCGGACCCGGAGTCACCCGAGTCCGTACCGCAGCCGGTCAACAGGCCGGAGGCCAGTCCCGCCACGATCGGCAGGACCGGCCACTGGATGCGCTTGTTCACGTGCGAGTGCCTTGTCGTCGATTCTGTTGGAATCCCGGGCCGGTCCCGCGGCCCGGGGCGAAGGGGGTGACGGCCGGTCAGCCGCTCACGCCCTTGCCGAGTTCCCACAGCTGCAGCGTCGACGAGGAGTTGAGCGCGTAGGCGGTGCCCGTGACGTCGTCGCGCGCGGCGACGTACTGGTTGCCCTGCCACAGCGGCAGCACGGGGACGTCGTTGGCGACGATGTCCTGGATCTCGGTCAGGCTTCCGGCTGCGGCGATGCGGTCGGCCTCGCGGCGGGAGTCCGGAATCAGGGTGTTGCGGATCTTGCTGTTGGCGTACGGCGAGCCGAGGAAGTTGTCCTTGTCGAGGAAGGGCGCGAGGTAGTTGTCGGCGTCGGGGAAGTCCGGGAACCAGCCCATGCCGTAGACGTCGTACTTGCCCTTCTGCTCGGCCGGGCGGAAGGTGTCCCAGGGAGCGCCCTGGATGCTGACGTCGAAGAGCCCGCTGTCGTTGAGCTGCTTCTGGAGGTCCTCGAACTCCTCCTTGGTGGCCGGACCGTAGTGGTCGGTCGTGTAGTGCAGGGTCAGCTTCACCGGGGTGCTGACGCCGGCCTGGGCCATGAGGGACTTGGCCTTGGTGACGCTGGGGTCGCCGTACTTGTTGAAGAACGCGTTCGAGTGGCCGGTGATGGAGGCCGGGACCAGCGAGAAGAGCGGCTCGGCCTGGGTGCCGTAGACCTTGGAGACGAGTTCGCTGCGGTTGATCAGCTGGGCCATGGCCTGGCGTACGGCGCGGGACTTCACAGTCGGCGCGTTGGTGTTGAAGGCCAGGTAGCGGATCTCCAGGCCGGCCATCTCGACGAGGTCGACCGCGCCGCCGGATTCGTTGGAGAGCTTGTTGATCTGCGCCGGCGACATGGTGCGGGTGATGAGGTCGATGTCGCCCTTCTCGAGGGCCTCGCCCATCTTGTCGGCGTCCGCGTAGGAGCGCAGCTCGACCTTGTCGTTGTTCACGGTCAACGAACCCTTGTAGTTGGGGTTCTTGGTGAACACGGCGTCGACGAGCTCGTCGTTCTTGACGTCGGCCTTCATGGTGTAGGGGCCGGAGCCGTCGACGTCGAAGCCGTCGCGGAGCTTGCCCTTCGGGTAGTCCTCGGGGTCGACGATGCCGGCGACCGGGGTCGAGAGCTTGTACGGGAAGGTGGCGTCCGCGGTCTTGAGGTGGAAGATGACCTCCCGCTCGCCCTTGGTCTCGACGGTGTCGATCGTGGAGAGCAGCGCGAAGACGCCGGAATCGGCCTTGAGGGCACGGGCCCGGTCGATGGAGTACTTCACGTCGGCCGCGGTGATGGCGTGGCCGTTGGCGAACTTCAGGCCGTCGCGCAGGGTGCAGACGTAGCGCTCGTTGCCGCTGTCGCTGAAGCCGCAGGACTGGGCTGCCTCGGGGACGGGTTCGCCGTCGCCCTTGGGCTGGATCATCAGGGTCTGCACGGTCTGGCGCAGGACGTTCCAGGTGCCGACGTCGTAGGCGTATGCGGGGTCGAGCGGCGCCGGGGCGTCCTTCGTGGCGGTGAACCGGTCCGTGGTGCCGACGCCGATCGCGTCGCTCGAGCCGCTGCCGGCGTCGGTCCCGCCGCAGGCGGCGAGCACCGGCGCGAGCAGACCGATGACGGCCGGCAGCACCAAAGTCTTGCGGTTCATGCTCGAGTTTCTCCAGAGCTCTTGGGTCCGTGTAACCGGCATGCATGGGTGGTGCGGCGGATCACGGGGGTGGGGCGATGTTCTCAGCAGGAGATTAGTCCGCACCTGAAGGAGGGTTCGCGGGTACCGGAGTTGAAGTGCCATCACACAGCGGAACCGGGCGTGGACACACCGAAAACCCGACAGGGGAAGGATTAGTGCAGGGTTCCATGAATCGGGACACATAGGCACGGCCGGGCCCGCGGAAGCGGCGCGTCCGGCACAGCCCGGCCTGGCTGTCGAGCCTCCGCCGAGTGGGGAACCTCACACCCGTAACGGGGCGGCAGCCGACCGGAATTCGGCCATCCGGCGTGGTTCGAATTCCGGCGACGGGGATCTGGGGAATTACCGCGCTATCCGCGTTGCACGCTGGGTGAACAGCGGAGGCATTTCCGTCATCGAAGGATCATCGAAAGCTGATCAAGCCGCGCAGAAACGTCAGGTCGACCTCTTCGAGGGAGCCGACGACGGTGCGGCCGGGGGCGGGCGGGATGGGGGCGACCGAGGGTACGGCCACGACCTGGCAGCCTGCCGCCTCGGCCGCGGCGACTCCGGTCGCGGTGTCCTCGACGACCGCGCATCTGGCCGGATCCGCACCCAGTCCGGCGGCGGCGAACAGATACGGGTCGGGGTGGGGCTTGGTGCGCGACACCTCGTCGCCGGCGACCGTGAGGGCGAAGTGCCGGGGGCCGAGGGAGGTGAGGACGCGGTCGATGATCCGCCGGTGCGAGGCGGAGACCAGGGCCGTGGGCATCCGGTGGGCGGAGAGTTCGGCGAGCAGCCGCATGGCGCCCGGCATCAGGGGCAGGGCGCGGCCGATGCGCTCCTCGAAGCCCTCGTTGAGCAGGACGCTGAGCTCGGGGAGGGTGATGTCGGCGCCCGTGGCCTCGATGAGGAAGCCGGCGCTGCGGGTCATGGGGCCGCCGACCACGACATGGCGCCAGGAGTCGTCGAGGGTGTGGCCGAGGCGGGCGAAGACCTCGACCTCGACGTCCCACCAGAAGCCCTCGGTGTCCACCAGGGTGCCGTCCATGTCGAGGAGGACGGCCTGGAGGGCGGAGCCGTCGGCCGTACGGGTTACTGGTGCGGGGACCGTGCTGGTCATCCACGTACCTCCTTGAGGGACGAGCAGGCCGGTTCCCACGAAGGGAACCGGCCTGCGGTGGACCGACCAGTGTACGACTTATCCGATCAGTGTGCCGAGTGAGATACCTCGCCGGGTGAGAGGCCTCGCCGGGTGAGAGGTCTCAGCGGGCGTTGAAGTACTTCGCCTCCGGGTGGTGGATGACGATCGCGTCGGTGGACTGCTCGGGGTGGAGCTGGAACTCCTCGCTGAGGTGGACGCCGATGCGCTCGGGCTGGAGCAGGTCGGCGATCTTGGCGCGGTCCTCCAGGTCGGGGCAGGCGCCGTAGCCCAGCGAGAAGCGGGCACCGCGGTACTTCAGGGCGAACATGTCCTCGACGTCGGCCGGGTCCTCGCCGGAGAAGCCGAGTTCGGACCGCACGCGCGCGTGCCAGTACTCGGCGAGGGCCTCGGCCAGCTGGACGGACAGTCCGTGCAGCTCGAGGTAGTCGCGGTAGGCGTTGGCCTCGAACAGCTTGGCGGTCTGCTCGCCGATCCGGGAGCCGACGGTGACGACCTGGAGGCCCACCACGTCGGTCTCCCCCGACTCCTCGGGACGGAAGAAGTCGGCGAGGCACAGCCGCCGGCCCCGGCGCTGGCGCGGGAAGGTGAAGCGGGTGCGTTCGTTGCCCTGCTCGTCCAGGATGATCAGGTCGTCGTCCTTGGACACGCACGGGAAGTAGCCGTAGACGACGGCGGCTTCGAGGAGGTTCTCGGTCTGGAGCCGGTCGAGGAGGCCGCGCAGGCGGGGCCGGCCCTCGGTCTCGACGAGCTCCTCGTAGGTCGGTCCCTCGCCGGTGCGGGCCTGCTTGAGCCCCCACTGGCCCTTGAACAGGGCGCCTTCGTCGAGCCAGGAGGCGTACTCCTTGAGCTGGATGCCCTTGATGACCCGGGTGTCCCAGAACGGCGGCGTGGGCACCGGGTTGTCGGTGGCCACGTCGGAGCGGACGTGCCCCTCCTCGGGCCGCTCCTCCTGCACGGCCACGGCACCGGCGCGCACCCGGCGCTGCTTGAGCTCGGGCAGCTTGGCGCCGGGCACGCCGCGCTTGACGCCGATGAGGGCGTCCATGAGGCGCAGTCCCTCGAACGCGTCGCGGGCGTAGCGGACTTCGCCCTCGTAGATCTCGTGGAGGTCCTGTTCGACGTACGCCCTCGTGAGCGCCGCTCCGCCGAGGATGACGGGGAAGTCGGCGGCGAGTCCGCGCTGGTTCAGCTCCTCCAGGTTCTCCTTCATGATCACCGTGGACTTGACCAGGAGCCCCGACATGCCGATGACGTCGGCGCGGTGTTCCTCGGCGGCCTCCAGGATGGCGGAGACCGGCTGCTTGATGCCGAGGTTGACCACGTTGTAGCCGTTGTTGGACAGGATGATGTCGACGAGGTTCTTGCCGATGTCGTGGACGTCGCCGCGGACGGTGGCGAGCACGATGGTGCCCTTGCCGGCCTCGTCGCCCTCGACCTTCTCCATGTGCGGTTCGAGGTGGGCGACGGCGGTCTTCATGACCTCGGCGGACTGGAGGACGAACGGCAGCTGCATCTGGCCGGAGCCGAAGAGCTCGCCGACGACCTTCATGCCGTCCAGGAGGGTGTCGTTGACGATGTCGAGGGCGGGGCGGGTCTGGAGGGCCTCGTCGAGGTCGGCCTCCAGGCCGTTCTTCTCGCCGTCGATGATGCGCCGCTTGAGGCGCTCCTCCAGCGGGAGCGCGGCCAGCTCCTCGGCCTTGCCGGCCTTGAGGGACTTGGCGGTGGCGCCCTCGAACAGGGCCATCAGCTTCTGTAGCGGGTCGTAGCCCTCGGCGCGACGGTCGTAGATGAGGTCGAGGGCGGTCTGGACCTCCTCCTCGCTGAAGCGGGCGATGGGGAGGATCTTCGACGCGTGGACGATCGCCGAGTCCAGGCCGGCCTTGACGCACTCGTCGAGGAAGACGGAGTTGAGCAGGATGCGGGCGGCCGGGTTGAGGCCGAAGGAGATGTTGGACAGGCCGAGCGTGGTCTGGACGTCGGGGTGGCGGCGCTTGAGTTCGCGGATCGCCTCGATGGTGGCGATGCCGTCCTTGCGGGACTCCTCCTGACCGGTGCAGATGGTGAAGGTCAGGGTGTCGATGAGGATGTCCGACTCGTGGATGCCCCAGTTCGTCGTCAGGTCCTCGATCAGCCGTTCGGCGATGGCGACCTTGGTCTCCGGGGTGCGGGCCTGGCCCTCCTCGTCGATGGTCAGCGCGATCAGGGCGGCGCCGTGCTCCCGGGCGAGCTTGGTGACCTTGGCGAAGCGGGACTCGGGGCCGTCGCCGTCCTCGTAGTTGACGGAGTTGATGACCGCGCGGCCGCCGAGCTTCTCCAGGCCGGCCTGGATGACGGGGACCTCGGTGGAGTCCAGGACGATCGGCAGGGTGGAGGCGGTGGCGAAGCGGCCGGCCAGTTCCTGCATGTCGGCGACGCCGTCGCGGCCGACGTAGTCCACGCAGAGGTCCAGCATGTGGGCGCCCTCGCGGATCTGCTCGCGGGCCATCTCCACACAGTCGTCCCAGCGGGCCTCCAGCATGGCCTCGCGGAACTTCTTGGAGCCGTTGGCGTTGGTGCGCTCGCCGATCGCCAGGTAGGAGGTGTCCTGACGGAAGGGGACCGTCTGGTAGAGGGAGGCGGCGCCGGGCTCGGGCTGCGGGGTGCGCTCGGAGGGGGTGAGGTCGCGGACGCGCTCGACGACCTGGCGCAGGTGCTCCGGGGTGGTGCCGCAGCAGCCGCCGATCAGGGAGAGGCCGTAGTCGCGGACGAAGTTCTCCTGGGCGTCGGCCAGGCCCTCGGGGTCGAGCGGGAAATGCGCGCCGTCCTTGGTGAGGATCGGCAGTCCGGCGTTCGGCATGCACAGCAGCGGGATGCGGGAGTGCCGGGCGAGGTAGCGCAGGTGCTCGCTCATCTCGGCCGGGCCGGTCGAGCAGTTCAGGCCGATCATGTCGATGCCGAGCGGCTCCAGCGCGGTCAGCGCGGCGCCGATCTCCGAGCCGAGCAGCATGGTGCCCGTGGTCTCGAACGCCATCGAGACCACCAGCGGCACGTCGGCGCCGGTCGCCTCCAGGGCGCGCCGGGCGCCGAGCACGGAGGCCTTGGTCTGGAGGAGGTCCTGGGTGGTCTCGACGATCAGGGCGTCGGCGCCGCCGGCGAGGAGGCCCTCCACGTTGGCCTGGTAGCCGTCGCGGATGGTGGCGTAGTCGATGTGGCCGAGGGTGGGCAGCTTGGTGCCGGGGCCGACGGAGCCCAGAACCCAGCGCTGACGGCCGTCGCGGGCGGTGTGCTCGTCGGCCGCCTCGCGGGCGATCCGGGCACCGGCCTCGGACAGTTCGTGCACGCGGTCGGCGATGTCGTACTCCGACGCGGCCGTGTGGTTGGAGCCGAAGGTGTTGGTCTCCACGCAGTCGACGCCCACCTCGAAGTAGGCGTCGTGGACCGAACGGACGATGTCGGGCCGGGTGACGTTCAGGATCTCGTTACAGCCCTCAAGATTCTCGAAGTCCTCGAGAGTGGGGTCCTGGGCTTGCAGCATGGTGCCCATCGCTCCGTCGGCGACCACCACTCTGGTGGCGAGCGCCTCGCGGAGCGCGGACACACGGGTCCGGCTGTCGGCGGAAGGGGTCAGTGGCGACGAGGCCATGAAAGGGCTCCCTCAGTTGCGACGGCTGTCGGCTTCACGGCGCCTGCGAGAGGTCCCGCTCCGGGCGCACCACGCCAGGGTAGCCGGGTCCGGGTGCGGATGGTCGGCGCGTCCACGGGACGGACGAGGATGGCGGGCAGGTCACCGGCGGGAGACCGGTGATGCAACAGATGCCGACCGGTGACGCAACAGATGCCGACCGACCATTAGCGGGAGGTCGGCATGGACCGGTAGTGTTCGGCATTGCCGAACAGCGGCAGCGACGCCGTAACAATCGGCAGTCGAAGGGGACGGAGGCAGCACGGCGATGGCACGGAACATCCAGTCGCTCGAACGGGCGGCCGCGATGCTGCGGCTCCTCGCGGGCGGCGAGCGGAGACTCGGCCTGTCGGACATCGCCTCGTCCCTGGACCTGGCCAAGGGCACCGCGCACGGCATCCTGCGCACCCTCCAGGCGGAGGGGTTCGTGGAGCAGGACGACGCCTCGGGGCGGTACCAGCTGGGTGCCGAGCTGCTGCGCCTGGGCACCACCTATCTGGACGTCCACGAACTGCGCGCGCGTGCGCTGGTGTGGACGGACGACCTGGCCCGCTCCAGCGGCGAGAGCGTCCACCTGGGCGTGCTGCACCAGCAGGGCGTGCTGATCGTGCACCACGTCTTCCGGCCCGACGACAGCCGGCAGGTGCTGGAGATCGGGGCCATGCAGCCGCTGCACTGCACGGCCCTGGGCAAGGTGCTGTCGGCGTACGACCCGGTGGCGCACAGCGAGGCGCTGGAGAGCGACCGCAAGGCGTTCACCGACCGGACCGTGTGCGAGCTGGACGCGTTCGAGCAGATCCTCGACCTCACGCGCGCGCGTGGGTACGCGGCGGACGTCGAGGAGACCTGGGAGGGCGTGGCCTCCGTCGCCGCACCCATCCATGACCGGCGGCGCATGCCGGTCGGCGCGGTCGGCATCACCGGGGCGGTGGAGCGGCTGTGCCGGCCCGACGAGGAGGGCGCGCTGCGTCCGGAGCTGATCGCGGCGGTGCGGGACTGTGCCCGCGCGGTGTCGCGGGACCTGGGCGCTGGGCGCTTCTGAGGACACGCGAGATCCGGTTCCGAGGACCGGGAGGGGCCGGTACGTCAGGTGACGACCGGCCCTCTGTCGTTCCCTGACACAACGCCACAAACCACTCGAACAAGATCGTTGACGCACAGGTATCCATAACGATCGTGTTTTCGACACCCAAACTCTTGACGTGCACGTAACGCCGGAGAAAGACTCCCGTCCATCGGTCGGCATTGTCGAACACCTACCGGCAATACGCGCTAGAGTGTGACAAGCCAAGGGCCGGCATCGCTCTCACCCCCGAGGGCAGCTCGAACCACCGGAGGGACCCGGGGTTCGGTCCCCTGGACGAAGGACAAAGGAGTCGCGGGTGTCCAGCTCCGACATCTTCATCGGCGAGACCATCGGTACCGCCATACTCATCCTGCTCGGCGGAGGCGTGTGCGCCGCCGTGACGCTGAAGGCCTCCAAGGCCCGCAACGCCGGCTGGCTCGCCATCACCTTCGGGTGGGGTTTCGCCGTTCTGACGGCCGTGTACACCTCGGCGCCGCTCTCCGGCGCCCACCTCAACCCGGCCGTCACGCTGGCGCTCGCGCTCAAGAAGGACGGCATCTCCTGGAGTGACGTCCCGATCTACTGGGGCGGACAGCTGCTCGGCGCCATGATCGGCGCGGCCCTGGTCTGGATCGCCTACTACGGCCAGTTCCACGCGCACCTCACCGACAAGGAGATCGTCGGTGCTCCGGGCGCGCAGGCCACCGCCGCCAAGGCCGTCGAGGCGCAGGAGAAGGGCGCCGGCCCGGTCCTGGGCGTCTTCTCCACCGGACCCGAGGTGCGGGTCGCCTGGCAGAACGTCGCCACCGAGGTCATCGGCACCATCGTGCTGGTACTCGCCGTGCTCACCCAGGGCCTCAACGGTGACGGCAAGGGCCTGGGCACCCTGGGCGCCCTGATCACCGCGTTCGTCGTGGTCTCCATCGGTCTGTCCCTCGGTGGTCCGACCGGGTACGCCATCAACCCGGCCCGTGACCTCGGTCCGCGTATCGTGCACGCCCTCCTGCCCCTGCCCAACAAGGGCGGCTCCGACTGGGGCTACGCCTGGGTTCCGATCGTCGGTCCGCTGATCGGCGGTGCGATCGCCGCAGGCATCTACAACGTCGCTTTCGCTTAAAGCACCGGTAGAACGTCCCCTTCCCTCACGGAATCCCAGGAGCACACAGTGACCGACGCCCACACCGCCGGCCCCTTCATCGCCGCGATCGACCAGGGCACCACGTCCAGCCGCTGCATCGTCTTCGACAAGGACGGCCGTATCGTCTCGGTCGACCAGAAGGAGCACGAGCAGATCTTCCCGAAGCCGGGCTGGGTCGAGCACAACGCCAACGAGATCTGGACCAACGTCCAGGAAGTCGTCGCCGGAGCCATCCAGAAGGCCGGCATCACCCGGGACGACATCAAGGCCATCGGCATCACCAACCAGCGCGAGACCACTCTCCTCTGGGACAAGAACACCGGTGAGCCCGTCCACAACGCCATCGTCTGGCAGGACACCCGCACCGACGCCCTCTGCAAGGAGCTCGGCCGCAACGTCGGCCAGGACCGCTTCCGCCGCGAGACCGGTCTGCCCCTCGCCTCGTACTTCGCCGGCCCGAAGGCCCGCTGGCTGCTCGACAACGTCGAGGGCCTGCGCGAGCGCGCCGAGCGCGGCGACATCCTGTTCGGCACGATGGACACCTGGGTCATCTGGAACCTAACCGGTGGTGTCGACGGCGGCAAGCACTACACCGACGTCACCAACGCCTCCCGCACCATGCTGATGAACCTCCACACCCTGGAGTGGGACGAGAAGATCGCCGAGTCCATCGGCGTGCCGCTGTCGATGCTGCCGGAGATCCGTTCCTCCGCCGAGGTCTACGGCGAGGTCACCGGCGGCAAGCTGGGCGACCTGCTCGGCGGCATCCCGGTCGCCTCCGCGCTCGGCGACCAGCAGGCGGCCCTGTTCGGCCAGACCTGTTTCGCCGAGGGCGAGGCCAAGTCGACGTACGGCACCGGCACGTTCATGCTGATGAACACCGGCGAGAAGATCATCAACTCCTACTCGGGCCTGCTGACCACGGTCGGCTACCGCATCGGTGACGACAAGCCGGTGTACGCCCTGGAGGGCTCGATCGCCGTCACCGGTTCGCTGGTGCAGTGGATGCGCGACCAGATGGGCCTGATCTCCACCGCCGCCGAGATCGAGACGCTCGCGCTCTCCGTCGAGGACAACGGCGGCGCCTACTTCGTTCCGGCCTTCTCCGGCCTGTTCGCCCCGTACTGGCGCTCCGACGCCCGCGGTGTGATCGCCGGTCTGACCCGGTACGTCACCAAGGCGCACCTGGCCCGCGCCGTCCTGGAGGCCACCGCCTGGCAGACCCGTGAGATCACGGACGCCATGACCAAGGACTCGGGCGTCGAGCTCGCGGCCCTCAAGGTCGACGGCGGCATGACCTCCAACAACCTGCTGATGCAGACCCTCTCGGACTTCCTGGACGCCCCCGTGGTGCGCCCGATGGTCGCCGAGACCACCTGCCTCGGTGCCGCCTACGCCGCCGGTCTCGCCGTCGGCTTCTGGACCAGCACCGACGACCTGCGCGCCAACTGGCGCAGGGCCGCCGAGTGGACCCCCCGCATGGACGCGGACGCCCGCGACCGTGAGTACAAGAGCTGGCTCAAGGCCGTCGAGCGGACCATGGGCTGGCTCGAGGACGACGAGAGCTGAGAGAAACACCCCCCTCTGCGGCTCTGAAGAGGAGTTAGAACCCCACATGACCAGTCAGTCCACCCTCCAGTCCGTGCCCGCCCTCGGTACGCGCCCGGCCTCCGGCTCCAACCCGAGCCGCGCCGAGACCCGGGAGCAGCTCGCCAAGGCGTCGTACGACCTTCTCGTCATCGGCGGCGGCATCCTGGGCATCTCCACCGCCTGGCACGCCGCGCAGTCCGGCCTGAGGGTGGCCCTGGTCGACGCCGGCGACTTCGCCGGCGCCACCTCCTCCGCCTCCTCCAAGCTGCTCCACGGCGGTCTGCGCTACCTTCAGACCGGCGCGGTGAAGCTGGTGGCGGAGAACCACTTCGAGCGCCGTGCGGTCTCCCGCCAGGTGGCCCCTCACCTGGCGAACCCGCTCACCTTCTACCTCCCGGTGTACAAGGGTGGACCGCACGGCGCGGCGAAGCTCGGGGCGGGCGTCTTCGCCTACTCCGCGCTCTCCGCGTTCGGCGACGGCGTCGGCCACCTCCTGTCCCCCGCGAAGGCGGCGCAGGACGTGCCCGAGCTGCGCACCGAGAACCTCAAGGCCGTGGCCGTGTACGGCGACGACCAGATGAACGACGCGCGCATGGCGCTGATGACGGTCCGTGCGGCCGTCGAGGCGGGCGCGGTCGTGCTGAACCACGCCGAGGTGACCGGGCTCCGGTTCACCAAGGGCCGGGTGACCGGCGCGGACCTGCGCGACCGGCAGTCCGGTGACGAGTTCGGCGTGAACGCCCGGCTGGTGCTCAACGCGACCGGGCCGTGGGTGGACCACCTGCGCCGGATGGAGGACCCGAACGCGGCCCCGTCCATCCGCCTGTCCAAGGGCGCGCACCTGGTCCTCAAGCGCACCTCCCCCTGGAAGGCCGCGCTGGCCACCCCCATCGACAAGTACCGCATCACCTTCGCCCTCCCCTGGGAGGACATGCTGCTGCTCGGCACGACCGACGAGGAGTTCGAGGGCGACCCGGCGGACGTCCAGGTCACCGAGAAGGACATAGCCCAGATCCTGGACGAGGCCGCGTTCTCGGTCCGCGACCAGCAGCTGAGCCGTGACCTGATCACCTACTCCTTCGCCGGCCTGCGAGTGCTGCCGGGCGGTCCCGGCGACACCGCGAAGGCCAAGCGCGAGACCGTGGTCACGGAGGGCCGGGGCGGGATGCTGTCCGTCGCGGGCGGCAAGTGGACGACGTTCCGGCACATCGGCCGTACGGTCATGCAGAAGCTGGAGGCGCTGCCGGGCCACCCGCTGGGCGACGACTTCGAGCCCATCTCCTCGCTGCCGAAGAAGCTCCCGCTGCCCGGTGTCGCCAACCCGCGCGCGGTCGCGCACCGGCTGCTGGTGGACAACCCGGCGCCGGGTCCGCGAATGGCCGCCGACACGGCGAAGCACCTGGCGACGCACTACGGTTCGCTGGCCTTCGACATCGCCCGCCTGGCCAACGAGAACCCCGAGCTGGGCGAGCGGGTGCACCCCGACGCCCCGGAGATCTGGGCGCAGGTCGTCTACGCCCGGGACAACGAGTGGGCCGAGACGCAGGACGACGTGCTGCGCCGCCGTACGACCCTCACGATCCGCGGCCTGGCCACGGACGAGGTGCGCGCGAAGGTGCAGGACGTGCTCGACAAGAAGTAGCGCTGGACGCCGGCCCCACCCTCCCCGACCGGGGCCGGCGTCCCGAGAACGGCACCTCCCCCTATGGGGGCCGGCATGCGAAAGGGGGCGGCCCCTCATCGAAGGGCCGCCCCCTTTCGCCTGTCCAGGAAAGGGGCGGGCCCCTTTCGGCGGTCCGGGAACGGGAAAAGGGCGGGCAGACAGGTCCGTGCGCCGTCTACGGTACGGCCGTGACGATCACCGACGCCGAGATGACCGCCCTGCTCGCCCCCGGTGGCTTCCGCTTCCTGCGCCGCCTGGCCGAGGACGAGGTCCCGCCCCTGCCGACACCGCCCGACCGCGGAGCGGCGAGCTGTCTGCGCGAGCACGGACGGATCGACTCCCCCCTGGTGGACATCGACGACCCGGATCTGCCGGCGAAGGTGCGGGCCGGCTGGCACGACATGGCCGTCGAGTACGGACTTCTCGACGACGGCCGTGAGTTCCTGCTGTGCGTCGACTACTCGGACCCCGAGGACGTCGACAGCGAGTGGGAATGGGTCCGTGTGCGGCTGCTGGACGAATGGGACCTGGGTGGTGGCGACGACGGCCCGCTGCCCCTGTGGATGCGGTTCTACATGGGCCGCAGGTTCGTCCCGGAGTTCACCGTGATGAGCCTCGACGGCCGCCTGCTGATGAACACCACCCTGTGGGGCGACGGGACGGTCAGCACCCTCGTCGTCTGTCCGTCGCGACTACTGCCCTGACATCGTCCGGCGTCGCCAGCTCCGCGCGGCGCACGATCAGTTCGCGCCCGGTCAGCAGAGCCCTGCGGGACGCCTCGACCGGGTCGTCCAGGGTGGTCAGGTCGGTCAGGTGGGCGAAGCCGATGATCCTGCGGACGATCTCGGTGCCCGCGAAGCCCAGGGAGTCGGTCCAGACCCGCCCCAGGAAGCGGTCCAGGTAGGCGTCGTCGAAGAAGGTGTCGACGCGGGTCGGCCACAGGCGGCGGAACTCCGTCTCGAACGCCTCCCAGGACAGCCGGAGTTGGTCTGCGTGGTCCGTCAGGCGGCCCAGGGCGCGGGCCCGTTCCTCCGAGACCAGCGCGTTGGCCCAGTACAGGCCGAGGTCGAAGCCGATCGGGCCGACGAAGGAGAACTCGGGGTCGAAGACGCGCACGACCGGGGCGCCTTCACGGGTGCCGACCATGACGCTGCCCGAGTGGAGGTCCCCGTGCAGAAGGGCCTGGGCGCTGGTCATGAAGACGTGGCGGAGGTCGGCGACCTCCGTGCGCAGCGGGGAGTCGGAGCGGAAGGCCGCCGCCAGGTCGGCCACGCCCTCGTGCCAGTGGTTGTGCTCGTGCTCGATGTACGGCTCGGACAGCACCACGTCCTCGGTGATCTTGCAGAGCTCCGGGTTGACCGAGGCCGCGACCAGGGCCTTGCGTTCGGCGGAGGGCATGCCGAAGTCGCTGGTGGAGAAGGCGAGTCGGGCGACCAGGCGGCCGATCTGCACCGAGGTGTGGGGGCCGTAGGAGGCGCCCTCGTTCAGGAGCGTGCGCAGGACCTCCAGGTCGGACAGGTCCTCCATGACGAGGGCGTAGTTCTCGGGGTCGTAGCCGTGGATCGCCGGGATCTCGTCGGGGGCGACCCTGGCGAGCTGCTCGTAGGCGCGGGCCTCGGCGTTCGCGCGGTCGGGGCTCAGCGGCCAGGAGGGACCGGCGACGCGCACCCAGGGCAGGGCCTGCTTGAGGGCGAGGCTGCGGGTGCCGGCGGCGTTCGAGGCCAGGAAGACCCGGTTGACGTTGCCGTCGGAGACCTCCCGTACGGCGATGTCGTCCAGGTCGTCCCAGTGGCCGCGCTCGCGCAGGTACGCCGGGATGTCGTCGGTCTCCAGGATGCGGTAGCCCATGGTGGGAGAACTCCCTTATGCGGTGCGGCGCTTGGACAGGGTGAAGCTGAAGACCAGAGCGAGGATGAGGACCGCGCCCTCGACGACGTCCTGGGTGTAGTAAGGCAGGCCCTTGATGGTCAGGCCGGTGGTGATGATGCCGATGAGGACCGCGCCGAGGGCCGTGCCCCAGACGTTGGGACGGCCGCGGCCGAGCACCGAGGTGCCGACGAGCGCGACGGCCACCGCCTCCAGCAGCTGCGAGGTGCCGGCGGATACGTCGCCCTGGCCGATGCGGGACGCCAGGATCAGTCCGCCGATCGAGGCGAGGACGCCGGAGAGGACGTAGGCCAGCGCCCGGTACGCGCCGACGCGGATGCCGGCCAGGCGGGAGGCCTCGGGGTTGGCGCCGATCGCATAGAGCACCCGGCCCCAGCGGGTGCGGGCGAGGAAGACCCAGGCGGCGAGGGTCAGGCCGCCGAAGATGAGGACCGAGACGGGGATGCCGAGGACCGTGCCGCGGTCGATGCGCAGGAACCCGGCGGTGAATCTGCCGGGGGCGGTGGTGCCGTCGTCCAGGGTCATGCCGGGGGTGATGGACTGGCCGTCGACCAGGATGAGCTTGCCGCCCTGGATCACGAACATGGTGCCGAGGGTGGCGAGCATGTCGGGGATCTTCAGGACGACGATCAGCAGCGCGTTGAGCAGGCCCGCGAGGGCGCCGGCCGCGAGGACCGCAATGATGGCGACCGTGCCGACCTGGTTCTGGACGACCATCGTCTGGGCGGCGACCGAGACGCCGAGGCCCGCGACCGCGCCGACGGACATGTCCATCCCGCCGACGGCCATGGTGAGGGTGACGCCGAGGCCGAGGATCGCGGCGACGGAGACGTAGCGGAGGGTGTCGAGGAGGGTCGCCGACTCGCGGAAGGAGCCCTCGCTCAGCGCGAAGTACAGGAACAGCGCGACCGTGACGAAGATGAAGCCGTACTTGATGACGGCGTTCTGGACCCGTACGGCGGTGCTGGTGGCGGGCGGGAGCGCCGCCTTCGTGGGGACTTCCGTGCTCTGGGTGGTGGTCATGGCGTAGTTCCTCAGGGAGCCGGGGTCACACGGACGCCGAGATGGTCTGGATCACGCGGTCGCGTTCCGCGTCCTCGCCGTACGCGTCGAGGTGGATCTCGCCGGCGGCGAGGACGACGACCCGGTCGGCGATCTCCAGGACCTCGTCGACATCGGCGGACAGGACGAGCACGGCGGCGCCCTCGGCGGCGAGGGTCCGGGCGCGGCGGCCGATGTCCCGGCGGGCGCCGATGTCCACGCCTCGGAACGGCTCGTCCAGGATGAGGACACGGGGGGTCTCGGCGAGCCAGCGGCCGACGACGACCTTCTGCTGGTTGCCGCCGGACAGCTCCTCCACGGTGCTGTGCTCGTCGCGGGCGACGACACCGAGGGCCTCGATGGTGTCGCGGCCGAGGGTGTCCTCCTTGGCACGCTGGACCAGTCCGCCCTTCGAGAGGGACTTCAGGAACGGCAGCGAGATGTTCTGGGCCAGCGACCAGCCCGGGACGAGGGCGTCGGCGTGCCGGTCCTCGGGGACCAGGTGCACTCCGGCCCGGATCGCGTCGGAGGGCCGCTTGGGCGCGTACGGTTCGCCGTCCAGTGCGGTGGAACCGGTCGTGAAGGGCTCGGCGCCGAACAGACCGCGGGCCAGTTCGGTCTTGCCGGCGCCCAACAGGCCCACGACGCCAGTGACTTCGCCGGTGCGCAGGTCGAGGTCCAGGGGCTTTCGGCCCTCGAAGAGCTGGACGCCTCGCAGGGAGAGGACGACGTCCCCTTCCGCGCCTTCCCGGACAGGCCGTGCCGTGGTCGCCTCCTGGGCCTGCGCCAGCATCGCGCGCAGGGCGCTGTCCCAGTCGAAGGGCCTGGCCTGGTCCTCGGTGAGCAGGCCGTCCCGCAGGACGACCAGGCGGTCGGCGAGCGCGTCGATCTCACCGAGGCGGTGGGAGACGTACAGGACCGCGATGCCGTCGTCGCGCATCCGCTCCACGAGCGCGAAGAGGCGTTCGGCCTCGGCGGCGGACAGCGCCGAGGTGGGTTCGTCGAGGATCAGCAGCCGGGGCCGGGTGGCCAGCGCACGGGCAAGGATCAGCAACTGGCGGTCGGAGATGCCGAGTTCGGTGACGTCCTTCCTGAGTACGGCGTCGCTCCAGCCGAGTTCGAGGCCGGCCTGGATCTCGCGGGCCCGCGCCAGCAGGCGGCGTCCGTTCAGGAACGGGTTGCCGCGTGCCTGCGCCAGTTCCTCGAAGACCAGGTTCTCGGCGACCGAGAGTCCCGGCACGATGCCTTCGCCGATGCGCTGGTGCACGGTCTGGATGCCCAACTGGCGGGCGGCGAGCGGGGACTGGAGAGCCGCGGGCTCCCCGGCGACCTGCACCTGGCCACCGTGGCCGGTGTGCACGCCGGACAGGATCTTGATCAGCGTGGACTTGCCGGCGCCGTTCGCCCCGAGCAGCGCGACCACGCTGCCCGGAGCGATGTCGAGCGAGACGGAGGCGAGCACGGTCCTGCCGCCGAACGCCATGCTGACGTCGGTCAGGGCGACCGCGGGAGCCTCAGTGGGCGACATTCGAGATCCAGTCCGCGGTGGAGACCTGGGACAGGTTCAGCGCGGGAAGCGCCGACCGCAGCTGGTCCATGTTCTGGATCTTCTTCTCGCGCAGGAAGTCCTGGGTGATGGCGACGGCCGGGAACTCCACGGAGGACTTGTTCAGCTGACCGGCCAGCTCCAGCGCGGTGGTGCGGACGACGGCCGCGCCGACCGCGGAGGGGTCGGTGCCGGCCGTGGCCACCCAGGGGCTGTCGGCGGCTGTCATCTGCTGGATGTCGGCGTTGGAGACGTCCGCACCGAAGACCTTCACCTTGCCCTGGAGCTTCTTGTTCTGCACCGCGAGGACCGTGCCCTTGGCGAGCTCGTCGTAGGGCGCGAAGATCCCGGTCACGTCGGAGTGCTGGGTGAGCGCGGCGGAGACCAGGGGAACGTTGTCGGTGGCCGTGGAGTCGGTGACCTTGCCGACCTTGAACTGCTGCTTCCAGGCCTGGGCGGCGACCTCCTTCGCCCACACGGTGTTCCGCTTGTCGAGGGCGGCGTAGCCGGCGACGTTGACGTAGCCGACCTTGGCGTTCTTGCCGAGGTCCTTGGACATCACGTCGAGGACGGCCTGAGCCATGCTGGCGTCGTCCTGCTCGGTGCTGACCACGCCCTTGGTGGAGGTCTCCACGTCGTAGACGACGACCTTGATGCCCTTCTTCACGGCCTGGTCGATCTCCGGCTGGATGGTCGCCGGGAAGCCGTGGTCGATGATGATCGCCTTGGCGCCGGAGTTGATCGCGGAGGACAGGTCGGTGGCCTGCTTGGCGTTGTCGGCCTGGGCGTCGTACACCGTCAGGTCGATGCCGAGGGCCTTGGCCTGGGCCTTGGCGCCGTTGCCCCACTGCTCGAAGTAGTCGCCGGCACCGCTCTGCCGGACCAGGGCCACCTTGACCGCGCCCGCGCTGAAGGGGGCGGGCTTCTTGCCGGTGGCGGCCGAGGCGGAGGCGACGGCGTCGCCGGTGTTCTTCGACGCGTCCGTCGACTG
Organism: Streptomyces sp. NRRL B-3229; assembly: GCF_000719505.1. Lineage (NCBI taxonomy): Bacteria > Bacillati > Actinomycetota > Actinomycetes > Kitasatosporales > Streptomycetaceae > Streptomyces > Streptomyces sp. NRRL B-3229. Next base: position 39,851 of record NZ_JOGP01000021.1, on the reverse strand, counting down.
CGAGCACCCGGCGAGCGCGAGGGCGGACACGGACGCGAGAGAGAGCGCGGCAAGAGGCAGACGGGTGCGGGACATAGGTGCTCCAGGGGCGAGAGGAAGAAGGCAAAAGGGGTGTGAGTCCCGGAGCGGGCACGGGAAGTGCGCCACCGAAGCAGAAGGTGGCGGGGCGCGAAGGGGCTCCGGAAGGGGGTCAGCGACAGCTGGCGGTGGTCGTCCGAAGCAGGTCCACGTACAGCCGCCGCACGAGCAGCAGCGTCTTCATACGCAGATCATGGGAACGTTTTCAGCCAGGCGTCAAATGTTTTGGAACCGCTTTCTCAGCAGGTGAGACAACGACTACGTCACACCAGGTGCAGGTCATGACCCCGGTTACCATCACAAGACCGGCACCCGACCCGGCACAGTGAGGCCCCGATGACGACAGCTGGCGCGAAAGCGATGTGCATGCCTGACATGCGCCGCTGTTGCCGCGCGCTGTGTCGCGGCTGACCCACCGCCGCCGTCCCTCTTCCTCCCCTGCCCGTCCGGCGCTTGTCCCGCTATCCGGACTTCCCTTCCAGACTCCTGGAGTTGTTCCCATGACGCTGCTGACCACCTGGTCCGAGTCCGGCCCCGAGACCCTGGTCCGCCGCACCTCGGATCCGGCCGAGATCGCCGAGGCGCTGAAGCCCCTGGGCGTGCGCTACGAGCAGTGGCCGGTCCGCGAGGACGTCCCCTCCGACGCCGACAGCGAGACCGTGTTCGCCGCCTACGGCCCCGAGATCGACAGGCTGAACGCCGAGGAGGGCTTCACGACGGTCGACGTCCTCGGCCTGCACCCCGGCGACGACCCGGAGTTCCCCGCGAAGGCCAAGGCGGCACGCGAGAAGTTCCTCCAGGAGCACACGCACGACGACGATGACGAGGTGCGCTTCTTCGTCTCCGGCTCCGGCATCTTCTACCTGCACGTGAACGGCGAGGTGCACGCGGTCTTCTGCGAGAAGGGCGACCTGCTGGGCGTGCCGCGCGGCACCACCCACTGGTTCGACATGGGCACCAGGCCGTCGTTCACGGCGATCCGCTTCTTCCACGAGGAGGACGGCTGGATCGGCAACTTCACCGGCTCGGCCATCGCCTCCCGCTTCCCGGACTACGACACCATCGCGGCCGGGTACGAAGCCGACAGGGCCGCCGCGTGAGCGTGCGGGACCTGACGTACGCCGTGGACGCCGTGGTGCTCGACATCGAGGGCACCACGAGCGCCACGGGGTTCGTCGTCGACGTGCTGTACCCGTACTCGCGCTCCCGGTTCGCCGCGCTGCTCGCCGAGCGGTCGAAGGACCCGGAGGTGGCCCGGGCGGTGGCCCAGGTGCGCGAGGAGATCGGCGAACCGGACGCCGACGCCGCGCGCGTGGAGAAGGCGCTGAACTCCTGGCTCGACGACGACGTCAAGGCGACCCCGCTGAAGACCCTCCAGGGCCTCATCTGGTCCGAGGGCTTCGCCCGCGGCGACCTCGTCTCGCACTTCTACGACGACGTCGTACCGCGGCTGCGCGCCTGGCACTCCGCGGGCGTACGGCTGTACGTGTACTCCTCGGGGTCGGTGGCGGCGCAGCGGGCGTGGCTCACCAACAGCCCGGAGGGTGACCTGACGTCACTGGTCTCCGGGCTCTACGACACCGAGAACGCCGGGCCCAAGCAGGAGGCGGAGTCGTACCGCCGGATCGCCGCGACGACCGGCGTCGCGCCGGACCGCCTGCTGTTCCTGTCCGACCGGCCCGGCGAACTGGACGCGGCCCGCGCGGCGGGCTGGCACACCGTCGGGGTACGGCGGCCCGGGGAGCCGTACTTCGAGCAAGGCGTCGGCGACCACGCTGCGGCGGGGACGTTCGACGAGATCACCGTTTCCAGGAGCACCACGTGACAACCGACATCAGCGCATTCGACCTGGAAGAGGCGGGGGCGGTCCTCGCCGCCGAGTCCGCCCGCTTCGCCTCCTTCGGCTGGATGCGGGGCACCTCCGGCAACCTGTCCGTGGTGCTCTCGCGGGACCCGCTGCGGCTCGCGGTCACCGCCAGCGGCCACGACAAGGGTGAACTGACGCCCGCGGACGTCGTATTGGTGGACGCACAGGGGGCGGCCGTGCGGGGCGGCAAGCCGTCCGCCGAGGCCGAGCTGCACGCGCGCGTGGCCGCGCTCACCGGGGCCGGTGCCGTGGTCCATGTGCACACCGTCGCCTCGGTGGCCATGGGCAGGCGGGAGCCGGGCGGGATCGTCTTCAGCGACCTGGAGATGCTCAAGGGCGTCGGCCAGCCCGCGCACGACGTCGAGGTGACCCTTCCGGTGATCGCCAACAGCCAGGACATGAAGGTGCTGGGCGACCGGCTGGAGGAGGCGCGCGACCCCCGGATGCCGGCGGTGGTCGTGGCCGGGCACGGGCTGTACGTGTGGGGCGCCGATCCGCGCCAGGCCCGGCATCACACCGAAGTGGTGGAGTGGCTGCTGGAGTTGGAGCTGACGGGCCGCTGAGACCGCGCGAGGGGATCCCCGGCCGGGGTCCCCTCTGCTGTGTGCGTCTACTTCAGCCGGTCGCCCGGCAGTTCACCGGCCGAGATTTCCAGCACGCCCCGCTCGGTCACCAGCCCCGTGATCAGCCGGCCCGGTGTCACGTCGAAGGCCGGGTTGTGGCCGCGGGACTCCGCCGGCGCCGTCCGGACGCCCGCCCACTCCAGCACCTCGGCCTCGGCGCGGAGTTCGATGTGGATGTCGTCGCCGGTCTTGGTGGCGAGGTCGACCGTGGTGGTCGGTGCCGCGACCAGGAAGGGGATGCCCGCGTCGGCGCAAGCGAGGGCCACGCCCACGGTGCCCACCTTGTTCGCCGTGTCGCCGTTCGCCGCGATGCGGTCGGCCCCGACGATCGCCGCGTCGACCTCACCGCGCAGGATCGTCCCGGCGGCGGCCCCGTCCGTCTGGACGTAGTGCGGGATGCCCTCCTGGACCAACTCCCAGGCGGTGAGCCGGGATCCCTGGAGCAGCGGGCGCGTCTCGTCGGCGTAGACGACCTCCAGAAGGCCGCGCGCGTGGAGTTCGCGGACGACCCCGAGGGCCGTGCCCCAGCCCGCGGTGGCCAGCGCTCCCGTGTTGCAGTGCGTGAGGATCCGCAACGGCCGGTCCCCGCCGACCCGTTCGAGCAGCCAGTCGGCACCGAACCCACCCATCGCGCGGTTCGCGGCGACGTCCTCGCGCTGGACGGCGGCGGCCTCCTCCAGTACCGCGTCCAGGCCCTCCTCGAAGCGGGTCATGACCCGGTCCACGCAGACCATGAGGTTGACCGCGGTGGGCCGGGCCTCACGGACCCGGGCGACGGCCGCCCGCACCTCGGCCTCGGACCACCCCTTGCGCTGCCCCTCGATGAGGGCGAGGGCGACGCCGTAGCCGCCCGCCGCGCCGATCGCGGGTGCGCCCCGGACCACGAGGCGCTGGATCGCGTCGACCAGGGTGTCCACATCGTGGACACTCAGCGACTCGGCGCGCTGCGGCAGCAGCGTCTGGTCTATCAGCGCGAGGCCGGATCCGGTCCATTCGACGGCGCGCAGTTCCTGGGGCATTTCGGGACACTCCTGATGTTCCGGTGGCTCTCGCCACCGTACATGACCTGGACGAACCACAGTTCGAGACAATCGGACACTTGCCCGGAAACGGGCCTCATGGCCGAGCGCCCTGTCCGCAGAATGAGACAAACAAGGAAGCCCGGCATCCGCGGACTCCGTATGACGCCTGATCGACTCCGGCGGACACGGCGCACTCGGCATACTGTGCTGAGACATCGGACGTCTCGGCACAGTGCGGGGCGAGAAGGGGGCCTGTCATGGCTGTCACCGACGAGGCGATCGAGAAGATCAAGGACATGATCGTCTCCGGCGCACTGCGCCCCGGCGACCGGCTCCCCAAGGAGAGCGAGCTCGCCGCCGACCTCGGGCTGTCCCGCAACTCGTTGCGCGAGGCGGTCCGGGCGCTGTCGCTCATCCGGATCCTGGACGTCCGGCAGGGCGACGGCACCTATGTGACCAGCCTGGATCCGCAACTCCTGCTGGAGGCGATGAGCTTCGTCGTGGACTTCCACCGCGACGACACGGTCCTGGAGTTCCTTGCCGTGCGGCGCATCCTGGAGCCGGCCGCCACCGCGATGGCCGCCTCCCGGATCAGCGAACAGCAACTGGACGCGCTGGGCGCCCAGTTGGACAAACTCGGCGACAGCCCGTCGGTGGAGGAACTGGTCGCCTCCGACCTGGACTTCCACCGGGGGATCGTGCAGAGCTCCGGCAACTCCGTGCTCTGCTCGCTCATGGACGGGCTGTCCGGGCCCACCACCCGGGCCCGGATCTGGCGCGGACTGACCCAGGAGGACGCGGTCAGCCGCACCCTGCACGAGCACCGGGCGATCCTCGCGGCCCTGCGCGACCGGGACACCGAGGCGGCCCGCTCCTGGGCGACCGTGCACATCGCGAGCGTGGAGCAGTGGTTGCGCTCCTCCCTGTGAGAAACCCGCGGCAAGCCGCTCCGGGGAAGCCTGCGTGAAGCCGCTTTGTGAGGAGCCTGCGTGAAGCCGCCCTGTGAGAAGCCTGTGTGAAGCCGCCGATCAGCACCGGAACGGGGGGTGTTCCGGGGTGGCGGACGGGGCAGTGATCCGTTCACTCCCCCGTGCAAGGGGGCTGCGGGCGCCCCCGCCGGACGCCGTAAGGTTGGTGCGTTAAGCGAGGGCACGTCGGAAGGAGGCGCTGGGTGATCGAGCTCGAGGGGGTTCCCGAGCTGATCGACCCGGTCATGGTGGCCGCGTTCGAGGGCTGGAACGACGCCGGCGACGCCGCCTCCACCGCGGTCGCGCATCTGGACAGGGAGTGGAAGGGCGAGGTGTTCGCGGCGCTCGACGCCGAGGACTACTACGACTTCCAGGTGAACCGCCCCACGGTGTGGCTGGACGGCGGAGTGCGCAAGATCACGTGGCCGACGACAAGGTTGTCCGTGGTCCGTGTGGGCGGTGAGAAGCCGCGCGATCTCGTACTGGTCCGAGGAATCGAACCGTCGATGCGGTGGCGGTCGTTCTGCAACGAGTTGCTGGGCTTCGCCCACGAACTCGGCGTGGAGCTCGTGGTGATCCTGGGCGCGCTGCTCGGCGACACCCCGCACACCCGTCCGGTGCCGATCAGCGGGACCACGTCCGATCCGGACCTGGCCCAGCGGATGGACCTGGAGGAGACGAAGTACGAGGGCCCCACGGGCATCGTCGGGATCCTCCAGGAGGCCTGCACCCACGCGGGCGTGCCCGCGGTGTCGCTGTGGGCGGCCGTACCGCACTACGTGTCGCAGCCGCCGAACCCGAAGGCGACGCTGGCCCTCCTGAACCGTCTGGAGGACCTGATCGACGTACGGATCCCGCTGGGCGAGCTGGCCGAGGACGCGCGCGCCTGGCAGGTGGGCGTGGACCAGCTGGCCGCCGAGGACAGCGAGGTCGCGGAGTACGTGCAGACGCTGGAGGAGGCCCGGGACACCGCGGAGCTGCCGGAGGCCTCGGGTGAGGCGATCGCCCGGGAGTTCGAGCGGTATCTGCGGCGCCGGGACGGCGGCCAGCCGGGTCAGCCGGGCGGGCACGCGACCGCGGACGGGAGTGACAGCACGGCCTATCTGCGGGACAGCCCCGGCGGCGGCCGCACCAGGCCGTCCAAGGCGCCGAAGCCGGAGCCGGAGACAGGGGCGGAGGCGGAGACCGACCGGGACACCGACGCGGGGACCGGGACGGGGGCCGAGCCGGACGACGGGGACTCGCCGTCGCAGGAGTGAGCCCACGCAGGCGTGAGCCCACGCAGGCGTGAGCGGACACAGGGCGGTGCGCGGAATGCCGCGCACCGCCCTCGGCCGTGTCAGACCTGGTCCACCGCCACCACGTCGTACTCGGTGGTCGGCGTCGGCTCCGTGTCGAAGCGCGCGTTGGGCAGATAGAGACGGCTGCCCCAGGCGGCGACCGTGGTCGGGATGCGGAAGCGCGGGTCGGTGATGCGGGTGACGACGGTGCCCCGGGTGCCGGAGTCGTTCAGCCGGAACACGTCGATCGCGTTCTGCTGCTGCTGGACGGCGTAGAGGATCCGGCCGAGCAGCAACAGGCCGTCGCCGTTGGGGAGTTTCGCCCCGCCCAGGTCGACCGCGCGGGCGGCTCCGGTGCGCGGGTCGACCCGCATCAGGCCGCCGCCGTTCGCGAAGGCGTTCACCAGCAGCAGCGCGCGGCCGTCGGGCGTGCGCTCGATGCCGTTGGCGGTGAAGTCGGGCCCCTGCTGCCATTCGCCCGTCAGCGGTACGGTCTCCACCGCGCCCTTGGCCAGTCGGTAGAGCACCGGCTTGAAGGAGTCGGTGAACCAGGCGGCGCCCGGGGTGAGGACCACGTCGTTCACGAAGGTCCCACCGGTGGCGTGCACCTGCTCGGTCTCGCCGGTGCGGGCGTCGGCGACCCGGATCTCGGCGCTGTCGCCGCCGGCGAGGAAGAGCGTGCCGTGCCGGTCGATCTTGAGGCCCACGGTCGGGCGGCCGGAGCCCTTCACGACGACCGAGCCGCGGCCCGTCGCCAGGCTCGCCCGGTAGACGTCGCCGTCGGCCAGGGAGCCGAAGTACGCGTACGGGCGGGAGCCGATGGTGATGCCCTCGGGCTGGAAGCCGTCGGGGAGGAGAAACCGGACGGGCCAGGGGGCCTGCCGGGTGCCGGCCGCCCGCGCGGTGCCGGCCGCCTGCGCGGTGCCGCCGAGCAGGGCCGCTCCGGTCAGGGCGGCGGTCGAGGTCAGGAGTGTGCGACGTGCGAAGGAACGTTCTGCGTGTGCCACGTGCGTCCTTCCGCAAGGAGGCCGGCGGGGCCGGCCGAACGGTCAAGCGACGCTCCTACCCCATCACATGACGGCCGCCACCACAGTGGTCCCGCGTTTTCTGCCTGCCCTGTGACGGACGGAGGGGCGCCCCCCGGCGGGAGCGCCCCTTCGGTCGTGCTGCCTAGAGGGCCACGCCCAGGAGAGCGTCCACCGCACGTGTCACCACACCGGGCGCGCCCGCGTCGGTGCCGCCCTGCTCCTGCTGCACGGCGGCCCAGCGGTCGACGGCGAGGAGCGCGGCGGGGGCGTCCAGGTCGTTCGAGAGGGCCTCGCGGATCTCCTCGACGAGCGCCTCGGCGGACGGTCCGTCGGGCCGTGAGACGGCGGCACGCCAGCGCCCGAGCCGGTCCAGGGCGTCTTGGAGGACCTGGTCGGTCCACTCCCAGTCGGCGCGGTAGTGGTGGGCGAGCAGCGCCAGGCGGATGGCGGCGGGGTCGACGCCCTCGCGCCGCAACTGCGACACGAAGACCAGGTTGCCCTTGGACTTGGACATCTTCTCGCCGTCCAGGGCGACCATGCCGGCGTGGACGTACGCCTTGGCCATGGGGAACTCGCCGGTGAGCACCTGGGCGTGGGAGGCGCCCATCTCGTGGTGCGGGAAGGCGAGGTCGGAGCCGCCGCCCTGGACGTCGAAGGTCATGCCGAGGTGGTCGAGGGCGATGGCGACGCACTCGATGTGCCAGCCGGGGCGGCCACGGCCCAGGGAGCCGCCGTCCCAGCTGGGCTCGCCGTCGCGGGCGGCCATCCACAGCATCGGGTCGAGGGGGTTCTTCTTGCCCGGCCGGTCCGGGTCGCCGCCGCGCTCGGCGGACAGCAGGCGCATCGCGGCCGCGTCGAGGTTCGAGACCTTGCCGAAGTTCGGGTCGGACTCGACGGAGAAGTAGGTGTCCCCCTCGAGTTCGTAGGCGGCACCGGCGTCCCGCAGTCGCTCGACGAGCGGCACGATCCCGGGTATCGCCTCGACCGCGCCGATGTAGTGCCGCGGCGGCAGCATGCGCAGGGCGGTCATGTCCTCGCGGAAGAGAGCCGTCTCCTTCTCGGCGAGGGCTGCCCAGTCGACGCTGTCCCGCTCGGCCCGCTCCAGGAGCGGGTCGTCGATGTCGGTGACGTTCTGGACGTAGTGAACCTGCCGCTTGGTGTCGAGCCACACGCGCTGCACGAGGTCGAACGCGTTGTAGGTCGCCGCGTGCCCCATGTGGGTGGCGTCGTACGGCGTGATACCGCAGACGTAGAGACGGGCGACGGGACCGGGGTCAAGGGAGACCAAGCCACCGGTCGCGGTGTCGTGGATCCTCAGGTCGCGGCCCTGACCAGGCAGGGCGGGGACCTCGGAAGCGGGCCAGGCATGCATGTCATGAGCCTAACCGGACGGATGTTCCGTATACGAACCGGACCGGGCCGGATGGCCGGTAAGGCCTTCTTGCGCGATACGGCCCGGTGTGCAGCGCGCCGTCAGACGGGCGGCCAGGGAATGGCGGGCCACTCTCCGCTCGGCTCGGGGTGCTTGCCGGTCTCCAGCAGCGCGTCGACACGCGCGCGCGTGGCGTCCAGTTCGGCGGGGGTGATCAGGCCGGCCAGCCGGGCGGCGAGCTGTCCCGCGAGGGCGTCCTTGAGGCCCTTCAGCACCTCGACCGCCTCCCCCGTCAAGGGCTCTCCCGCCCAGCCCCACAGCAGGGTCCGCAGCTTGTTCTCGGCGTTGAAGGTCACGCCGTGGTCGATGCCGTAGAGGCGGCCGCCCTCCGCGGGCAGCAGATGGCCGCCTTTGCGGTCGGCGTTGTTGATCACCGCGTCGAGGACGGCCAGCCTGCGCAGCCGCTCGTCGTCGGCGTGCACCAGCAGCGCGGTCCGCCCCTCGCCGACCTCGGCGAAGCCGATGGCCTTCCAGCCCGGCTCGGGCTCCTCGGCGTCGACCAGGGCGAGCAGCTCGCTGCCCGGGGCGCCCTCGACCCACAGCTGGCACATGCCCTCGCCGTAGGGCCCGTCGCGCAGCACCGTGGGCGGGACGAGCCCCCAGCCGGTGGCCTCGGACACCTCGTACGCGGCGACCTCGCGCTGGGCGAGGGTGCCGTCGGGGAAGTCCCACAGGGGGCGCTCGCCGCGCACCGGCTTGTAGACGCAGAGGACCTCCTGGCCCTCGTACGCGACGGAGCACTGGAGCACCGCGTTGGAGGCGTCCCGGATCTGCCCGCGTACCGTCAGCTCACCGCGGGTGAGCACCTCTGCCGTGGTCACGCTCCGCGGCGGTATCCGTTCTGGCGCGGACATACGTGTCCTTCCGGGTCGAGCGGGAGACTGCACAGCGGGCACGGCGGCCGCCCGGCGTTGACGACCTCCAGGGCGCGCTTGGCGAAGGCCCTGGCCTGCGCGCCGGTGAGCCGGACCCGCAGCATCGGGGGTCCGTTCTCCTCGTCCTGGAGGAGCCGCTCCTCGGCCTCGGCGAGGTCCTCCTCGGAGTCGGCCTCCAGCTCGACGAGGGCCTGCGCCTCGACGATCATGCGCTGTTCCTCGCCGTCCCAGGCCAGCGCCATGGTGCCGACCCGGAACTCCTCCTCGACGGGGGTGTCGAGGGGCGCGGTGTCGGCGATGTCGGTGGGCGGCACGGCCGGCACGGGGGCGCTGCCGCCGCTGCGGCGCACGACCTCGTCGAGGAGTTCGTCCATCCGCTCGGCGAGGGCGGCCACCTGTGTCTTCTCGAGGGCCACGCTGGTCACTCGGGGGCCGGCCGTGGCCTGGAGGAAGAACGTACGGCGCCCGGGCAGTCCGACCGTGCCGGCCACGAAGCGGTCCGGCGGGTCAAAGAGGAACACCTGACGGGACACGTCCTGTCTCCATGGGATTCGTGAGTACGGGAACGACGGGAACGGTGGGGACGTCCATGCGTGAACGCGCGTGTGTGAACCGCTTCACCCTACTGCGCCCGGCGATCACGGTGCGCCCGCACCACCACCGACCGGGGCGTCGCCGCCCGCCGTCTCCTCGCGCGGCATCAGGGACGCGAAGTCACCGGTGTCGCCGAGACGGACGAGGAACGGCCTGAGTCGTGTGTAGCGGATGACCGTGAGCGAGCAGGGTTCGACGGAGATCCTCTGGAAGAGGTCCAGATGAAGTCCGAGTGCGTCCGCCACGAGCGACTTGATGATGTCGCCGTGCGAGCACATCAGATAGACGGCGTCGGCGCCGTGATCACGCTCCACGCGCGCGTTCCACTCCCGTACGGCCTCCGCCGCGCGGGTCTGCATCGCCCGCATGGACTCGCCGCCGGGGAACGCGGCCGCCGAGGGGTGGGCCTGGACGACCTCCATGAGGGGCTCGTCCATCAGCTCGGCGAGCTTGCGGCCGGACCAGTCGCCGTAGTGGCACTCGCCGATGCGCTCCTCGCTGTGCACGGGGAGGCCGGGCCGGGCGTCGAGCAGCGGCTGGACCGTCTCCTGGCAGCGCTGGAGGGGGCTGACGACGACCTCGGAGACCGGCACGCCGTCGAGCCGGCCGGGCAGCGCGGCGGCCTGTGCGGCGCCGCGCTCGTCCAGGGCGACCCCGGGCGTCCACCCGGCGAGCAGCCCTTCGGTGTTCGCGGTGGACCGTCCGTGCCTGACAAGGATCAACGTGGGCATGCGGCAAGGGTAGGCGTACGCCGTAATGCCATGTTTCTCGAGCGACGGGAGAATACCCTCCGTGATCGTCGACTGTGCCATCTACCGGGAGGGACACCGGACCGACGGACCTTCGGACCTGTCGGACGCGCTGGACGAGGCGCGGTCGGCGGGCGGGTTCGTGTGGATCGGGTTGCACGAGCCGTCGGAGAAGGAGTTCGAGCTGGTCACCAAGGAGTTCGGACTGCATCCGCTGGCCGTGGAGGACGCCCTCAAAGCTCATCAGCGACCCAAGCTGGAGGTGTACGACGACTCGCTGTTCGTCGTTCTCAAGCCGGTCGTGTACGAGCCGGACAGCGATGCCGTCTCCACCGGCGAGGTGATGCTCTTCCTCGGTGACGCCTTCGTGGTGACGGTCCGTCACGGCGTGGGCTCGCCGCTGAAGGCCGTCCGTGAGCGTCTGGAGCGGGAGCCGAAGCTGCTCGGCAAGGGACCCACCGCGGTGCTGTACGCCGTCGCCGACGCCGTCGTGGACCACTACCTGGAGGTGGCGACGGAGCTCAGCACCGACCTGGAGGAACTGGAGGCGGAGGTCTTCTCGCCGGACGGCGGCGGTTCTCGGGGCACCGCCTCGCGGATCTACACGTTCAAGCGGCAGGTCCTGGAGTTCCGCCGGGCCACGGTCCCGCTCTCGATGCCGATGACGAGGCTCGCCGGGGTGGGGGCGTCCGGCGGCACGGTGCCGTTCGTGAACGACCGGGCACGGCCCTTCTTCCGGGACGTCAACGACCATCTCGTGCGCGTGAACGAGTCCGTGGAGGGCCTGGACCGGCTGGTGTCGGACGTGCTGTCGGCGCATCTCGCGCAGATGAGCGTGCGGCAGAACGACGACATGCGGAAGATCTCCGCGTGGGCGGCCATGGCCGCGGTCCCCACGATGATCGCGGGGATCTACGGCATGAACTTCGACCACATGCCGGAGCTGCACTGGGTGTGGTCGTATCCGGCGGTCATCGTGGTGATGGCTGTCCTGGAGGTGCTGCTGTACCGGACGTTCAAGCGCCGGGGGTGGCTGTAGGGGTCCTGGCCGTGGCTTTAGGGGTCCCGGGCGTGGCTTTAGGGGCCCAGGGCGTGGCTTTAGGGGTCCCGGGAGCTGTAGGGGCCCTGGGGCGCGCGGGCGGACTCAGGCGAACTCGGGCGCCGAGGCGGCCGGGCCGCCCAGTGCGTCGCGGCGTTCCGGCATCCGCAGGGAGACCATGCGGCGCCAGCCGGCGGCGCGCTCGTAGGCGTAGACGGCGTGGATGCCCGCGGCGAGCACGGCGGACTTCGCGCGCGACCAGCCGAGGATGCGGCCCATGTGGGCCATCACGGCGAGGCTGACGTCCCGGTAGACGCGGATCTCGGCCAGCGCGCACTCCCTGAGCGTGCGCTGGATGACACGGCCGTGGCCCGCGCGGGCGAAGCGGAGCAGTTCCTCGTGGCAGTAGGCGAGGTGATTGTCCTCGTCCGCCGAGATCATCCGCACCGCGCGGCCGAGTTCGGGATGGTCGGCGAAGTGCTTGCGCAGCAGCTCCATCTGCTCGGAGGCCCGCTGCTCGGTGACCCTGCTGTGCGCGAGGTAGGTGACGATGTCCTGCACGCTGAGCGGTTCGTCGCTCTTGAGCTTGTCGTGGGCGAGGCCGATGCCGTGCCGCTCCAGGAGCATCGTGTAGTCGGTCTCCGGGGGGACCGGGACGGGTTCGAGCCTGCGCTTCTTCATCAGGGCGTTGAAGATCCGTCCGTGTTTGTCCTCGTCCGCCCCATGCCGGGTGATCTTGGGGGCGAGGGCGCGCTCGCCGGGCGGCACGAGGGCGGCGATGCGGGCGTTCTCCCAGCCGCCCTGGGACTCCCCGCTGGCCGCGATGGAGCAGAACAGCCGGAAGGACTCGTCGTCGTCGAGGATCTCCTGGAACAGACTCTTGGCCGAAAGCATCGTGGGGCACCTCTCTGCCGGATTCCGCGGCAATCCGCAAAGAACGAGTCAAATGCGGCGTGAAGGGGGCCGCAACAGCTGTGTCGGACAACTCCGCCAAAAGGAGGACCAGCGGGCTCGCCACACGGGCGTAACCGCGCGGGCACGGGCGCGTTGGTTCACATGACGGCCGTGGCGGGGAAGACCCCCGAGCCCCCACCACGGCCGGATGCCTCCGGCGGGTGGGCCGGGTACGCGGATGGGCCGGGGTCGGGGTGATGCGACCGGCCGTCGGTCGGGGTGCAGGGTGACGCCGTCGGCGGGTGAGTCGGCCGCACAGCTACGGGCCCGACGGGGTGGGCCGGGTGCATGTCGAGGTCAGCGGCACACGGGGCGGGTGCAGGCCAACGCTCCCGGCGGGCGGGCCGACTTACGGCGCCGACCAGGTGAGCGACGGCCTCTCTACGGCCAGGACCAGGTGGGCGCCGGCCTCTCTGCGGCCGGACCAAGTGCGCGCGCATCTCGCCGGCGTCGGGGTACGAACTCATCTCGCCGACATCGGGGTACGCGCTGATCCGCCTGGGTCGGGCCAGGGGCCACGCCGGCGTCTCTGTGGAGGGCCCCGTGTGCGCGGGCGGGGCCACTGCGCAGAGCGATGTCGGGGTCCGGGGCGGACGGGGACCGAGGTGTACGGCCCTGGCGCCCGCCCGCGGAGGGGGACCGAGGTATACGAGCCTGGACCGAGGTATACGACCCTGGCCCTGCCCGCCGACGGGGACCGAGGTGTACGGCCCTGGCGCCCGCCCGCGGACGGGGTCGGAGTACGGCTACGCGAGGCCCGCGCGCTCCAGGGCCTCCGTGCCCGCGCGGAGTGCGGCGAGGCGTTCGTCGAGGGTGAAGCCGGCGGGGGCGAGGGTCAGGGTGGTCACGCCGGCCGCCGCGTACTCCTTCATCCGGTCCGCGATCCGGTCCACCGAACCGAGCAGCGTCGTCTTGTCGATCAGGTCGTGCGGGATCGCCGCCGCGGCGCCCTCCTTGTCACCGGCCAGGTACTTGTCCTGGATCTCGGTGGCCGCCGCCTCGAAGCCCATGCGCCGGGCGAGCTGGTTGTAGAAGTTCTGCTTGCGGCTGCCCATGCCGCCCACGTACAGCGCGGTGTAGGGGCGGAAGGTGTCGGCGAGCGTCGTCACGTCCTTGTCCTCGCCCAGGGCGAGCGGCAGGGTCGGCACGATGTCGAAGCCCTCGAGGGTCTTGCCCGCCTTCTCACGGCCCGCCCGCAGGTACTGGATCGCGGTCTCCTCCAGGTGCTCCGCGGAGGGGAAGATCAGCAGGGCACCGTCGGCGATCTCGCCGGTCTGCTCCAGGTTCTTCGGGCCGATCGCGGCGATGTACAGCGGGATGTACTCGCGCTCGGGGTGCACGGTCAGCTTGAGCGGCTTGCCCGGTCCACCGGGCAGCGGCAGCGTCCAGTGCTGCCCCTCGTAGGACAGACGCTCACGCGACATGGCCTTGCGGACGATCTCGACGTACTCACGCGTGCGTGCCAGCGGTTTGTCGAACTTGACGCCGTACCAGCCCTCGGAGACCTGCGGTCCCGAGACGCCGAGGCCGAGGCGGAAGCGGCCACCGGAGAGCGAGTCGAGGGTCGCGGCGGTCATCGCGGTCATGGCCGGCTGGCGGGCCGGGATCTGGAAGATGGCCGAGCCGACGTCGATGCGCTCGGTCTGGGCGGCGACCCACGTCAGCACGGTGGCCGCGTCCGAGCCGTAGGCCTCGGCGGCCCAGCAGACGGCGTACCCGAGGCGGTCGGCCTCCTTGGCGACGGCGAGATTGTCCGCGTCCATTCCGGCGCCCCAGTAGCCGAGGTTGATCCCGAGCTGCATGGCCGATTCCCCTTACCGATCAGTAACGTCCCTTGTGGGCAGACCTTAGCGCGGCCGGACGGGCAGGGGCAGGTGGTGGGCCGTTCGGTGACCGGACGCGGATCCCCGTCCTGCTGGAACCCGTTGTCCCACACCTGCTGGAATCCGTTGTCCACAGGCACCCACGCGACAGGTTCTGGCCAGTAATCTCGGCGTTCATGGAGCAGAGGCATCTCGGCCGCACCGGCCTGCGCGTGTCCCGCATCGGACTCGGCACCCTCACCTGGGGCAGGGACACCGACGAGCACGACGCGGCGGACCTCCTGAAAACGTTCTGGGAGGCGGGCGGGACGCTGGTCGACACGGCGGACGTGTACGGCGACGGGGAGGCGGAGTACCTGCTCGGGCGCCTCATAGACGGCCTGGTCCCGCGCCGGGACCTGGTCATCTCCACGAAGGCGGGCAGCGTGCCCGACCCGGACCGCCGCGTCGACGGCTCGCGCGGGCACCTCCTCTCCGCGCTGGACGACTCCCTGGCCCGGCTCGGCACGGACTACGTCGACGTCTGGCACGTCCACTCCTACGACCCCCGCACCCCGCTGGAGGAGACGCTGCACGCGCTCGACCTGGCGGTCAGCAGCGGCCGGGTCCGCTATGCCGGGGTGTCCGACTTCTGCGGCTGGCAGCTCGCCAAGGCGGGGACCTGGCAGCTGGCGGCGCCAGGGGTGCGGACCCGGCTGGCCGCGACGCAGCTGGAGTACTCACTGCTCCAGCGCGGCATCGAGCGTGAGGTGCTGCCGGCCGCGCTGGACCTGGGCATCGGACTGCTGCCGTCCTCACCCCTGGGGCGCGGTGTCCTGACGGGCAAGTACCGCGGGGACACGACACCGGCCGACTCGCGGGGCGCCTCGGAGCATCTGGCGCCGTTCGTCGCGCCCTACCTCGACGACACGGCAAGCCGCATCGTGGACGCGGTGACGACCGCGGCCGACGGACTCGCCGTCACCCCGCTCCAGGTGGCCCTCGCGTG
This sequence comes from Streptomyces sp. NRRL B-3229, assembly GCF_000719505.1. Classification (NCBI taxonomy): domain Bacteria; kingdom Bacillati; phylum Actinomycetota; class Actinomycetes; order Kitasatosporales; family Streptomycetaceae; genus Streptomyces; species Streptomyces sp. NRRL B-3229. Next base: position 24,531 of record NZ_JOGP01000021.1, on the reverse strand, counting down.
GGTCCGGGACCGGCCGGGCGTGGTCGCCCCGATCGTCGGCGCGCGCAACTCGCAGCAGCTCACGGCGGCATTGTCAGTGGAGGCCCTTAGTCTTCCTGACGAGATCTGCCGGGCGCTCGACGATGTGTCGGCGCCCGTGCACCGCTATCCCGATCACGACTGGAGCACGCTGTGAGCACGGAGCCGGAGCCCACGGAGAAGACCGAGCCGGGGACGCGGGGGGCCGCGCCGGAGCCGGAGCCGGAGGAGACGGACGGCGAGCCGGGAGCGGAGGCCGAGGACAGGACGACCGAGGCGGCGGAGCCGACCGGGAGCGAAGCCGGCGAGGGCGCGAGCGGGGAATCCGGCGAGGGCGCGGACAAGGCGCAGCTCTCCGAGGCCGAGGCCGAGTTGGCGGCGCAGCGGGTCGAGCGGGAGCGGATCGCCCGGCGCAAGGCCGAGAAGAAGGCGCCCGTCGAGAGCGGGGCCAAGCTCAGCGGGAAGGCCGCCGATCTCCTCGCCGCCGTACGGGCCGTGGAGAGCGGGGCGAAGCCGGTGGCCGCCGTGTTCGGCGAGCCCGAGCCACCGCGTCGGCCCGCGCCGGAGGCGGCTCGGCCCCGACCGGTGTCGGCGGATGCGGAGCGAGTCCGTGCCGGTGCCGGTGCCAACAGCGGTGGTGGTACGGGAGCCGGCGGAGTCGGTTCCCCCGTCGGGCCCGGGCCGGAAGTCGTCGCGGCCGTGCGGCGGGTGCTGGCCGAGGGCGGCGCACCGGAAGGGCTCGCGCCGCAGGTGGCCGCGGCCCTCGGGGAAGCGGCGGACGACGAGCTGCGGGCGGATCCGTGGCAGTTGCTGCGGGTCGCCGGGGTGCGGCCCGAGCAGGCCGACGGGTTCGCGCGGGCGCTGCTCGGCGCTCAGTGCGCGCCGGACGACGAGCGGCGGGGGCGGGCGGTCACCGTCTGGCTCCTGGAGCAGGCGGCGCTCGCCGGGCACACCGCGCTGGAGATGCCGGCGCTCACCGCCGCGCTGGCCCAGCGGGGCGTGCCGGACACCGAAGCGGCCGTACAGAGCACGATCGCCGAGGCTGAGGCCCTGGTCTTCCAGGACGCCCTCGACCCGACCGCCCCCGAGCCCGCGGAGGACCAGGAGGAGGGTGCGGAGCGGCCGGTGCGGATCCTGGTCGGGCTGGAGCGCTACGCCCTCGCGGAAGAGAGCCTCGCCGACGGTCTTGCCCGGCTGATCAACTCCGTGCCCAAGACGGACGGTTCGGCCGAGGACTGGGAGCGCGCGACCGCGTCGGCCAAGGGCTCCGCCGCCGAGCTGATCCGGGCGACGGCGGCCCACGGCCTGGTGCTGCACACCGGCGGCGAGGCGTCCGTGGCCGAACCGGCGGCCCTGCTGGAGGCGGCCCGGAGCCTGGGCCTGCGGGCCTGGGCGGCCATCCACAGCCCACTCGGCCGCGCCCGCTTCGAGGCCCTCCTCGGATCCGACCCGGACGGTACGGCGACCGCACAAGGAGCCGCAGGGCCCGTCGTCACCGTCGCCGGACTGCTCTCCGGGGCCGAAGGGCCCGGGCGGGACGGGGACGGGGCGTTCGATCTCGATGTGCTCGTCGTGCTCGACGCGCCCCAGCTGGACGTGGAGACGGCCGCGCTGCTGGTGGAGTCGCTGCCGGACGGGGCGCGGCTGGTGCTGGCCGGGGACCCGGCGGTGCTGTGGTCGGCGGGACCCGGGCGGGTCTTCGCGGACCTCCTCGCCGCGCGGATCTGCCCGCAGGTCGCCTCGCGCACGCCGGACCCCGGACCGCTGGGCGAGCTGGTCTCCGGGATCGGCATCGGTGAGCTGAACAAGGTCGAGGCGCCCGGCAAGGAGGTCGTGATCGTGCCGGTGCGGGACGCGGGTGAGGCCGTGCACCGGACCGTGCAGCTGGTCGCGGACTCGGTACCGCGGGCGATCGGCGTGCCGCCCGAGGAGACCCAGGTGATCACGCCGGGCCACGGCGGAGCGGCGGGCACCCGCGCGCTCAACGCGGCCCTGAAGGAGCGCCTCAACCCCGGCCCCGGCCGCTTCGGCGGCTTCGACCCCGGCGACCGCGTCGCCTACTCCCCCACCCCGGGCCGTACGGTCCCGGGCCAGGTGGTCAAGGCCGACGCGGACGGCCTGCACCTGACCTGCGCCGGCCGGCCCGTTGTCGTGCCGAAGGAGCGGGTGGAGCAGTCCGTGCGGCACGGCTGGGCCCTGACCGCGCACCAGGCGGTGGGGGGCCGCTGGCCGGCGGTGGTGGTGGTCCTGCCGGGTGACGCCGCTCAGGCCCTGACCCGGCCCTGGGTCTACACGGCCTTCGGCAGGGCGGCCCGCCACCTCTCCGTGGTCCAGGGCGCGGACCAGGCCCTGCCGAGAGCGGTGGCCGAGATCCCGGCCAAGCCCCGCACGACCCGCCTCCCCACCCTTCTGGCGACACCGGCGGCCGGCTGAGTCGTCCAGGACGGGGCCCGGCACCGGGCGGACAGCACGACGGCGGCCCCGGAGACCAGAGCTCCGGGGCCGCCGTCGCAGTGCCTCAGCGCTGATCCAGGTCCAACGGCTCCAGGTCCTCGTCCTCGAGATCGACCCCGTCGGCCAGGTCGTCATCGTCGTCGTCGAACACCGCGCTGACGTCGAACCGGCACACCACCCGCTCCACGTCCACCTGCTCGAACGGCGTCTCCAGCCACTCCCCCGGCTCGGCCGGTTCGTCCGCCGCGGTCACCCACAGCGTGGAGTCGCCCTCCTCCAGGCCGAACTCCTTGTGCCTGGAGGCGATCTCGTCCGGCTCGAACTCGCCGAAGAGCACACCCAGCGCGCCGTGCACGGTGCCGGAGGCCTCCGTGCCGAGCGTCTCGTCGGCCGCCTCGACCCGCTGCGCCTGCGCCAGCAGCCGCTGCGGTTCCACCACCGAGTAGTCACGGCGGATCAGCACGCTCAGCGCGTTCGGCTCCTCGGGGCCGGTGTAGGGCGCGGTGTCGTCCGCGCCGGGGATCTCGAAGGGGGTGACCTCGTCATAGCGGTCGTAGAGCAGCTCGTCGTACACCTCGGCGGCCGCGGCCAGTTCGTTGAAGGCCTCGTAGACGGCCGGGTCGTCCTCCCCCGACCTCCGTTCGACCGCGGCCAGGTGGCGGTCGAGCGCGGTCTTGACCGCCTCGGCGGCGGCACGTACCTCGGCAGCGGTGGGCTGCACAGCATCAGACATAGTGCAGACGCTATCCGTACCGGGCCCCGGCCCGCACAATAGATGCGATGCCGGAATACGAATTTGTCGACGTGTACGTACCGCGCGGGGTCTCCCGCAAGGACGCCACACGCCTGCTGACGGACCATGCCGAGTACGGACACTGGGAGTTGGACCGACTGAGCCTCATGCGCGACGGCAGCCGCAGGGTGCGGTTGCGCCGGCGGATCATCCGCCAGGTGCGGGCCACGTGGTGAGACAGCACGAACGGAGCGTGCCCCGCCGAGGCGGGGCCCGCTCCGTTTCACGTGGTGCGCCTTACGCCGAGGCCCGTGCCTTGCGGTAGAGCACCGCGCCCGCCAGGAGCGCGCCCGCTCCGACCGGGACGGCCAGACCGATCGGCAGGTCGTTGCCGGTCCGGGCGAGCTGGGCGCTGCCCAGGGGCTGGGTCACCGTCTGGGTGCCGGGGTGGTTGCCGTGGACGCCCGGAGCTCCGGGGGTGTGCGGAGTGCCCGGGGTCCCGGGCGGACCGGGCACCACGGGGCTTCCCGGGTGGCCGGGGCTGCCCGGCTGTTGAGGCGATCCGGGCGGCGTCTGGGAGCCGCCGGGCGGGGTGTGGTGCCCACCGGAGCCGTTTCCGCAGTCGTTGCCCATGGCGGGGTTGCCGATGCCGATGACGTCGACACTGTTCCCGCAGACGTTCACGGGGGCGTCGATCGGCACCTCGACGTGGTTGCCGGAGCCCACGCCGGGCGAGCCACCGGTGTGCCCGCCGGCGTGCGAGCCGCCGTGGTCCCAGTGACCTCCGTGACCGCCGTGACCGCCGTGGCCCGCCGAGCCCCCATGACCGCCGTGGCCCGCCGAGCCCCCGGATCCGCCGTGGCCTCCGTGACCGCCCGAGTCGCCGTAGCCGCCCGAGTCGCCGTAACCGCCGGGCGCCCCGTGGCCGCTGCCGCTGTTTCCGCCCTTGTTGGCGCAGCTGTTGCCCATCGCGGGGTTGAGTACCCCGACGACGTCCACGGTGTTGCCGCAGGCGTTCACCGGCGCGTGCACCGGCGCGGACACCGTGTTGCCCGACAGTACGCCGGGTGAGTTCGTGCTCGATCCGCTCGCGCCCGCGTCCGCATGGGCGGCGCCTCCCGCGGCGGCGATCACGCCGGTCGCGGCCGCCACTGTCATCAGGCCCTTACGGGTGACTTGTCGCATGTACTGATTCCTGCCTTCGACCTTGTCGCGAAATACCGCTTTCACGCGGTTCTTTTCTTTTCGGAAAGGCCGGTCGGCCCCGGAGCGCATGGCGTGCACTCCGGGGCCGACGGGCTCAGCCCTGTCTAACTGAGGGCGAGGCACAACGTCACGAGTTGATGCACGTGTTGCCGAAGGCGGGGTTCAGCAGACCGATCACGGAAACCGTGTTGCCGCAGACGTTCACCGGCACGTGCACGGGAACCTGGACGACGTTGCCGGACAGCACGCCGGGGGAGCCCACGGCGGCACCCTGCGCACCCGCATCGGCGACGGCAAGGCCCGCGCCCGCCAGAACCAGGCCACCAGTGGCAGCCGCAGCGGCGACGACCTTCTTGATCATTATTCCTCCTTGTTGGCAATGCGATCCCAAGCAGCGGATCGCATCACCTGTAACGAGGAGGAGCAATTGGGGATACGAGCTTATGAGCGCATTCACCCTTCCCGGGCGATCTCGCACGAGCGGGCGAATCAACGCGTCAACATACCGATGGCCGCGCCCGCTCCCCCGTCAGCTCGCGTCGATAAAGCGGTCGAGCACCCGCACACCGAACTTCAGACCGTCCACCGGCACCCGCTCGTCCACGCCGTGGAACATGCCGGCGAAGTCCAGCTCCGGCGGCAGCTTGAGGGGGGCGAAGCCGAAGCCGCGGATGCCGAGCTCGTCGAAGGACTTGGCGTCGGTGCCGCCGGAGAGCATGTAGGGGATCGCCTTGGCGGCCGGGTCCTCGGCGACCAGCGCGGACTGCATGGCGTCCACGAGCGCGCCGTCGAAGGTGGTCTCCACGGCCTTGTCGGAGTGCACGTCCTCGCGCTTGACCTTGGGGCCGAGGATCTTGTCGAGGTCGGCGAGGAACTCCTCCTCGAAGCCGGGCAGGAAGCGCCCGTCGACGTGCGCGGTGGCCTCGCCCGGGATGACGTTGACCTTGTAGCCGGCGCCGAGCTGGGTCGGGTTGGCGGTGTTGCTGAGGGTCGCGCCGATGAGCTTGGCGATACCGCCGAGCCGGGCGAGGGTGCCCTCCATGTCCTCGGGGTCCAGCTCGGTGCCGAGCGCGTCGCCGAGCTCGTCCAGGAAGGCGCGGGTGGTCTTGGTGACGCGGACCGGGAACTTGTGCCGGCCGAGCCGGGCGACCGCCTCGGACAGCTCGGTGATGGCGTTGTCCCGGTGGATCATCGAGCCGTGCCCGGCGGTGCCGGCCACGGTCAGCTTCATCCAGTGCATGCCCTTCTCGGCCGTCTGGATCAGGTAGAGCCGGCGCTGCTCGTTCACGGTGAAGGAGAAACCGCCGACCTCGCTGATCGCCTCGGTGACGCCCTCGAAGAGCTCGGGGTGGTGGTCGACGAGGTGCCGGGCGCCGAAGGTGCCGCCGGCCTCCTCGTCGGCGAGGAACGCGAGGACGATGTCCCGGGGCGGCCTGCGCCCACTGCGCAGCCGGTCACGGACCACCGCGAGGGTCATCGCGTCCATGTCCTTCATGTCGACGGCGCCCCGCCCCCAGACGCACCCGTCCGCGACCTCGCCGGAGAAGGGGTCGTGGGTCCAGTCCTGGGCGTTGGCGGGTACGACGTCCAGGTGGCCGTGGATCAGCAGCGCGGGCCGGGACGGGTCCTCGCCGGCGATCCGGGCCACGGTGGAGGCGCGTCCCGGGTGCGACTCGTAGATCTGCGGGTCGAGCCCCACCTCGGCGAGCTTCTCCGCGACCCATTCGGCCGCCTTGCGCTCCCCCGGCCCCGAGTGGTCGCCGTAGTTGCTGGTGTCGAAGCGGATCAGGTCGCGGCAGAGGTCCACGACCTCGTCCTCGCCGGTGACGTCCCTGGCCGTGTCCGTGTCGCTCACGCTGTTCCTCCCGCTGTCACTGCTGGTGGTTCCCCTCATCCTGCCTCCGCGACCCGGCCCGCCCCAAGACGGGTCCCGGCCCGTCACACGCCGTTCACGGGAGGTCCGGGCGGCCGTCGGGGGGTGATCGGGGCCCCTCGAAAGCCTGGTAATGTTTCCTTCGTCGCCGCGGGGAGGACCCCGCACGACAGACACCTTGTCCGGGTGGCGGAATGGCAGACGCGCTAGCTTGAGGTGCTAGTGCCCTTTATCGGGCGTGGGGGTTCAAGTCCCCCCTCGGACACCAGGCACGACGCCGACCGATTCATCGGTCGGCGTCGTCTGCGTTTCACGCACCGTGTGTGCGATCTCTCGTCGGAGTGAAGACCCGCAGGTCAAAGCATCGCCGACGATCTCTTTCAGTCCCCGAACAGCCCACCGGAATGGCCGATCAAGCCGCACGGACCTAGCTTCGTACTAAAATTTCCGGCTTGTTACGAGCTGGACCCGGACAACCCCAGGCAGACCTGCGGGCCCGCCAGCGCCCCGGAGGCCTCCGGGATCGAGACGCGAGGACCGATGGCAGCCATTCACGAGAGCAGCGCTCTCGGCCTGCTCAACGAAGAGTTCAGCGCAGAGATCCGCGACCAGTTCGGCGACACCGCCCGTTTCTCCGGGGGGCACGCCGCCTCACCCCGCACGCTCGTCGACGTGCTCGACGCGTCCGTGCGGTCCTACCCCGACGAGCTCGCCCTCGACGACGGCACGACCCGGCTCACCTACCGGGCGCTGGCCGTCGAGGTGGAGCGGCTGCGCCGCAGGCTCGCCTCTGCCGGGGTCGGCCTCGGCGACCGGGTGGGCGTCCGGGTGCCGTCCGGCAGCAACGACCTGTACGTCGCGATCCTGGCCGTGCTCGCCGCCGGCGCCGCCTACGTCCCCGTAGACGCCGAGGACCCCGACGAGCGGGCCGAGCTGGTGTTCGGGGAGGCCGAGGTGCGGGCCGTGGTCGGCGCCGGGCACGAGCTGACCGTGCACGGACGCGCCGAGGCCCCCGCGGCCCGGCCCGGCATCGACAACGACGCGTGGATCATCTTCACCTCCGGCTCCACCGGCAAGCCCAAGGGCGTCGCCGTCTCGCACCGCAGCGCGGCGGCCTTCGTGGACGCCGAGGCCAACCTGTTCCTGACCGACGACCCCATCGGCCCCGGCGACCGCGTCATGGCGGGTCTGTCGGTCGCCTTCGACGCCTCCTGCGAGGAGATGTGGCTGGCGTGGCGGTACGGGGCATGTCTGGTGCCGGTGCCGCGGGCGCAGGTAAGGAGCGGAGCCGACCTCGGACCCTGGCTGGTCGAGCAGGAGATCACGGTCGTGTCGACCGTGCCGACGCTCGCCGCGCTGTGGGAGCCCGAGACCCTCAACGACGTCCGGCTGCTGATCTTCGGCGGTGAGGCCTGTCCGCCCGAGCTGGTGCAGCGGCTGGTCACCGAGGGGCGCGAGGTGTGGAACACCTACGGTCCGACGGAGGCGACCGTGGTGGCCTGCGCCTCGCTCATGTCCGGTGCGGAGCCCATCCGGATCGGGCTGCCGCTGGACGGCTGGGAGCTGGCCGTGGTGGACGAGGCCGGGGAGCCCGTGCCGATGGGCGCGAGCGGGCAGCTGGTGATCGGCGGGGTCGGGCTGGCCCGGTACCTGGATGCCGAGAAGGACGCGGAGAAGTACGCGCCGCTGAAGTCCCTGGGCTGGGAGCGGGCGTACCGCAGCGGTGACCTGGTGAAGGCGGAGCCCGAGGGGCTGGTCTTCCTCGGGCGGGCCGACGAGCAGATCAAGCTCGGCGGCCGGCGGATCGAGCTCGGCGAGGTCGACGCGGCCCTCCAGGCCCTGCCCGGGGTCGCGGGAGCGGCCGCCGCCGTGCGCACCGCCCGCAGCGGCAACCAGCTCCTGGTCGGGTACGTCGTCACGCAGGACGGCTGGGACCACGCGGCCGCGGTCGCGAAGCTGCGGGCCGAACTTCCCGCCGCCCTGGTGCCGTTGCTGGCCCCGGTCGAGGACCTGCCGACCCGGACCTCCGGCAAGGTGGACCGCAACGCGCTGCCCTGGCCGCTGGAGGGGCTCGAAGGCGCCGTGAAGACGGAGGAGTTGTACGGCACCGAGGCCTGGCTCGCCGAGCAGTGGGCGGAAGTGCTCGGCATGCCGGTCTCCAGTGCCCGTGACGACTTCTTCGCGATCGGCGGATCCAGTCTGGCCGCCGCCCAGTTGACCACCCGGCTGCGCACCCGTTACCCGAGCGCGGCCGTCCTCGACATCTACCAGCAGCCCACGCTGCGGAAGTTGGCCCGGCACCTGGAGGAGTCCGCGCAGGACGACAGCGCGGCGCGGGTGATCGCGCCGGTGCCGCTGCGCGCCAAGGCGATTCAACTCCTCGTTCTGCTGCCCCTGTTCACCCTGATGGGGCTGCGCTGGATGGTGCCGCTGGCCGCGCTCGGCCATGTCCTGCCGTACTCCTGGCTGCCGAACGTCTCCTGGTGGCTCGTGGGAGCCGGGGCCCTGCTGCTGTTCAGTCCGCCCGGGCGGCTCGCTCTGGCGGCGGGCGGGGCGCGGCTGCTGCTGCGCGGTGTGCAGCCCGGCCGTCACCCGCGCGGTGGCAGCGTCCATCTGCGGCTGTGGACGGCCGAGCGGCTCGCCGAGTTCACCGGTGCGACCTCGCTGACCGGCTCCTGGCTGGAGCGGTACGCGCGGGCCCTGGGCGCCAGGATCGGTCCGGACGTGGACCTGCACTCGCTGCCGCCGGTGACCGGCATGCTCAAGCTGGGCCGGGGTGCGGCGGTGGAGTCCGAGGTGGACCTGTCCGGCTGGTGGCTGGACGGCGACCGGCTGGAGATCGGCCAGGTCAAGGTGGGTGCGCACGCGGTCGTCGGGACCCGCAGCATGCTCTTCCCGGGCGCCCGGGTCGGCAAGCGGGCCGAGGTGGCACCGGGTTCGGCGGTCACCGGGCAGATCCCGACCGGGCAGCGCTGGGCGGGCGCGCCCGCGGTCAAGCTCGGCAAGGCCAAGCGGAACTGGCCGAAGGAACGGCCGGTGCGGGGCACGTGGTGGCGGGCGATGTACGGCGTCACGGGCTTCGCGCTCAGTGCCCTGCCGGTGCTCGCCGGAGGAGCGGCCCTCCTCGTGGCCCACGCCATCGTCATGCCGGAGTTCACGGCCAGCGGTGTGGCGCTCGCGCTGGTCCCGGCCACGCTCGCCTTCGGGCTCGCCTACGCGCTGCTGCTCCTGGTCGCCGTACGGCTGCTGAGCCTGGGGCTGCGCGAGGGGACGTATCCGACGCACAGCCGCATCGGGTGGCAGGCGTGGACCGTGACCCAGCTGATGGACCGCTCGCGCGAGACGCTGTTCCCGCTGTACGCGGGTCTGGTCACCCCGGTGTGGCTGCGGCTGCTCGGGATGCGGATCGGGCGCGGTGCCGAGGTGTCGACCGTGCTGGCGCTGCCGAGCCTGACGACGGTCGGCGAGGGCGCGTTCCTGGCCGACGACACGCTGACCGCGCCGTACGAGCTCGGTGGCGGCTGGGTGCGGATAGGGCGTGCGGAGATCGGGCGGCGGGCCTTCCTCGGGAACTCCGGGATGACCGCGCCCGGGCGGACCGTGCCGGACGGCGGTCTGGTGGGTGTGCTGTCGGCGACGCCGAAGAAGGCCAAGAAGGGCACGTCGTATCTGGGTCTGCCGCCGGTGAAGCTGCCGCGCAGCACGGCCGACAGCGACCAGAGCCGGACGTACGAGCCCTCGGCGGGGCTGCTGTGGGCGCGTGGTCTGGTGGAGCTGTGCCGGATCGTGCCGGTGTTCTGCTCGGCGGGGCTCGCGGTGCTGACGATCGCCGCGCTGTGCGTGCTGGGGCCGTGGGCCTGGCTGCTGGCCGGGGTGGTGCTGCTGGCCGCAGGTGCGGTGGCGGGGCTCGTGTCGGTGATCGCGAAGTGGCTGCTGGTGGGGCGGCACCGGAGCGGGGAGCACCCGCTGTGGAGCGGCTTCGTGTGGCGCAACGAGCTCGCGGACACCTTCGTAGAGGTGCTGGCGGTGCCGTGGCTGGCGGGTTCGGTGCCCGGTACGCCGCTGATGACGGCGTGGCTGCGGGGCCTCGGTGCGAAGATCGGCAAGGGCGTCTGGGTGGAGAGCTACTGGCTGCCGGAGACCGACCTGGTGACGCTGGAGGACGCGGCGACGGTCAACAGGGGCTGTGTGCTCCAGACCCACCTCTTCCACGACCGGATCTTGCGGACGGATACTGTTGTTCTCCGTGAGGGCGCCACGCTGGGCCCTGGCGGGATCGTGCTGCCCGGCAGCACGGTCGGGGCCCGCACCACGCTGGGTCCCGCGTCGCTCGTCATGGCCGCGGAGTCCGTCCCGGACGACACCCGCTGGCTCGGCAACCCGATCGAGGCATGGCGTCCCTGAACGCGGGCCACCCGGAGTCGGTGAGCGGTGTACCGGCGGATCCGAGTGGCGACGCGGCGCAGGGAGCGGAAGCGGCAGTGGCAGTTCAGCAGGCGGCGGGTTCGGACCCGTACTTCCCGGACCACGGTGACGCCCGGTACCGGGTGCACCGGTACGAGCTCGCGCTGGACTACCGCCCCGCCCCGAACCGGCTGGCCGCGAGCGCCCGGATCAACGCCATAGCGGGGCGTTCGCCGCTCTCCGAGTTCATGCTCAACCTGTCCGGCTTCAAGATCGGCCGGGTGCGGGTGGACGGGCGGCAGGCGCACTACACGCATCGCGGCGGCAAGCTGCGGATCCGGCCCGCGAAGCCGGTGCGCCCCGGGGCCGCGTTCACGGTCGAGGTGCACTGGTCGGGCAATCCCAAGCCGGTGAACAGCCCGTGGGGCGGGCTCGGCTGGGAGGAGCTGGAGGACGGGGCGCTGGTGGCGAGCCAGCCGATCGGGGCGCCCTCGTGGTACCCGTGCAACGACCGGCCCGCGGACAAGGCGTCGTACCAGATCTCGGTCACCACGCCGTCGGCCTACGCGGTGGTGGCGGGCGGGCGGCTGCTGACCCGTACGACCAAGGCGTCCACGACGACCTGGGTGTACGAGCAGGCCGCGCCCACGTCGAGCTATCTCGTCGGGCTGGCGATCGGCAAGTACCAGACGGTGCTGCTCGGCGACCCGGGCCCCGGCGGGGTACCGCAGCACGGGCACATCCCGGCGCATCTGCTGCCGGAGTTCTCGCGGGACTTCGCGCGGCAGCCCCAGATGATGGACCTGTTCCAGGAGCTGTTCGGGCCCTACCCCTTCGACGAGTACGCGGTCCTCGTCACCGAGGAGGAGCTCGATGTGCCCGTCGAGGCACAGGGGTTGTCGCTGTTCGGCGCCAACCATGTGGACGGGGCCCGGGGTTCGGAGCGGCTGGTCGCGCACGAGCTGGCCCACCAGTGGTTCGGCAACAGCGTGTCGATCGCCGACTGGCGGCACATCTGGCTGAACGAGGGGTTCGCCAAGTACGCCGAGTGGCTGTGGTCCGAGCGCTCCGGGGGCCGTACGGCCCAGCAACTCGCCGCCGCCGCGCACCGGTTGCTGTCCTCGCTCCCCCAGGACCTGCGCCTCGCGGACCCCGGCCGCAAGTCGATGTTCGACGACCGGCTCTACGAGCGCGGCGGGCTCACCGTGCACGCGATCCGCTGTGCGCTGGGCGACGAGGCGTTCTTCCGGATGCTGCGCGGCTGGGCCGGGCTGCACAAGGGCGGGGCCGTGACCACCGCGACCCTCGCGGCCCATGTGAACCGGTACGCGGACGAGTCGCTGGACGGTCTGTTCCGGGCCTGGGTGCACGGCGGGGCGCTGCCCGCGCTGCCGACGCTGGGTCCGGCACGGCCGGCGCACCCGCCGACCAACTCCGGGACGGTGCAGCCGTGAGCCGCCGGTCCCCGCGGCAGCGGCCCGGCTGTCCCTGCGGTCGTCAGGAGCCGTACGACGCCTGCTGCGGCCGTTTCCACCGGGGCGAGGCCGCCGCGCCGACGGCCGAGACGCTGATGCGTTCGCGGTACAGCGCCTTCGTGAAGCTGGAGCGGGACTACCTGCTGCGCACCTGGCACCCCCGGACCCGTCCCGGTGCGCTGGAGCTCGACCCGGCCATGCGCTGGACGGGACTCGAGATCCTGGACACGACCGACGGTTCGGCCTTCCACACCACCGCCACGGTGACCTTCCGCGCCTCGTTCCGGGGCGGCTCCCTGCACGAGCGCAGCCGCTTCGAGCGGACCGAGGGTGCGTGGGTGTACGTGGACGGCGACATCCTGGACTGACGGCTTTCCTCGACTAGGGCGCGAGGATGTCCAGTTCGTGGAGCGCGCCCTCCGCGATCTCGCGGGTCAGTGCCTCGGCGTGGCCCGCGTCGCCCGCGCGGATCGCCTCGGCGAGCCGGACATGCAGGGTGACGGCGGCAGGGTCGGGGTCCTCGAACATGACCTCGTGCCGGGTGCGGCCGGTGAGGACCTCGGCGACGACGTCCCCGAGGCGGGCGAACATCTCGTTGCCGGACGCGTTGAGGATCACGCGGTGGAAGGCGATGTCGTGGAAGAGGTAGCCCTCCAGGCGGTGGCCCTTGGAGTTGGCGACCATGCCGAGCGCGCACTCGGTGAGTTCGGCGCACTGCTCGGCGGTCGCGTGCTTGGCGGCCAGGCCGGCCGCCACCGGCTCGATCGCCGAGCGCAGCACGGTCAGTGAGCGCAGCTGGTGGGGGCGGTCGGCGCCGGCCAGCCGCCAGCGGATGACCTGCGGGTCGTAGACGTTCCACTCGGCCTTCGGGCGGACCGTGACGCCCACCCGGCGGCGGGACTCGACCAGGTGCATCGACTCCAGGACCCGGACCGCCTCCCGCATCACCGAGCGTGAGACGTCGAAACGCTGGGCCAGTTCGTCGGTGCGCAGAACGCTGCCCGGCGGGTACTCGCCCGCGGTGATCGCGGGGCCGAGGGTGTCCAGAACCCGGCCGTGCAGCCCCCGGCCCGATGTGCTCATGCACTCAGAGTACGGGGCGCGTCACGCCGAGAAAAAGTCAGACTTATTTGGTTCGGACTCTTGAATAGTCCTACCTAATCGGCTTCAGTGGCGTCGGCATCAGATGCCGGGGACGGCAGCGGACGAGGACAGCGAGGCAGTGATGAGTACCCCGAAGGTCGTCGTGGTCATGGGCGTCGCGGGCACCGGGAAGACCACCATCGGTCCCCTGCTCGCCGCCCGGCTCGGCGTTCCCTACGCCGAGGGCGACGACTTCCACCCGCCCGCCAACATCGCCAAGATGTCGGCCGGCACCCCGCTCACCGACGACGACCGGTGGCCCTGGCTGGACGCCATCGGCTCCTGGGCGCACGGACGGGCGGGGCTCGGCGGGGTGGTCAGCTGCTCGGCGCTGAAGCGGTCGTACCGCGACCGGCTGCGGGCCGAGGCGCCCGGGGTCGTCTTCGTGCACCTGGCGGGCGACCGGGCCCTCATCGAGGACCGGATGTCGCACCGGCAGGGGCACTTCATGCCCACCGCGCTGCTGGACTCGCAGTTCGCCACGCTCCAGCCCCTCCAGGAGGACGAGGCCGGGGTCGCGGTGGACGTGTCCGGCAGCCCGGAGGAGATCACCGCGCGGGCCGCGAAAGCGCTCGCCGAACTGCCGTAACAGCCTCTTCCGGAGGACATCCGCGCCCCGGTAACAGCCTCTTCCGGAGGGCATCCGCACCCCGGTAACAGCCTCTTCCGGAGGACATCCGCGCCCCCTTCCGAAGAGAACGCCCGCACCACCCCTTCCGAAGAACACCCCCGTACCTGCAAGGGAACCCCCGTGACCAGACTCAGCGTCGAGATGCTGGCAGCGGACGCACCGGAGCCGATCACCTCGGCCGGGCACGCTCAGCTGGGCATCGCCGTCCTGGCGGGCATCGCCGTCATCGTGCTGCTCATCACCAAGTTCAAGCTCCACGCCTTCCTGTCGCTGACCCTCGGCACGCTCGTGCTCGGCGCGGTGGCCGGAGCGCCCCTCGACAAGGCCATCGCCAGCTTCACCACCGGCCTCGGCACCACGGTCGCCGGTGTCGGCGTGCTGATCGCCCTCGGCGCGATCCTCGGCAAGATGCTCGCCGACTCGGGCGGGGCCGACCAGATCGTCGACACGATCCTGGAGAAGGCGGGCGGCCGTTCGATGCCGTGGGCGATGGTTCTCATCGCCTCCGTGATCGGTCTGCCGCTGTTCTTCGAGGTCGGCGTGGTGCTGCTGATCCCGGTGGTGCTGATGGTCGCCAAGCGCGGCAACTACTCGCTCATGCGCATCGGCATCCCGGCCCTCGCGGGTCTGTCCGTGATGCACGGTCTGGTGCCGCCGCACCCGGGCCCGCTGGTCGCGATCGACGCGGTGGGCGCCAACCTCGGTGTCACGCTCGCGCTCGGTGTCCTGGTCGCCATACCGACGGTGATCATCGCGGGGCCGTTGTTCTCGCGGTACGCGGCCCGCTGGGTGGACGTGCCGGCGCCGGACCGGATGATCCCGCAGCGTGCCTCCGAGGAGCTGGAGAGGCGCCCGGGCTTCGGCCCGACGCTCGCCACGATCCTGCTCCCGGTCGTGCTGATGCTGTCCAAGGCCCTGGTCGACATCGTGATCGACGACCCGGAGAACCTCACCCAGCGCGTCTTCGACGTGATCGGCTCCCCGCTGATCGCCCTGCTGGCCTCGGTCCTGGTGGGCATCTTCACGCTGCTGCGCCCGGCCGGCTTCGGCAAGGAACGGCTCTCGCCGCTCGTCGAGAGGGGCCTCGCGCCCATCGCCGGCATCCTGCTGATCGTCGGCGCGGGCGGTGGCTTCAAGCAGACCCTGATCGACTGCGGGGTGGGTCAGATGGTCCTGGACATCTCCAAGGACTGGTCGATCCCGGCCCTGCTGCTGGCCTGGCTGATCGCGGTGGCGATCCGGCTCGCGACGGGTTCGGCGACGGTGGCCACGATCTCCGCGGCCGGCCTGGTCGCGCCGCTCGCGGAAGGCATGTCGACCGGGGAGACGGCCCTGCTGGTCCTCGCCATCGGGGCCGGCTCGCTCTTCTTCAGCCATGTCAACGACGCCGGGTTCTGGCTGGTCAAGGAGTACTTCGGCCTGGACGTCCCGCAGACCCTCAAGACCTGGTCGATCATGGAGACGATCATCTCGGTGGTCGCGGGCGGCCTGGTGCTGCTGCTGTCCCTGGTCATCTAGGGGTCCGGCCACCCTGGTCATCCAGGGGCACGACCACCCCGGTCATCCAGGGGTACGACCCCTGCGGCGCCCCCTGTCGGCTACGGCCGCCACAGGGGGTGTTCGCGTTCCGCCCACTCCTGGCTCACCTCGCCCGTCCTGAGGCCTCTCCGCGCCTCCGGGTCGCCCAGGGCCATCCCGATGTGGCCCGCGAGGACGATGCCGATCGTCAGGGCGAGCCAGTCGTGGACGAACGTCGCGCTGGTGCGCCACTGGATCGGGGTGAGGTGGGTGAACCACATCAGCAGGCCCGTGCCGAGCATGACGAGGGTCGCGCCGGCGATCCAGGCGGCGTAGACCTTCTGGCCCGCGTTGAACTTGCCCGCGGGGCGCGAGGCCCGGCGTTTGTCGCGGTGCAGGGCGGCGCGCAGCCAGACCCGGTCGTGCGGGCCGAAGCGGTTCAGGAAGCCCAGGTCGGCGCGGAAGGCACGGGAGGCCAGGCCCAGGAGGACCGGTACGGGCAGGGCCAGGCCCGCCCACTCGTGGACGCGCACCACCAGCTCGCGGCGGCCGACGAGTTCGGCGAACTGCGGGATGTAGAGACAGGCCGCCGTGGCCACACAGACGCCCATCAGTGCGGCCGTCGTGCGGTGCACCCACTTCTGGGAGCGGCCGAAGCGCCGGATCCGGGCCCGGGGCGGGGCGTCAACTCGTAGGTTCATCGTCCCGCCCGTTCGACTTGCCGACCCAGGCGTCCACGTCGTAGCCCCGGTCCTCCCAGTAGCCCGGCTCGACGTCCTCGGTGACGGTGATGCCGGAGAGCCACTTGGCAGACTTGTAGAAGTACATGGGGGCCACGTAGAGGCGGACCGGGCCGCCGTGGGAGTGGCCGATGTCCTTGTCCTGCATGCGCAGGGCGACCAGGACGTCGGGGCGGCGGGCCTGCTCCAGGGTGAGGCTCTCGGTGTACGCCCCGTCGAAGCAGCTGAAGCGGACGGCTCCGGCCCTGGCGGTCACTCCGGCGGCGTCCAGCAGCGCGGAGAGCCTGACTCCCTCGAACGGGGTGTCCGGGACCCGCCAGCCCGTCACGCACTGCACGTCCTTGACCAGCCGCGTCTGGGGCAGGGCCCGCAGGTCGGCCAGGGTGTAGGAGCGAGGGCGGGAGACCAGGCCGTCGATCTTGAGCCGGTAGTCCGTGGCGTCCTTGTGCGGCACGGACGAGGTCACCGAGTAGTAGCGGAATCCGCCTCCGTTGGGGAGCAGTCCGGTCAGGCCCGTGGGGTCCTTGTCGGCGGCGCTGCCGAGGAAGGCCTCCAGGCCGCGTTGCAGGGAGGGCGCGGCGACCACGCCGAGGGCGCCCAGGCCGAGGGTTCCGAGGAGGACGCGGCGGCCGATCGGCGTACCGGACCGCTCCTCGGGTTGTTCGGAGTTCACGTATCCATTCGAACACCCGCGACCCCGGCGGGACCAGGAATCGCGGGTGCTCGTCAGACTTCCGTAACGACTTCTCACGCCGTTCTCAGAGTGCTACGGCGTCTCCTCGGCGCCGCTCTCAGAGTGCGACGGCGTTTCCTCGGCGCCGTCCTGGAGTGCTACGGCGTCTCCTCGGCGGCCTTCTCCAGCTGGAACGCCTCGTTGCCGAGGCCGATCCGCGCGTGCGCCTCGGGCCTGCGGGCCCGCATGACCAGGCCCTGCGCCAGGCCCACCAGCACGGCGAGGCCGATGATGCCGGGCAGCACCCAGCTCAGCGAGGAGTCCGGGCCCGCGCCGACGAGGACGTCGAAGTCCTTCACCGTGTAGACCGCGATCACCAGCAGGGCGATCCCCGCGAGGGCCGAGGTGATCAGCCGCCAGGCCTGGGCGCCCGCCGCACCCCGCCGGACGAAGAAGACGACCACGGAGGCGGAGGCCGCCGCCATCAGCAGGATCACGCCGAGGGAGCCGATGTTGCCGAACCAGGTGAACAGGTGCAGGACCGGCTCGGTCGGGTCGCCCGTGGGCTTGTCGTCGGCGATGGCGAAGACCGCGATGACCACGACGGAGACGGCGGTCTGGAGGAGCGAGCCGGTGCCGGGCGCGCCGCTCGCGCTGTTCGTGCGGCCGAAGGCGGCGGGCAGCAGGCCCTCACGGCCCATGGCGAAGGCGTACCGGGCGACGACGTTGTGGAAACTGAGCAGGGCCGCGAACATGCCGGTCACGAAGAGGAAGTGCAGCACGTCGGTGAAGGTGGCGCCGAGGCGGTCCTCGGTGAGCCCGAAGAGCAGTCCCGCGCTCTGCTTCTGGGCCTCGCCGACGATGGCCGAGGGACCGGTGGCGACGGTGAGGGCCCAGCTGCTGAGCGCGAAGAACACGGCGACGCCGCTGACGGCGAGGAACATCACGCGCGGGACGAGCACGTGCGGGCGGCTGGTCTCCTCGGCGTAGACGGGTGCCTGCTCGAAGCCGGTGAAGGCGGCGATGCAGAAGCACAGGGCGGTGCCGATGCCGGCGCCGGAGAGGGTGTCCGGGTTGAAGGCGTGCAGGGACAGGCCCTGGGCGGCCGGGTCGGAGACGGCGGCGATGTCGAAGATGACGACCAGGGCGACCTCGATGATCAGCAGGACGCCGAGCACGCGCGCGTTGACGTCGATCTTCAGCCAGCCGAGCGTGCCGACGACCAGGGCGGCGACCAGGGCCGGGATCCACCAGGCCACGGACAGGTCGGCGTAGGTGGCGAACAGTCCGGAGACCTCGAAGCCGAAGATGCCGTAGATGCCGACCTGGAGGGCGTTGTAGGCGACCAGGGCGACGAGGGCCGCGCTCGCGCCCGCGGTGCCGCCGAGGCCGCGGGAGATGTAGGCGTAGAAGGCACCCGCGTTGTGGACGTGCCGGCTCATCTCCGCGTAGCCGACGCTGAACAGGACGAGGACGACGCCGAGGACGACGAAGAGCAGGGGCTGGCCGACGATCCCCATCACCGCGAATGTGGTGGGCATGACACCCGCGACGACCATGAGGGGCGCGGTCGCCGCGAGGACGGAGAGCAGCAGGCCCCCCGTGCCGAGGCGGCCGGCCCGCAGCGCGCGGTCCTCCCCCTTGAACGTACTGATGCCTGGTCTGCTCTTGCTGGAACTCTCGGTGGTCATGGGACCGTCCTTCTGGGGTCTGGGGGGTGCTACACCGTGCCGAGCGCGCTGTCGCGTGCCGTACGGAAGGCGGAGTACGGATCCCGGTCCGGATAGGACCAGGGGGCCGGGGTGGGGCGTTCGCCGATGCGGTGGAAGAGGGCGGCGGCCTCGGCGCCGCGGCCCTCGCAGACCTTCGCGTGGGCGAGGAAGTTCAGGTCGACCAGGCGGCGGGGGTGGCCCTCGTGCTCCCACTCCAGCCACCAGTCGAAGGCAGACTTCATCACCTGGCGGGCCCGGCGGCCGGTCCAGTGGCCGGAGGCGGTGGGATCTCCCGGCTCGTGCCCCGCTGCGGCCAGGGCGCGGTAGCGCTCGGCGTGCGCGATGACCGGCAGGATCGCGAGCGGGGAGTCGGCGGGGGCCTGCTCGGCGGCCCAGTTGGCGAAGTCGTACACCTCGTGCAGCGGGTCGGGACCGGCCTCGGAGCGGCGCTCGGCCAGCCGCGCCACCATGAGGTGGTGGGCGTGGTGGTGGTCGGCGTGGCGCTGTCTGATCTCGCCGAAGACGTCGGACATCACGTCGGCCGCGCCGAGGTCGCGCTCCAGCAGGAGCAGGCCCAGCCAGGGGGTCGGGTCGGCGGGCGCGCGCAGGGCCGCGGTCCGGCAGGCCTCACGCGCGGCCTCGGGCTTGCCCTTGCCCTGCCGCACGCGCTGGACCAGGGCCAGAGCGAGGAGTACGGCGGCGTCCGGGGCGTCCGGTTCAGCCACCAGCCAGTCGCGGGCCCAGGCCTCGCTGGACGGCTCCGCGGCGAGCACCGTCACACGGTGGCCGCGCCGGTCCCAGTCGTCGCCGGTGCGGGTGAGGAGCGTCCGGACCGCCTGCCATCTGCCCTGCGCCAACGCGGCGCGTGCGTCGACGAGTTCGGCGTCGTCGAGGGCCGCGTCGAAAGCCTGGGCGGCGCGTTTGCGGCTGCGGCCGAAGGGGGGCGGGGACACCGTGTGAGCTTTCCTCACGGAACGTGGCGAATGTGCACAGGGGCGCCCGGCCCGGTGCGGGCGGGCCGACAACCGATGCGGGCAGATCGACGGGTGATTCGCACCGCCATCGATCGATCACGCACAGCCAACCCCTCACCCATGGTTCGAGTCAAGAGCAGACGGCGTGTTACACGCGTCAACTCTCCACACCTGAGGGGAAGTTGTGGTGAATTGATGCTGGTGGGGCCCGGTCAAGGCCCTATGGTTGTGGCGTACGCCATGGCGCGGCCTTCCGCCGCCCCGCACCATGACGGGAACCCCCGCCGCCGAGACGGGCGCGAGGTCCGGGTCGACGGCGTCGATGCCGGTCCTGTCGGTCATCGCGTCGATGGCGTCGATGGCGTCGATGGCGTCGACGGCAGAGTCGACGGTCCGAATGCGGGTACTCCCAGGGGCAAGCCGGGCACTGGGACGCTACAGTCGGCGACTACCACCCCCACTCCGCCGCCGCCCGGCCGGATGATCGAGGTAGACAGCGTGTCGGTTCTGGTTCTGACTCTCGCGGTGAGTGCGGCCTGTTGCCTGGGCTTCGGGTTCGTGCTCCAGCAGAACGCGGCCCGTCAGGCACCGCTGAGCGACTTCCTCTCACCCCGGCTGCTGCTCGACCTGGTCAAGGTGCCGCGGTGGCTCGGCGGCATCGGCCTGATGGTGGCGGGCATGGTGCTGGGCGCGATCGCGCTGGGCCAGGGCGAGGTCTCGCTGGTCGAGCCCCTGCTCGCCACGAACCTGCTCTTCGCCCTCGCCCTGTCCCGCCGACAGACGAAGCAGCCGCTGGGGCGCCAGGGCTGGGCGGGCCTGGCCCTCCTCGCGGGCGGGGTGAGCGCGTTCATCGTGGCGGGCGAGCCGCGCGGGGGCAGCGCGGTCACCGATCCCCTCCGGCACTGGCTGATCATCGGCGCGATGATCGGCCTCGCCCTGCTGCTCACCACGTACGCCAAGCGCTCCCGGCTGAGCGCGGGCCCGGTGCTGCTCGCCCTGGCGGCAGGCCTCCTCTACGGCGTCCAGGACGCGCTGACCCGGGTCAGCGGCCAGCGCTTCACCGAGGGCGGCCTCGCCGAGCTGCTGACCGGCTGGCAGCCGTACGCCGTGCTGGCCCTCGGGGTCACCGGGCTGGTCCTGGTGCAGAGCGCGTTCGAGACGGCCCCGCTGCGGATGTCGCTCCCCGCACTGACCGCGGCCCAGCCGCTCGCCGGGATCGTCTGCGGCGTGGGTTTCCTGGGCGACCGCCTGCGCACCGACACGGGAGCGCTGACCTGGGAGGCGGTGGGCCTCGCGGCGATCGTCACGGGCATCGTCCTGCTGGGCATGCACCCGGCGATGCCGTGCGGAGCCGACAGCTCGGAACCGAGGCGGGATCTTCAGCCGAGCTGAGCGTTCCGGGGCGTCGGTCGCGCGTGGGTTCGCGTGCGTGGCGCCTGGTTGAGTCCTGGCCCCCGATTGAATCGTGGCCCCTGGTTGGATGGGGTCATGAGTTCTGCTGACGAGATCCTCGACATCGTCGACGAGAACGACAACGTCGTCTCCCAATCACCCCGAGGGGCGGCTTACGCCGAGGGACTGCGGCACCGCTGTGTGTTCGTCCAGGCCAGGGACGCCGAGGGACGGCTGTTCGTGCATCGCCGCACGGACACCAAGCTGGTCTTCCCCTCGCTCCACGACATGTTCGTGGGCGGAGTCGTCGGCGCGGGCGAGTCCTACGACGAAGCGGCGCTGCGCGAGGCGGAGGAGGAGCTCGGCGTGAGCGGGCTGCCCCGGCCGGAGTTCCTCTTCAAGTTCCTCTACGACGACGGCGCCGGCCGCACCTGGTGGTCCGCGGTCTACGAGGTCCGCTGCGAGCTCCCGGTCAGCCCCCAGGTGGAGGAGGTCGCCTGGCACGACTTCCTGACCGAGGACGAGGTGGAGCTCCGGCTGCGTGACTGGGAGTGGGTGCCCGACGGACTGGCGGCCTACGAACGGCTCAAGGCGTACCGCTCGATGGGCTGACCGCCGGAAGCTCCACCGTGACGCGGAGCCCGCCGCCCTCACGCGGCGCGAGGTCGAGGGTGCCGTCGTGCGCGTGGGTGATGGTCCTGGCGATGGCGAGTCCGAGGCCGACGCCCGCGTGGTCGGTGTGCGCGCGCTCCGTGCCCCGCTGGAACGGTTCGGCGAAGGTGGCGGCCCGCTCCGGGGTGAGCCTGTCGCCGGTGTTCTCGACCGTGAGCACCACCGTCCCCGGGCGGACGCCGGTCGTGACCCGCACCGCGCCCCCGTCGGGCAGGTTGTGGACGATCGCGTTGTGCACGAGGTTCGTGGTGAGTTGCAGCAGCAGCGCGGGTGATCCGCCGGTGGCGGCGGCGTCCCCGCCGGTCTCGACCCCGACACCGTGCTTCTCCGCGAGTGGGAGGAGCGTCTCGGTGGCCTCCTCCGCGAGCAGGGACAGGTCGACCGGCTCCCGGGTGAAGGAGCGCTGGTTGGCGCGGCTGAGCAGGAGCAACGCCTCCGTGAGGTCGATCGCCCGGGCGTTGACGGAGTGCAGGCGTTCGATGACCTCGCCGGTGTCGGCGTGCGGGTCGGCGCGGGCCACGTCGAGCAGGGCCTTCGAAATGGCCAGCGGGGTGCGCAACTCGTGCGATGCGTTGGCCGCGAACCTCTGCTGCTCGGCGACGTGCGCCTCCAGCCGGGCGAGCATCGCGTCAAAGGCGTCGGCGAGTTCACGGAACTCGTCCCTGCGGCCCGGCAGCAGGACCCGGTGGGAGAGCGATCCGTGGGTGGCCGAGCGGGTGGCTTCCGTGATGCGGGTCAGCGGGGCGAGCATCCGGCCGGCGAGGATCCACCCGCCCACCAGACCGAACACCAGCAGGAACGCCAGCACGGCGGCCGCCCTCGGCGCGAACACCTCCAGGAGGGCGGACCGGATGGGGAAGACCCCCGCGGGCCGGTCGTCGGGGTTGTAGAGCATCCCGCGGTCGGGGACGTACCGCAGCAGGAACAGCCAGACAGCGGCGAGCAGCAGGACACCGGCGACCATGAGGAACCCGGCATAGCTGAGGGTGAGTTTCAGGCGGACGCTCACCCCGGGCCGCCTATCCACGGCCCGCTCCCGCGTCTCCGGCGCCCGGCTGCGGGTCGGTGCGGCAGCCGACGCCGGGCTGCGGTTCGATGCGGTGGCCCACGCCGGGCTGCGGTTCGATGCGGTGGCCCACGCCGGGCTCCGGGTCGATGCGGTGGCCCACGCCGGGCTCCGGGTCGATGCGGTAGCCGACGCCTGGCACGGTGGCGATGATCCACGGTTCGCCGAGCCGTTTGCGCAGGGCCGAGACGGTGATGCGGACGGCGTTGGTGAACGGGTCTGCGTTCTCGTCCCACGCCCGCTCCAGCAGCTCCTCGGCGCTGACGACACCGCCCTCGGCGGCGACGAGGACCTCCAGCACGGCGAACTGCTTCCTGGTCAGCGCGACGAAGCGGCCGTCCCGGAAGACCTCCCGGCGGAACGGGTCGAGGCGCAGCCCGGCGATCTCCCGCACCGGTGGCCTGCTGTAGGCACGTCTGCGGTCGAGCGCCCTGAGCCGGAGCGCGAGTTCCCGCAGTTCGAAGGGTTTCGTGAGGTAGTCGTCGGCGCCCAGTTCGAACCCGGAGGCCTTGTCGTCGAGGCGGTCGGCGGCGGTGAGCATGAGGATCGGCATCCCGCTGCCGGAGGCGACGATGCGTTTGGCGATCTCGTCACCTGAGGGTCCGGGGATGTCACGGTCGAGGACGGCGATGTCGTAGGTGTTGACGTCCAGCAGCTCCAGCGCGGTGTCGCCGTCGCCCGCGACGTCGGCGGCGATCGCCTCCAGGCGCAGGCCGTCGCGGATGGCCTCGGCCAGATAGGGCTCGTCCTCGACAATCAGCACACGCATGGTCCCGATGCTACGAACCGGCACGTATCGGCGGCATATCGAAAACCGCGCAGCGCTGCGCCGGGCGCGGCCGGTGAACACCGGGCGGCGGCGTCCTCCCGCGGCCGTGCGGATAGGCTCGTGCGCGTGATCGATTTCGCACGGAACGTCCGCGTCTGGTTCGCCCCCGAGGAGGTACGGCAGGAGGGCCGTACCCCTGACTACCGGTTCTCCCTCGCCAACGAACGCACCTTCCTGGCGTGGCTGCGGACCGCGCTCGCCCTGATCGGCGGCGGCTTCGCCGTGGACCAGTTCCTGCCGGACCTGCGCTGGGGCTGGCGGGTCGGGCTGGCGCTGGCGCTGCTCGCGGCGGGGGTGCTGTGCTCGCTGCGGGCGGTCAACCACTGGGTGCGGTGCGAGCGGGCGATGCGGCGGGGTGAGGATCTGCCGGCGTCCCGGTTCCCCACGTTGCTGAGTCTCGTGGTCGCGGTGGTGGCCGTGGCCATGGTCGTCGTCGTGTTCCTCGGGTGGGAGGGGTGAGCGAGCGCGCCGCCGGGGAGCGCGACCCGGGGCTCCAGCCCGAACGCACCCGGCTCGCCTGGCGCCGTACGACCCTCTCGGGCACCGTCTGTGCCGTCCTCGCCGTGAAGACGGCGCTGCACGGCGGACCGTCCCCCGCGGGCCTGATCGCCTGCGCCCTGTGCTGCACGTTTTGGCTGACCTTCCTCTACGCCGCCCACCGCCGCATCCACTCTTTGGCGTCCCCCACCCTCCCGACCCCCCTCACCCCACGCCACGCCACGGCAGCGGCGTTGTGCACGGTCGCGTTGGCGGCTTGCGGGGCGGCGTTGGTGCTGTGAGGGGGTGACGGGGGGTGCATGCGGGGTTGTCGGCGCTCCCGGCGAGGCCTTCAGGCGCGTGGCGCGGAGTCACATGGGCGAGTGCCATAAGGCCAGCCGATCCGGACTCCCGCCCCGGCCCCACTCCAGCCCCTCGACACAGGCCCCCGCACTCCCCCAGGGGCGCGGGGAACTGCGCGACCTGTCTCTTATACACATCTCCGAGCCCACGAGACTAAGGCGAATCTCGTATGCCGTCT